>NZ_JAKKCS010000011.1:0-168248 GCF_021728075.1 Vibrio sp. D54 | reverse complement strand
GGGCTTGGATGGAAAACGCCCTTATTAACGCCTTATCGGGTCTGGGGTTTTCGTCCGAGTCGCTGGTCATGTTTGTGCTTATCGGCATGAATCTGAAGTACCAAATCGCCATCAATAAACAGCTTACTCAAGGGCTGCAAGATGTGCGCGAAAGCGTGTTGGTGCTCACGGCCAAACAGACAGATTAAAGAGTATTTATCATGACAGATTCAGTTAAACCGCTTCCAACGGGAAGCACGGATAAAAAAGTCGAGCACATTGCCGACTATCTAGAGCGCGCCATGGCAGAAGTGGCGCTTGCTGGCAATGCGCCTGACAACCTATTGCGAAACCCAAGCTTTGCGGAGTATTACAGCGCAACGCTTTCGAATGATATTTTGTATGGCCACGCGGTAGACAAAGCCAAATCTTTTAACTTCATGAAAGGCATTGCAAAACCCATTTGTCCATCGTGGAGCATTGAGGTTCAACACGGCGGCAGTATCAGTTATTGCAAAGTGAAATCCGGCCGATATGGCACAGCCGACCTACACCAAAACAAGGATGGTAACGCCGTTATGTTTGGTGGTCTTGGTATGACGGGTAACGGTGCCAATGCGGTGTTGTTCCAAGAGTTTGATACGCCAACGCTGATTGAAGATGGCGAGCAAAACTACTACGCCTATGTGCGCTGTTGTCAGGCAGGTGGCCCGCAAAAGATTCGCTTTGGTATTTGTGATTTGGACGGAGACGGCAACGCAACCAGTATCCGAGCGTCACGCACCATTGAACTTCCGGCGGGTTTGTACGACGTAAAAGAGTTCTGGCTTGAAATCCCAAGTCTGGCCGAAGGTGGAGCGACCATTAACTATCGTAAACGTGCGTTTTTCATCGAAAGCGCCGCGCGGGGTGTGTTGTCCGTGGAAGGTGCAGGGGTGTACTACGGCAAAGCCGGACAAGTGCCAAAACTCAATTACACCAATCAAGGCATCGGAAAAGAGTTCATTATCACCAAGAAGTTCTCAAAAGCAGACCCAACCTTTTTCCTACCTTGCGTTGAGGGCTGCTACCCAATTGATAAACACCTGTCGTTTATCATCATGGGCAACCAAGGCTTTGAGTTTGAATTCCAAGCGCGGGACACCGATTTCAGCTTGGGCGATGATGGCACCGTCACGATGTCGAACATTGGCATGGTGAGCTCAACGGCAAACGCGCAGGTTCGCGGCTTCTTTAGCCAAAACCTATACATGAACTTTTTCGATGTCGCGCTGCCGTTAGTGTAAGCAATGAAAGCCACGGCAAAAACCGAACCTTAACGATAAGGTTCGGTTTGTTCACGTTTTTATATGAAATTAATGGCTATTATGCTGGTTTATGTTGTAAGTTCGATAGCTCATAACTAAATAAAAAGTACTATTCGGAAAGAACATGAAATTAATTTCAGTATTTAACAATAAAGGTGGAGTAGGTAAATCAACTCTTACTTATCATTTGGGTGCAGCTCTCGCTGAAAGGGGGGTGAAAACGCTTCTTGTAGATTTGGACCCACAATCAAACCTAACTCTTTATGGCTTAACAGAAGAGCAGCTAGAAAAGATTTGGATGAGTGAAGATGACTTTATAGAAGATTTTTCAGCAGCTAAGAATTCTATGAGTAGTGATGAGTTCATCGAATTTCAATCTAAATACCATTCAATTCATTACCTATTAAAACCTGTCGAAGATGGTGAGTCAGATGAAAAAACACTTCCACCACCTGTTCCTCTTAATAATAACCTCGGCTTAATACCTGGACGACTAACTCTGCATATGTTTGAAAACAAAATTTCCAAACAATGGAGTGAGGCGTTTCTTGGCGAGCCTCAAGCTCTTCGTACAGTTACGGCAATACGTAAAAAGTGTGAGCAGTACGCAACGGAGCATGGCTATGAAGTTATCTTAATTGATACATCGCCAAGCTTGAGCGCTCTCAATAAAGTAATAATCTCAAATGCAGACGCATTTATGATTCCTTGTGCTCCAGACATGTTTTCTGACTATGGTATCAAAAACATTGGCAATGCGCTAAATGCTTGGAAGCGTGAGTTTGACACAATGTACGGTCTGCTTACTGACTCTAAACGAAGCTATTTTCCGGCTAGCTTTGTACAACTTCTTGGTTACACGGTCTACAACGCGAAAAAGCGTAGTGATGCCTCCAATGAGTTAGGAATTGCACTGGCTCATTATAACTACGCCCAGAAGTTACCGGAGACCATTCAAAAGCACGTGCCAGATGGTTGTTTTGCATTAGGTTTAGAATCGTTTCAGCATTCAATGGGAAACAATGCTGTTATATATGGACATGGAACACTGCCGACCATGGCTCAGAAGTATAGAGTTCCTATGTGGTCGGTGCCAGATCAAGCAGACCTGGGAGGGGACAAACAAACAATCAGTGGTAATAAAGCGAAGTTTTATTCAACAAAAGACAACTATTTGCAATTAGCCGACGATATATTGAATCGTCTAAGCAAACTATAGGTAGAGGTGCTTCATAATGAATCAAGAAGAAAATTTTGAAGGTATTCAAAAAAAACTTGAAGAAAAAATGCACTTCTATGAGCTATTACATGACAAAATTATTTCACTGATTAACAGAGACCCGGTGTTCAAGAAATATGTTCATAGCTATAAGTCACGCTTTAAAGACATAGAACACTTACGCGAAAAAATAGCACGTAAAAACGAAGCTGACTCCCAAAAACCAGAAGAGGAACAAAACGGGCCAATAACTCCTGAAAACGTAACTGAGCGCATTACAGATATCTGTGGCATAAGAATCCTTCACCTGTATCAAAATCAATTTTCTCAGATACATCAACGCCTAATGTCTTTGGTTGAGACTGGTGAACTTGCTTTATATGAAGACCCTAAAGCATATACCTGGGATCCTGAGTTCGAGGCATACTTTAAAGAGCTAGATTTAGAAGCTGAGCTGAAAGAAAGCTTCTATACAAGCGTTCATTATGTTTTTAAACCTAGAGCCGATAGTGATATAACTTGTGAACTACAAGTTAGAACGTTATTTGAAGAAGTATGGGGTGAAATCGACCATACATTCAATTACCCAGTACCTTCGGATAGTATCGTTATACAAGAGCAATTAAAGGTTTTAGCTCGACTAGTAGGTGCAGGCACGCGTCTTTCGGACTCAATTTTCCGCTTGAAAGAGCACAACTAATCTACTTTAACTTAGATTTACTAGGAACCCATTCGGCGGCTTTCATTCGACGGCCGCCACGAAACGGTAAGACGTTTTCCTTAGCAGGATAAACCTTGGGATACTCAAAGTGTCCGTACATTTCCACAAACTGACGATGTTCGTCACGCCAGAATACAAAGCTTTCCAGTTCTTTAGGGCTGAACTCACGACCAGATGGCGTGATTAACACCGCACGTTGCTCACAAACCCGAAAACCAGACCAACGGATGTCATTAGGCAAATAGCCAAGTGATTTGATGAGTAGAAGTTTTTCCGCCATTGGATTCACCGGAACGGTGCCATCTAACCAACGAACAACCGTCGGCTTGGTAACGTGAAAAAACTCGGCGCCTTGCTTAAGGGTTTTAAATTCGCGCCAGAATAGAGTGCAGAATGATTCGTGAAACATGACAACGCTCGCAATTTGATGAACAGACTAAAATTATTTTTTTCTTGTTTTTTCGCCTTAACCGAACGCCTCATAATGTGGCGGTAAGAGTATTGGGCGAGTTTTGTAGATTGCGGGAAACAATCGCCAGTAATAGTACAAACGACTTAAACGTTTAAAACTCACAAAATTAAAATTTACGGCTTGGTTATCAGACACTTATGAAAGGCTTAATCAAAGAGTTAGACTTTGTTAACAAAACACCCCTTGGTGCGCATTATATGTGTTATGTTAAATCACATATAGCCGTACGCTAAATGTTGTCTGAGTATGCTCCTATTCCCCTGCAGATTTTAAATTTAAGGGCCTTACGGTGAGCATTAAACATAATGGTTATTTACCATAAAATACTTAATATAGATCTTAATAATCTATCGATTGTTAAGATCTATATTAACGCCTTTTTACTTATTGAAATGACTGTATAGCTTCAAAGATATCTTGTCTTCTAACTGGCTTGGAAATGAATCCGTCCATACCGGCATCCAGGCATTTATCTCTATCGCTTTCTAGCGCATGTGCAGTTAACGCTATAATTGGGGTCCTGAAACCTTTATCTCGAATAAGTCTTGTTGCGGTAATTCCATCCATCACCGGCATCGAGACATCCATGAGAATCAAATCGATTAAATCCTCATTCTCCTCTAAAAATGTTAATGCCTCTGCTCCATGGCTTGCGATATGAACATTATGGCCAAGCTTATTTAAGATAAGCTTTATTACGAACTGATTCGACTCGGTATCTTCTACGACGAGAAGTTCCATTGCTTTTGACGGTTGATTGGTTTCGATTCTAACTGGACGATTTTGATTGCAACGAGTCAAAACTGGAATCGAAATCGTAAAGGTTGAACCTACATGCTCGTCACTTTTAACGGCAATCTTGCCACGCATCATTTCAACTAAATGCTTGGTTATTGCGAGTCCCAGTCCTGTACCACCAAAGCGTCTCGTGATGGAACGGTCTCCTTGATGAAATGCCGTAAACAAGTGCTCTTGCTTTGCTTTAGATATACCAATTCCAGTGTCAGATATTGAGATCACAAGTTCAGCATCTTGCTCAGATACAGAAACTTTTACTTCACCTTCGTCTGTAAACTTTATTGCATTCCCTATTAGATTAAACAGGATTTGAGATAACCGCGTGGAGTCAATCCAAAATTGTTTGTCATTAGTGACAGTACAGTTGAGTTTAAATTGGAGATTTTTCTTCTTAGCTATTTGTTTTTGCTGAGAAATAACAAAAGTGACAGTGTCTCTTAAATTAATCCATTGTTCATTGAGCTGAAAGCGACCTGACTCGATTTTAGAGAGATCAAGAATGTCACTGATTATCGCGAGAAGTAACTCTGCAGAGCACTCCATTTGGCTCAACGCATCAATTTGTTCTTCTGACAAGGTTGATTGCTTCAGTATATCTAGCATTCCAAGAACGGAATTTAAAGGGGTTCTTATTTCATGGCTCATCATCGCTAAGAACTCCGACTTAGAGCGGTTCGCAAGCTCTGCTTCTTCTCTTGCTTTAGCGAGCTGAGTTGTTCTTACCTCAACGATACGTTGTAACTTCTCTTTGGTCTCGATATCAATGACCGCCCTTTCAATTAAGGGACGAAACCGCCTCAAGGTTTCCTTATTCTCTATGCTAAAGTGCCCTTTCTGAGCTCCAATAAGTAGGATTACGGTTTGCGTTACTTCTGAACGTATACCAGTTAAAACGACCGAGTTTACATGGCTTTTTATAAAGCTGTTTAAGTTAACAAACTCAGCGAGTTTATCTGGCTCGAACAGTAGAATGCATTCACCATTGAGAGCTCTTTGATAGGTGTTACCGTGTAACCAGGATACATTATCAAATACGCTATTAGTTGATATCAATGTCTTGAAGGGATATCGTTCACCATCACGAGTCAGTACAATAAAATCATCGAAGTTGATGTACTTTTTGAGGACATTGTTTAATCCCGTAAATATCTCATGCCGATTCTTTGCCTCACTCATCGCAGATATCGCGGAAAGAATGGCCTTGTTTTCATCGGCGAGTAGTCGTTCTCTTTGTCTAGCCTGCTTTAGCTCAACTAACGCTTCTTGAAGCGCTTCCTGTTGATATATGTCTAAGTATTTATCTTTCATAAGGTTTATGGAATATAGCCGATGAAATCATCAGGTTTCCATGTCCATTCTCACCACCAATAAATCTACCTTGCTCGCCGAAAGTAAAAGGGCAAATAAAAGGCAAATGTTCTAGTTCTTGGTTAATTTGTTCACAAACGCTATTCATGTCTTGCATTAAGTGCAACATGGGACCTGCGCAAAAGATATTTATCACTCCAATTTTTCGAGACTCTTCTAATTTTTGGTTAAAAGCGGCATTGACGACTTTTGCAGCGCGCGCAACGAGATGCTCACGACTTCCTTTCATTAATGTGAGCTCGTCACCCTCTTCTATTCGTGTAAACAACTCGATTCCACCATCTTGCGTCTCACGGATCGGATGGGATAACTTGTAATATGGGCGATCATAGAGGTGACCTGCGATCCGCCCTAATGGATAAGCACTCGAGTTTGTAAACAGCATATTATCTTTACCTACTTGGTTATCCTGGTGATTTGTCCACCTTCTATAAACATTGAGCGCAGGTTCGTTATCAATTTCAAGTAAGCATCTATCGTTGGTCTTGGTTGCAACACCTTTGATATTAGTTGGTGTATGCCCAGCGCTAAAAGCGATATCAACAGGTTGAGAGGAGTAAAAGAGAGTTAAGCTTAAACCTGAAGTTTGAGAGCCTTGGGCGGTTATCACAGACCATTTCCCAGCGATGTTATTATCAGCGGCCGAACCACCAATAATTGGAATTAGAGTTCCAAATCTTTCATCTATAGACGCAATGATTGATTCCTCTTGCCCTGGTGTAGCATGAAGTAGAATTAAGTTTGGTACCTCTCCTACACGGTTTGCATTCTCAAGGGCCATATCCAAAGCCTTGGTGACGCTGTCACCTGAGTTGTGATTAGAAATACCAGTACCATAAGCATGAGGACCTGTATCATAAACAGCAAGTGCCGCAATTACTGGGCCTGTATGAAAGCCCTGATCTGTCATTACGGCTTGACATGAACTGGCGCCATGAAAAGGCACACTAGGAAAATGCGCAAGAAACGCTTCTCGAATCAACTCGAAATTGTATTCTTCCGTGTAGTAACACATCACGTAAGACAAGTTCTGTTGTGTCAATTCGGATCTGAGCGTTTTTATCGCTGAGTCTTCATCTTTAATATGAGTAAAAACTGATTGGCAATGCATACGATTTTATAATTGGATATCACTCTGCTGTTATACCATTCCAACCAATTTTCTCTAGGTAAGAAGGTGTTAATTTCATTAATAAGTTACGATTATCTCGTGATAGATCGTATTTATAATTGAACTACAACAATGTTTTCACCTTTTTTAAAGGTGATTTTTTTCGATTCAGGCATGATGTCCCATTCTACTGACTTATGCTTCTCGTTGAGATTGATAAAATTACCAGATTGATTTAGATCAATTTTTAGAGTGCTACTTTCTGTCGTTTCGAGCGAAATTCCCATTGAGTCACGATTAATCGTGATTATTTCTCCTTCAATTGTTACATCGCATCGTTCTTTTTGTGAACAGTCAACGCTATTAACACTCTCGTGTGTAAAGGTACGCCAGAAAAATGCGCCTATTAAGACACTGAGCATGATTAAGATTTGTGCAAGTCGCGCCTTTGTTAACTTTTGTGCAGGCATAATTACTAATATCCTTGTTACAAACTTCAAACTTTTTAAATAAAAAATGATTTCCAGAGGTCCAGTAAGGTTACTACCCTGTCATTGAATTGTTAATTCAAGTATAGTGTCACGCTGAAAATGCCACTTTTTATTAAAGTCAGCAATGGAAATAAGGTGATGATAACACTTGAATTCTAGAGTTTACTTGGGTGGTGTTACGACGCAAGTCGTGTTGGAAGTAAAAGTGTAGTTAATTAGAAATTGGAAGCATGCAAATGAGCCAAGTAAAGCAGCTTGAACAAAACTACAACTATACAGTCGTTCGCCAATTTACCCTTGTGACCATTTTATGGGGCATAGTTGGTATGGCTGTTGGTGTTTTGATTGCCGCTCAATTAGTTTGGCCACAGCTAAACTTTGATACGCCGTGGTTGACGTACAGTCGCTTACGTCCACTGCATACTAATGCGGTAATTTTTGCGTTTGGTACCAGTGCTCTGTTCGCAACGTCTTATTATGTTGTACAGCGCACATGTCAAACACGTCTTTTTGGTGGCCCACTCGTTGCCTTCACCTTTTGGGGTTGGCAAGCAATCATCCTGGCAGCAGCCATTACTTTGCCTCTCGGTTTAACGTCGGGTAAAGAGTATGCTGAGCTAGAATGGCCTATTGATATCGCAATTGCGCTAGTATGGGTATCATATGCGGTGGTGTTCTTCGGCACACTAGTGAAGCGAAACACGTCACATATTTATGTGGCAAACTGGTTCTTCGGTGCCTTTATTATCACAGTAGCAGTACTTCACATCGTGAACAGCATGGCTATTCCTGTGTCACTTGGTAAATCTTACTCGATTTACTCGGGCGCAGTGGATGCGATGGTTCAGTGGTGGTATGGACACAATGCGGTAGGTTTCCTACTGACCGCTGGTTTCCTAGGTATGATGTACTACTTCGTTCCTAAACAAGCTGAACGTCCTGTTTATTCTTACCGTCTATCTATCGTTCACTTCTGGGCACTTATTTCTCTATATATTTGGGCAGGCCCTCACCACCTTCATTATACAGCGCTACCAGACTGGACTCAGTCTCTAGGTATGGTTATGTCGCTGGTTCTATTTGCTCCTTCTTGGGGTGGTATGATCAACGGTATTATGACGTTATCTGGTGCATGGCATAAGCTTCGTTATGACCCTATCCTACGTTTCCTAATCGTTTCACTGTCGTTCTACGGTATGTCTACCTTTGAAGGCCCGATGATGTCGATTAAGACGGTTAACGCACTTTCTCACTACACAGACTGGACCATTGGTCACGTTCACTCTGGTGCGTTAGGTTGGGTTGCGATGGTTTCTATCGGCTCTGTATATCACTTGGTACCTCGCCTATTTGGCCAAGAGCGTATGTACTCTGTTGGTCTAGTTAATGTGCATTTCTGGCTAGCAACAATCGGTACCGTTCTTTACATCGTTGCGATGTGGATCTCTGGTGTAATGCAAGGCCTTATGTGGCGCGCGGTTAACTCTGACGGTACGCTAACTTACAGTTTTGTTGAATCTGTAGAAGCGTCTTATCCGTTCTACTTTGTACGTTTCCTAGGCGGATTTATCTTCCTATCTGGTATGTTCCTAATGGCATACAACACGTACAAAACGGTAAGTGCACCTAAAGAAAGCCTAAAAGCTATCCCACATCCGGCATAAGGAGATTTAAGAATGAGTAATAATTCTAATAATCGCCATGAAATCTTAGAACGTAATGTCGGTTTGTTGGCTATTTTTATCGTGTTTGCTATCAGTTGGGGTGCTCTTGTAGAGATCACTCCTCTGATTTTCCAAAAGCAAACGACTGAACCTGTAGAAAATCTGCGCGCTTACACTCCTTTGGAGATGGAAGGCCGTGATATCTACATCCGTGAAGGTTGTAACGTCTGTCACAGCCAGATGGTTCGTCCTTTCCGCTCAGAGACTGAACGTTACGGTCACTACTCTGTTGCTGGTGAGAGTGTTTGGGAACACCCATTCCTTTGGGGCTCTAAGCGTACAGGCCCGGATTTAGCTCGTGTTGGTGGTCGTTATTCTGACGAATGGCACCGTGTTCACCTGTTAGATCCTCGTGAGCTTGTACCTGAGTCAAACATGCCAGGTTTCCCGTGGCTAGCTGAAAACGTTTTAGACGGTAAGCTAACTCAGAAGAAACTTGAGCTATTTCGTGATCAGTTCGGCGTTCCATACACTGATGAAGAGATCGCGAATTCGGCTAAAGAAGTAGAAGGTAAAACAGAGATGGATGCAATCATCGCTTACCTTCAGTCTCTTGGTCATGCAATGAAGTAAGGGGATCATATGGATTTCGGTACAATTCATAGTATTTATACCGTTGTACTCTTCGCTAGTTTTATTGGCATCGTATGGTGGGCATTTAGTAAAAAGCGTAAAGCACGCTTTGAAGAAGATGCCAACTTGGTGTTTGCTGACGAAGAACAAAAGACCCCTAATAACCAAGGAGTGAAGAAGTAATGACTACATTCTGGAGTCTCTGGATTATCGTGATTACTGTCGGTACGCTAGTAGGCTGTGCGATTCTCCTGACTTGGTGCGCTAAAGATAAAATGGGCGTCGAGGAAGGGGAAGACATGGGCCACGAGTACGATGGTATTCGCGAGCTAAACAACCCTCTACCAAAGTGGTGGACTTACCTGTTTGTAAGCACATTTGTGTTCGCAGCAGTTTACCTTGCCCTATTCCCAGGTCTAGGTAGCTTCAAGGGCTTTTTAAACTGGCAGAGTTCGGCTCAAACCGTTCGCTCACTAGAAGAGTCAAAAGAAGCCATCGCTGCAGCACAAGAGAACAAGCAACTAAACCAATATGCAAAAGAACTGGATGATGCCGACGCTTACTTCGGCGAAGCATTCCGTAAACTTGCGCACAATGACAGTGGTCTACGTCCAATTCCTGAAATTGCGCAAGATCCTGAAGCATTAAAAGTTGGTCAGCGTTTGTTTTTGCAAAACTGTTCTCAATGCCATGGCTCTGATGCACGTGGTCAGAAAGGCTTCCCTAACCTGACTGATGATGCATGGCTATATGGTGGCGAGCCAGCAGCGATCGTTACAACCATCATGCACGGCCGTATTGGTCAAATGCCAGCATGGAAAGATGCCCTTGGTGAGCAAGGTGTTCAAGAAGTTGTAAGTTACACACTTAGTCTATCTGGTCGTAAAGTAAATGCTCGTGAAGCCGCGGCAGGTAAAGCACGCTTCGTAGTGTGTGCAGCTTGTCATGGTACCGATGGTAAGGGTAACCCTGCAGTCGGTGCGCCTGACCTTACAGACCAAGACTGGTTATTTGGTGACTCTCGTGCAGCTGTAACAGAAACCGTAATGAACGGACGCTCAGGCGTAATGCCTGCGTGGAAAGACATTTTGGGTGAAGATAAAGTTCAGCTCGTTGCCTCATATGTCTGGAGTTTAAGTAACTCAGAGAGTAAGTAACTGAGATATTACGTAACATAGCAATAACAGCCCCTTTCATAGGGGCTGTCTTTCCTTTAAATTTAACGCCTTACATTTTTTTCATTTAGCTGTTGAGAACTTTTTTATGGTAAAGCCTTGGTATAAACAATTTTGGCCGTGGTTCCTAATCATCCTTCCTCTTACTGTCGTAGTTTGGACTGTGATTACTGTGGTCGTTTTCTCGAACAACTCTGTTTCTTTAGTCGCCGAGGATTACTATAAAAAAGGCAAAGGCATTAATATCGACATTAGTAAAATGAATGTCGCTCGTGACCTAGGTCTTAACGCTGAGATTTCCTCTGAAAATAACAATGTTGTGATTGTTTTCGCTAAAGGGAAGCTACCTCATTACCCTGCTCTAACGGCCACTTTCACTCATCGTACTCTTCCTGATCGTGACTTCACAAAGCTTGTAACAGCGGATGCATCTGGTAATTACCGACTAAATGCTGAGGAACCTATTCAAGGACCATGGTTTGTTGAACTACAACCACACGACAAGCAATGGATGATCCAAGGTAAAGTTGAGTTTCCTGCCTCTTCAACACCGTTAATGAAGTAAGCATATGTGTAAATCCTGTTATCACTGCGGTGAAGATGTACCAGCCAACACGGATTTCAAAGTAGAAATATTGGGTGAAATTCGCGACATGTGTTGTCCGGGCTGCGAAACTGTGGCGCAGACTATTGTCGATAGTGGTCTTGTCTCATATTACCAATACCGCACTGCGCCTGCAGAAAAGGCAGATCTAGTACCAGAGCAACTCCAAGCTTTAATTCATTATGACAATGCGGATGTACAATCTGAATTCGTACGAAATCGCGAAAATGTTTCTGAAGTAACCCTTTCTTTGGAAGGCGTTTCATGTGCCGCTTGTGCGTGGTTAATCGAAAAGCAAGTTTCCAATACAGCCGGGTTGGTATCTATCCGTGTTAATACAACCACCAATCGAGCGTTACTAGCCTGGGATAAAACTCAGGTACGGTTAAGCGAGCTCCTTTCCGTTATTCATAAACTTGGTTACAAAGCTGCACCTTTTGAAGCAGATAAGCAAGAAGCCTCTTACCATCGAATGATGAAGCAATATCTATATCGGCTAGGTATTGCAGGTTTAGCAACCATGCAGGTCATGATGCTCGCCGTTGCACTGTATCTCGAAGTCTTTGGTGATTTAGAGCCAGAGTTTAAAAGTTACTTTCGTTGGGTAAGTTTGATTTTTGCTACTCCTGTTTTGCTTTATTCCGCTCTTCCATTTTACTTAAACGCATGGCGCAGTATCAAAGGCCGAACCCTTGGTATGGATGTCCCGGTTTCTATCGCGTTGATCTTTGCCTATGTTGCAAGTTTAGTTGCAACAGTAACTGAACAAGGCGAAGTCTTCTTTGAATCTATCTCGATGTTTACCTTCTTTTTGTTAGTAGGTCGATTCTTAGAGATGCGAGCTCGTCGCAAAGCTGCTGCAGCGAGTGGTAACCTTCTTAAGTTGATTCCTGCAATTGCTACAACGCTGGACGGTGATCAGATCCCCGTGAAGACGCTAAAAGTTGGCGATCGTATTCGCGTTCTACCTGGTGAACATATCCCCGCTGACGGTAAAGTTATTTCAGGCCGTATTCATATTGATGAATCCATGCTAACGGGTGAGTCAGTGCACGTTGTGAAACGAGAAGGCGATATTGTTTATGCGGGAACGCTAAACGGAGACGAATCATTTGAACTTGAGGTAGTAAGCTCAAAGGCCGATTCAATGATTTCTAACATCGTGCGTTTACAAGATGAAGCTCAACACTCCAAACCTAAAATTGCGGAAATTGCAGACATTGTCGCCCGTTACTTTGTTGGTGTGATTCTTATTATCTCTGCTGGTACTTGGTTTTACTGGCATCAAACAAAACCAGATGATGCGTTTTGGATCATGCTGTCTGTGTTAGTCGCTACGTGTCCATGTGCGCTATCTCTGGCTACACCGACCGCACTCACTTGTGCTACCTCTAGAATGGGTAATTTTGGCATTTTACTTCGTAAAGGCCATGTGTTTGAGACACTATGTAAGATCAACCACTTAGTTGTAGATAAAACAGGCACTCTAACGAAAGGTGATATTGAGATCTGTGAAACAAAGGTACTTAGTGATCTCCCACAGAAAGATTGTCTATCACTAGCTGCAGCTTTAGAGGCTCATGCAAACCACCCTATCGCTCGTTCTTTTGCAACTTTTACCAATGATGACTTTATCGTGTCTGATGTGCAAAACGTGATTGGGTCAGGGATTGAAGGGATATGGAATGGCAAAATCGTTAAGATAGGTAGTGCTGCTTTTGTTCAAGGCAAAGAAAGTGATGAAAACCAGGCGGTCTATCTGTCGGTTGATGGCAAGCATGTCGCTAGCTTTTACTACCGCGACCCTATCCGAAAAGAAAGCAAAGCCTTTGTTCAACGTTTTGCTGACGCTGGAATTAAGACAACCCTGCTAACTGGTGATTCTCTCTCAAACGCCCAACCAGTGGCGAATGAAATTGGTATCGATCACATCGTCGCGTCAGCAAAACCAGAAGATAAGCTTGCATACCTTAAGAGCTTGGACGAAAACAGTATCACTATGATGGTTGGTGATGGAATCAATGACGCGCCGACTCTCGCCGGAGCTCACCTTTCTGTCGCAATGGGCGGTGGTACAGATGTCGCTAAAGCTTCTGCAGATATGACGTTACTTGGGGATAATCTCGAAAAGCTACTAGAAGCACGTTTGCTTGCACTGCGTACAAGAAAGATTATTCGAGAAAACTTGGCTTGGTCTTTGGGTTACAACCTGTTAATTTTGCCTTTGGCGGTCGCAGGTTTAGTGGCTCCCTACATTGCAGTAGTTGGCATGTCTGCAAGCTCAATTATCGTTGTATCTAACTCTTTGCGCCTGCTCAAAGAGAAATAAGTAGAGAAAGCAAACATGGAAAGCCTTTATATATTGATTCCCATCGCTATCGTTCTCGTTTGTGTTGCTGTCGCCGTTTTTCTTTGGGCGGTAAGAAGCGATCAGTTTGAAGATCTTGAACGGCAAGGACACAACATTCTTCTCGACGAAGAAGACCAATCTAATAGTGATAAAAAGTAGCGACCTTTATGACTCCTGATTTTATCGGTGCGCTGATGATCGGCTTAGTAGGAGCCGGTCATTGTATGGGTATGTGTGGTGGTATCGCGTCTCTGCTTACCATGGGCTCTTCTGCTAAAAATAAAACTACCCCTCTTATCCCCCTCTTCTACAACCTCGGACGATTGATCAGTTATACCTTAATAGGTGCATTAGTGGGTGGTGCTATATCAGGTTTATCTGAGCTTAGTGGGTTAACGCATTCTCTTGCTTGGTTAAGGCTGATTGCTGCGTTATTCATGATTCTGGTCGCGCTGTATATTGCTAAATGGTGGCAAGGCTTACTTTTAATAGAAAAGCTAGGGCAGTATCTCTGGCGCTTTATCTCGCCGGCAGGGAAGAGTTTGTTGCCATTAAAGCATCCTCTTCACGCGTTGCCATTTGGCTTTATTTGGGGTTGGTTACCATGTGGTTTAGTTTATTCAGCGCTTACTTGGTCGGCGGTTTCTGGTAGTGCGATGAACGGCGGCCTAATTATGCTTGCGTTTGGGCTCGGAACGCTACCTGCAATGCTTATTATTGGATACGGTTCCAATCATTTTCAGAAATTACAAAAATCATTAATATTTAGAAATATTTCAGCATTAATCCTTATTGGCTATGGTACGTATACCGCTGTAGGAGCCTTAGCATTACTCGGTTTCATATAACGTTAAACTCTATTGAGGTGACATTTTTGCTACCCTTTAGGATTAAGCGATGCTAAAATATTGATGTATATCAAATAGTGAAAGGTTGTTATGATTTCTGAAAAACCTGCAACAAAGCGTATCCAATCAGGCGGTTGCGCCATTCATTGCCAAGATTGTAGCATTAGTCAACTGTGTATCCCGTTCACTCTAAATGAGGCAGAACTTGACCAGCTTGACCAAATCATCGAACGTAAGAAGCCTATTCAAAAAGGACAAGAGCTTTTTAAGGCCGGTGATGAGCTAAAATCGCTATACGCTATCCGCTCTGGTACCATCAAGAGCTATACGATCACAGAGCAAGGTGATGAGCAAATCACAGCGTTTCACTTAGCTGGAGACTTAGTCGGTTTCGATGCTATCACTGGTGACTCCCACCCTAGCTTTGCTCAAGCACTCGAAACGTCGATGGTATGTGAAATCCCATACGAAATTTTAGACGATCTATCGGGTAAGATGCCTAAGCTTCGCCAGCAAATCATGCGTTTGATGAGTAACGAAATTAAAGGTGATCAGGAAATGATTTTGCTTCTTTCTAAAAAGAATGCAGAAGAGCGACTAGCTGCTTTCCTTTACAACCTATCAACGCGTTTTTCTCAGCGTGGCTTCAGCCCTAGAGAGTTTCGTTTAACTATGACTCGTGGTGATATTGGCAACTACCTTGGTCTTACAGTCGAAACGATCAGTCGTTTGTTAGGTCGTTTCCAGAAATCTGAGATCCTAAGCGTAAAAGGTAAATATATCACTATCTTAGACCACGATGCATTGATGGAACTTGCTGGTGTAACTAAAGAATAATACACTCTAATTATTGATGTAGCTCGAAAATGAGCTACATCATATTTCTCATAAATTCCTTTCGAAAGTCCTCAAAAAGTTCTCCAAACTAAGCTACAGTAAAAATGTACGGTGAGTACTCCAAAATACTGATTTAATTTACATTCAGTATCTGGTTTTGCAATAGAAGTGGGCTTAGTTATGAGTATATACAGTAAGATCCTTGTTGTAGCTGACATCAATAATGATGAGCAGCCCGCACTTGCAAGAGCTGTTCAATTAGCTCAGAAAAGTGTATCTAGAAGCCAAATCACTTTCTTTTTATCCATTTACGATTTCTCGTATGACATGACGTCAATGCTATCAGTGGATGAAAGAGATGCTATGCGTCGAGGTGTCATTCATCAGCGTGAGCAGTGGATGCGTAAAATTGCTCAACCATACCTAAACGATGGCTTCGACTTTGATGTTTGTGTTGTCTGGCACAACCGCCCTTATGAGGCGATTATTGCTGAAGTCTATGCAGGCAATCATGACCTAGTCATCAAAGGCACACGTAAGCATGATGTTTTAGAGTCTGTCATTTTCACACCGACAGATTGGCACTTGTTGCGAAAATGCCCTATTCCAGTGCTTCTTATTAAGAATGCTGCTTGGCCGGAACAAGCAAGTATCCTTGCCTCAGTACATGTGGGCTCAGAAAACCCGACTCATATTGATCTCAACGATACGATGGTCGAGCGATTAAAAGAAATCACCACTCGGCTTGAGGCCAAGCCATATCTTGTTAACGCCTACCCCGTTACACCGGCGAATATTACGATTGAACTTCCTGAATTTGACCCAACGACTTATACCGATGCAGTGCGAGGTCATCATTTAACGGCTATGAAAGCACTACGCCAAAAACATGGTCTTGATGAAGAACAAACGATAGTTGAGCAAGGTTTACCTGAAGATGTCATTCCGGCAGCTGCAGAGCGCTTGAATGCTGCAATGGTTATTTTAGGTACTACAGGGCGAACTGGGCTTTCTGCTGTCTTTATTGGTAATACAGCGGAGCACGTAATTGATAAAATAAATTGCGATGTGTTGGCTCTAAAACCAAAAGGCTACATTAGTCCTCTCGATCCAAATACAGCAACCTAATCTCTCCTTAGTATTGCTATGTATTGAGCGCTTTCAAATAAGCGCTAATAAATCCCCCGAATACAGGGGGATTTTTTTGGGAACAGTTAAAGCGTTGGGTACAAAAAAGGAGGTCTAATTGACCTCCTTTTTTACGGGTTAGATGTTCGTAACATCGATGAACATTGATTCATCAATATTCGTCGAAGAAACGACAGCCTCATTAAATTCATACTCTTCGCGGTTACCTTCACGATCTAGCGGTAAGTTAACAAAGTCGAACAATTCCCGGTCTGCTAGTTGGCTTGGGCTTACGTTTTGAATTGATTTAAAAATCGCTTCCACACGCCCTGGCGTCTTCTTATCCCATTCAATCAACATTGCTTTTATAGATTGACGCTGAAGGTTCTCTTGAGAGCCACAAAGGTTACAAGGAATAATTGGGAAATCCTTGTGCTCAGCGTATTTGATCAGATCTTTTTCACGACAGTAAGTCAATGGACGAATGACCACGTTACGGCCATCATCAGAGCGTAGCTTTGGTGGCATCGCTTTAAGGCGAGAGCCGTGGAACATGTTCAAGAACATTGTTTCGACGATGTCATCCATGTGATGACCTAGCGCAAGCTTAGTTGCACCAATCTTCTCTGCAAATGAATACAGCGTACCACGTCGCAGGCGTGAACACAGACCACAAGTGGTTTTGCCTTCTGGTACCTTCTCTTTTACGACGGAATACGTGTCCTTATCGACGATATAGTAAGGGATATTCAGTGTTTCGAAATACTCTGGCAGAATGTGCTCAGGGAAACCCGGTTGTTTTTGGTCTAGGTTTACCGCAACCACTTCAAATTTTATCGGTGCGGCTTTTTGAAGATTCAGCAGGATATCAAGCATCGCGAATGAATCTTTACCACCGCTAATACATGCCATCACAACATCGCCTTCTTCGATCATGTTGTAATCAGTAATGGCATTTCCAACATGTCTTCTTAGGCGTTTCTGAAGCTTGTTGAATTCTAGGGTTTCTTTTCTTGTATCTATTTGGTTCATTGCGGGCTCTCACATCGCCGATAAATCGACTAGGACTTCCTAACATGGGTTTCTTTGGGGCGTGGATTATACGAGCTTTTTACGCAGGATTAAATGCTTGTCTTATTGAGTCTTTAAGAAAAGAGTGTGAAAGATACTTTAGTTACGGTCAAAATTAAAAAAGAGCTGCGATTGCAGCCCTTTCTAAACGTTCAGTGTTCATTTCTTTGCGTTAGGTAGATAAGGTAACACTCGCATCGTCGGTTCTGGTAGTGTCATTGTGCCACCTTGCCCTATTTCACTTAGTGCGACTTGTATCTTGCCATTGACAATTGGCTTTTCGGTTCCGTTTGAGAAAATCACTTTATCATTCAGTTGATTTGCAAACTCCATCGTCACACCTTGAACCTCCGGTGTAAACCAACCCGCAAACATACCGCCTAAATCTTCCAGCATCGTCTGCATTTGAGGTAGAAGAGGCTTAAGTTGGTCGTAAGAAACGTTACCCTGTAATGGTTCTTTGGTCATCACAACAAGTGAGTAATCGCAACGTGTATCTTTTGGGGTATCGACAAAAACCAACGGATTCGCTGACTTTAAGTTTTTATCAACAGGTAAAGGCAACTCTTGTGAAGCAGGGATAACAAACTCTTCATAGTGCTCTTCTTTTTCCATCCAAGCTTTTTCTATCATACAAATTTGTTTAGTTTTTGCGTCCACAAAAAAGACACCAACTTTCACATCGTCATGCCCTTCTTTATTGTTGTTTTTTAGTTGAGTATATAACTTTGAGTACGTGAACATGTACTCTTGAGCTTGGGTTATCGGCGATGCAAGAATTAGCGCCGCACTTCCCAATAGACTTAGGCTTAACTTTTTCATTTTATCCGTTATTTTATTGCGTCCAGTAGGCGTTGTTATGACGAATCATAGCGCGAAGATCGTGTACATAGGCGATGCCACGTTCAGAATAGGCTAGCAACCCATGCGTTAACTCTGACGCGGTTGCAACCGTTAACAAGCCCTTGTTCTTTTCAGCCAGAGATGTTCTGATTTCACGCAGGTCTGCATACGCTGGGTTTCGATTAACATTCATAAAGTAGCCATGAACAGACTGTTGTACAGAATCGAATTTTTCAACTTCATGAACTTTGTTAGCGCCACGTTGCGCTGGAACAATTCCACAGCCCTTTTTATAACACCATTGGCCGAACAAGTTGTTTGCTTGAGTAGCAAAACGAGAAGTGCCCCACGCAGATTCATTTGCCGCTTGAGTTAGAACCAACGCTTCTGGTAAGACGTTCACTCTCACAAGCATCTCGTCTAGCCATGCTTGATCAATCTTATCGTTACTCAAGGGCAACGAATACAGAGATGATAACCGCTGAGCATACTCTTGTTGTTCTTGCGTCACTTGTCCCACCTTTAAAGAGGTAAGAAAGGCCCGCTCATGACGAATTCGTTGATTCTCAAGAGCAATTTTAGGCCTTAAAAAATCAAAAAAAGCAGCTTTTTTCTCTTTCGTATCTTTTATTGAATTGAAGTCTGGGATATCACCGATGTATGGCAAGTGTGATAAATCGACATGCTTAATCTTGCCAGAGAGTACGTCAGGATTTTCCACATATTTAAACTGTTTCTCGTAGTGTAAATATGGGCCTATAGAAATGAAAGTGGCGGCTATACAGGTTGCCGCCACTCGTAAACTTATTGATTTCAAAGAATTAGGCATCAAACACCTGTGAGTTACCATCGTGATCATTATCGTTTTTCTGTGTTGTAACGATCTTAAGCTTAATTCCAAACATTTCGCGGTAGAGTATGCCTTTCAAATGGAAGAAGAATGGCAGAACAAAAATCAAGCCAATACCGTAGAACATTGCTGCAATAATAAACATTAACATCACGCCTAAGTAAAGCCCCGCGACCACAAAAATCTTCTTGTTGATTGCGCGAAGTGATAACAGCAACGCTTGCATTGGTGGCACCCTTTTCTCACAAATCAACAAGATAGAGTGACTAAATGCCAAGGAAAGATACAGCGACAGTAAAGGAAAAATCATACCAACCACACCTTGTAGCATTAAGCTCATGAGCGTTGCTAGGATAACAGGAATGGTGAACTGCAACCCCTTTCCAACATGGCGCAACTTAGTCTTTAAGCCAGCGACATGACTCATAGCCATCAAACTTATCCCCGCATAAATTGGGGCGCTAATCACCTCATAACTGAAATTCGCGACATAAATAGAAGACACAATATCGTTTGTGAACGACTCTGGGTTCTCAAACGCATCAAGAATAACGCTCAAATCGCCCAACTGCAGTTTTAATGCAATATAGAAAATACCTAACTGGACAAAAAGCAATACAATAATGGCAGGAGAAAATGATAAAAAGTGCTGGATGGTTGCTCGCCAAGCTTCGTTAAAAACCGCGCCAGCTTTAAGCTCGTAGTTGCCAGACAAAGCTCGCTCTACACTCCCCCCAAGATTGAAATCTTTCTCAAAATCGTCGTTCATAGTTTATCCAAGACTAACTTGTAAAATTTTGACTGGAATTCCAGTCAATTAATGTAATCGTCATTATAAAGAAATCTTTCCACATCTAACATCACAACTCACCTACAATCCTTGCAATCTCAACTGTATGGTTGATAATTAACCACTTTCAAGGTCATGAAATTGAAACAATTGTTGAACAAAGTTTAGTGCTATCAAACTGTGTCTAGATGCCAATTAATCTCATAAAAACAGTATGGTAAGGAATGATGGCTTTTTCCTGCAAAATTATTTCTGTTTCAAGATAAGAAAATGCTTTAATTTCACACTTTTGGTGATTATGATGCGCGCCTCAAAAGTGAATGGTTAGTGTCACATCAGCTGGGACAATCCCGGCTTGAACGTGGGGGAAATACAGACGTTGAACGCAAAACCGCAAGCAGGAAAGCCAGTTATTCGTTTATCTGGTATTAGTAAAAGTTTCGATGGTAAGGAAATCATCGGTAATTTAAATCTGGATGTTAATCATGGTGAATTTCTGACGATTCTCGGGCCTTCTGGTTGTGGTAAGACAACAGTTTTACGCATGATTGCAGGTTTTGAAACGGCAGATAACGGTCAAATTATTTTGGATGACCAGGATGTAACACAGGTTCCTGCAGAGCAAAGGCACGTCAACACGGTATTTCAAAGTTACGCATTGTTTCCACACATGACCGTATATGAGAATGTCGCTTTTGGCCTTCGTATGCAGAAAACGCCTACTGCGGACATTGAACCACGAGTAATGGAAGCGCTACGCATGGTGCGCCTAGAAAAAATGGCACAGCGTAAGCCTCATCAGCTTTCTGGTGGTCAGCAACAACGTATCGCCATTGCGCGTGCGGTTGTTAACAAACCAAAAGTACTGCTGCTAGATGAATCTCTATCGGCACTTGATTACAAACTGCGTAAGCAAATGCAAATCGAGCTTAAACAGCTTCAGCGTCAACTTGGTATTACCTTTATCTTCGTTACGCACGATCAGGAAGAGGCCCTATCGATGTCTGACCGCATTATTGTTATGCGCGACGGTGTTATCGAGCAGGATGGTTCTCCACGTGAGATTTACGAAGAGCCGAAGAACCTATTTGTTGCTCGCTTTATCGGTGAGATCAACGTATTCAACGCAACCATGCTAGAGCGTATCGACGAGAAACGTATCCGTGCAGAAATCGAAGGTGTCGAGTCTGTTGTTTACTACGATCAGGAAGCGCAAGCAGGTGAAAAACTGCAAGTACTACTTCGCCCAGAAGACTTACGTATCGAAGAGATCAAAGAGTCTGAAGAAAAAGGCATCGTAGGTCACGTAACAGAGCGTACCTATAAAGGTATGACGCTTGATTCCGTTATCCAATTGGATTCAGGCATGCGTGTAATGGTTAGCGAATTCTTTAACGAAGATGATCCTGATGTGGACCACTCACTTGGCCAGAAAGTCGCTATCACTTGGGTTGAGAGTTGGGAGGTAGTCCTCAATGATAAGCAAGAAGATTAATCTTCAAAACGCGATCATTACCTTAATCGTCGGTTGGTTAACACTTTTCGTGTTGGTACCAAATGTGATGATTATCGGTACGAGTTTCTTAACGCGTGATGAAGCAAACTTAATCGAAATGACATTTACTTTCGACAACTACTTACGTCTACTCGACCCCTTGTATGCGAAAGTGCTGATGCACTCGTTCTACATGGCGATTGTGGCGACGTTGTTGTGTTTAGTAATTGGTTACCCATTTGCTTACATCATAGCGAAAATGCCAGAGAAATGGCGCCCATTCATGTTGTTCTTAGTTATCGTACCTTTTTGGACAAACTCTCTTATCCGTACTTACGGCCTGAAGATTGTTCTGGGTACACAAGGTATTTTGAACAAATCATTAATGGCGATGGAAATCATCGATAAGCCATTACGTATTATGTACACCGAAACAGCAGTAATGATTGGTCTTGTGTACATCCTGCTTCCATTTATGATTCTGCCGCTTTACTCGGCAATCGAGAAGTTGGACAACACTTATATCGAGGCGGCGAAAGATCTTGGTGCGAACAAGTTCCAAACCATTACGAAAGTGATTCTACCTCTTACAATGCCTGGCATTATCGGTGGTTGTTTGTTGGTTCTGCTACCAGCACTAGGTATGTTCTACATCTCTGACCTTCTTGGTGGTGCGAAGAACCTACTGATCGGTAACGTCATTAAGAGCCAAGTATTGAACGCTCGTGACTGGCCATTTGGTGCTGCGACCAGTATCGCCCTCACCTTCGCAATGGCTGTGATGCTTTACGCTTACTACAGAGCAGGCAAACTATTGAATAAGAAAGTGGAGCTAGACTAATGGGACGCACAGTTAGATTTAGCTTTATGGCGCTGGTATATGCATTTTTGTATCTGCCGATCATCGTCCTAATTGTTAACTCATTTAATGCCAACAAATTTGGTATGAAATGGGGCGGTTTCACCACGAAATGGTACGAAACCTTAGTAAATAACGACAGCCTAATGCAGGCTGCATGGCATTCATTGAACGTAGCGGTATTTTCAGCGACAGCAGCAACCATTATTGGTAGCTTGACGGCTGTTGCCCTATTCCGTTACTCGTTCAAAGGTAAAGGCGCGGTAAACGGCATGCTGTTTGTCGTAATGATGTCTCCAGATATTGTAATGGCGATTTCATTGCTTGCTCTGTTCCTAGTATTAGGCGCACAGCTTGGCTTCTTTACTCTATTGATTGCTCACATCACCTTCTGTCTACCGTTCGTTGTGGTAACAGTGTACAGCCGCTTGAATGGCTTTGATGTGAAAATGTTGGAAGCTGCAAAAGACCTTGGTGCAAGCGAATGGGTTATCTTGAAACAGATCATCCTTCCTCTTGCTAAACCAGCGGTTGCTGCAGGTTGGCTACTGAGCTTTACCCTGTCTTTGGACGATGTGATCATCAGCTCGTTTGTAACGGGTCCAACATACGAAATCTTGCCATTGAAGATTTACTCCATGGTTAAGGTGGGCATTTCACCGGAAGTGAACGCCCTAGCAACGGTGATGTTGATTGTTTCTTTGGTCTTGGTAGTAATTTCTCAGTTGCTAGCAAGAGAAAAAGTGAAGTAGAATCCGCACCTGTTAACATCACGAAACAGAATGGTTACATGCCATTCTGTTTTTCTATCTATCGTCCAAAATTGGACAACGTTTGGTTTGGAGCTAACGTCAATGAAAAAATGGGCTACTCTATTAGCTGGTAGTGCATGTGCGCTTTCTCTGTTCTCTGGTACAGCGACAGCGGATGATAAAGAACTAGTATTTATGAACTGGGGTCCTTACATCAACAGTAATATCCTAGAGCAATTTACTAAAGAAACTGGCATCAAAGTGATCTACTCGACTTACGAGTCGAACGAAACTTTGTATGCAAAGCTAAAAACCCATAACCAAGGTTATGACCTAGTAGTACCTTCAACGTACTTCGTGGCGAAGATGCGTGACGAAGACATGCTACAAAAGATCGATAAGACTAAGCTGAAAAACTTCGGCAACCTAGATAAAAACTACCTAGACAAGCCTTACGATCCAAATAACGACTACTCTATTCCACACGTTGTTGCGATTACAGGCCTAGCGGTTAACGCAGACATGTACGATCCAAGCGACTTCCAAAGCTGGGCTGACCTATGGAAGCCTGAGCTTGAAGGTCAAGTAATGTTGATGGACGACACTCGTGAAGTGTTCCATATCGCTCTGCGTAAACTTGGCTACTCAGGTAACTCAAAAGACCCTAAGCAAATCGATGAAGCGTACGCTGAGCTACAAAAGTTGATGCCTAACGTTTTAGTTTTCAACTCTGACAACCCAGGCGCACCTTACATGTCTGGCGAAGTGGGCGTTGGTATGCTTTGGAACGGTAGCGCCGCAGCGGCACAAAGTGAAGGCCTAAACCTTAAACTCGTTTTTCCTAAAGAAGGCGGTATAGGCTGGGTTGATAACTTCGCTATCTCTTCCGGTGCGAAGAACGTAGAAGCCGCTCACAAGATGATCGACTTCCTACTGCGCCCAGAAATCGCAGAGCAAATCTCTCGTGATACTGGCTACCTAACGGCGGTGGAAGAATCGAATGCTAAGTTTAAAGACGTTGCCCCGCTGTTCCCTTCTCAAGAAGACCTTGACCGCGTTGAATGGCAAGATGCGGTTGGTGATCTAACCGTTAAGTACGAAGATTATTTCCTCAAGCTGAAAGCGGGACAGTAATCGAACTTGTGTAACAAGTCATCAACCATAGGAAAATAGGCAGCAATACGCTGCCTATTTTTGTCTTAGGCTGATATAATCGCGCGTTGCTAGGTTTATTTGTCTTGGTATCATAGCTTTATCGTCTCATAACAAGGAGATAACGATATTCAAGCTAAATAAACAGATTTGTGCTTACTGCGATTTGGCTCAACTTGATAACTCCAGCTAGTATTGACTTGTCCAATCGCGAAACAAAACGGAAAACAAATGAAAAGTAAATTCTACGCAAGCGCTCTATGTGCAGCGACGCTCATCGCTACCCCTGCAATGGCTGCTGATCAAGAACTGTATTTCTACAACTGGTCGGAATACATTCCAAACGAAGTTCTTGAAGACTTTACAAAAGAAACCGGAATCAAAGTTATTTACTCTACATACGAATCTAACGAGAGTATGTACGCAAAACTAAAAACTCAAGGTTCTGGTTACGACTTGGTAGTACCGTCTACCTATTTCGTCTCTAAAATGCGTAAAGAAGGCATGCTACAACAGATCGACAAAGAGAAATTATCTCATTTTGCCGATCTTGATACTAACTTCCTAAACAAACCGTTCGATCCGAACAACAACTACTCTATCCCATACATTTGGGGTGCGACCGGTATTGGTATCAATGCTGACATGCTAGACAAGTCATCGGTTTCTAAATGGGATGATTTCTGGGATAGCAAGTGGGAAGGTCAACTAATGCTGATGGATGATTCTCGCGAAGTATTCCACATTGCATTGACTAAGCTTGGTTACTCACCAAACACGACTAACCCAGAAGAAATCAAAGCCGCTTACGAAGAACTGAAAAAGCTAATGCCAAACGTATTAGTATTTAACTCAGACTTTCCTGCAAACCCTTACCTTGCGGGTGAAGTTTCACTAGGCATGCTTTGGAACGGTTCTGCATACATGGCTCGTCAAGAAGGCGCGAACATCGACATCATCTGGCCAGAAAAAGGCACTATCTTCTGGATGGACAGCCTAGCAATTCCAGCTGGTGCGAAGAACGTTGACGCAGCTCATAAGATGATCGATTTCCTACTACGTCCTGAGAACGCAGCTAAGATTGCACTTGAGATTGGTTATCCTACGCCAGTTAAAACGGCACACGATCTGCTACCGAAAGAATTTGCTAATGATCCAAGCATCTTCCCACCACAAGAAGTGATGGACAGCGGTACTTGGCAAGATGAAGTTGGCGAAGCGAGCGTAATGTACGATGAGTACTTCCAAAAGCTAAAAGTGAACAACTAATTCGTTAGTTTTAAAGATATGAAAAAGCGGCTCATGAGCCGCTTTTTTGTTCTTAAAACTCTTCCTGTTGAAGTTATTACGCTCTTTCTTTTCCTTCTAGAGCCAGTATCTCGTCAACTAATTTTGGAACCTCAACGCTTGCTTTTCCGTAGCGTTTTTCCTCAAATTCACTTTCTACCGCACTAGGTTCTAGGTTAATTTCAATGGTATGTGCGCCGTGCATTTTTGCATCATGAACAAAACCTGCTGCGGGATACACAACGCCAGAAGTCCCAATAGAAATAAACAAATCTGCTTCTTCTAATGACGCGTAGATATCACCCATTCGCAGTGGCATTTCACCAAACCAAACAATATGTGGTCGCATTTGTGAAGGGATCTGACAACAGTGACAAAGCTCGTCGGTCTTAATGTCCTCATTGTGCTCTACTACTTGGTTAGATTCACTACAGCGGGCCTTGAGCAACTCACCATGCATGTGAATCACATTCTGACTGCCGCCTCTTTCGTGAAGGTTGTCTATATTTTGAGTGATGACCGTCACTTTACCTTCTAACTCAGCCTCTAAACGACCCAATGCTTCATGCGCTGCATTAGGCTTTATCGCATTATCTTGAAGTCTCTTGCGGCGTTGGTTGTAAAAATCTTGAACAAGGTCCGGATCGCGAGCAAACCCTTCAGGCGTTGCTACATCTTCGATACGGTGATTCTCCCATAGGCCATCTTGCGCACGAAATGTTTGAATACCAGATTCGGCCGAGATACCTGCACCAGTAAGTACTACAATATTTCTATAAGGGAAATTCATAACTCATCCTTGCTGTTTTTTCATTAGCTTAACACTGAAAGAATAGCAACAGTAGTAATATGGATTAGACCATAGTCGTAATGGTCACTATTAGAATTACAATTTAAGAGGAACAGCAATGAGACAAGTATCTCTAGCGTTTATATTGCTTATGACTTTGGCAGGCTGTCAACTTACCAATGTTGAAGGCGAAGTCGATGATGTAAAGGTAAGAGTCAGCACCAATGATGATGACCATCGAGGTAATGGTAATTTCTGTCCTCCTGGCCAAGCCAAGAAAGGCAATTGCTAAAAGAGCGGCTTTATGCCGCTCCCATATTGGCCTCAATCCTCGTTGGTCGAAGATATTTTATGAATGGCTAGGTCAGCGCCATTGAATTCGTCTTCTTCTGAAAGCCTCAGTCCCATACTGGTATTAATCGCACCGTAGACTACAAGTGCACCAAGCACTGCGATGGAAAGGCCCAAAAGCGTTCCTAGAAGCTGAACGATAATACTCACGCCCCCTAGCCCACCCAATGCGCTTTGACCAAAAATCCCAGCGGCAATACCACCCCAAGCGCCACATACACCGTGTAAAGGCCAGACACCTAGCACATCATCAATCTTGGTTTTGTTTTGTAGGTGGGTAAAAAGATAAACAAATAGCACGCCAGCAATCGCACCTGTCACTAAAGCACCGATAGGATGCATTAAGTCTGAGCCCGCACATACAGCAACCAAGCCAGCTAGTGGGCCGTTATGAATAAAGCCAGGGTCATTCTTACCAGCCAACAGTGACGCGACAATGCCCCCGACCATTGCCATCAATGAGTTCATAGCCACCAAGCCACTTATGCCTGACACAGTTTGAGCTGACATGACGTTGAAGCCAAACCACCCCACACATAAGACCCAAGCTCCCAAAGCCAAAAACGGAATATTCGAAGGTGCAAAGTTGGTGTGCTTTCCTGCTCGAACTCTGCCTTTTCTCATGCCCAAAAACACGACGGCAACAAGCGCTATCCAGCCGCCAACACCATGCACAACGACTGAACCTGCAAAATCGTGGAAGCCATAACCAAAGCTATTTTCAAACCAAGCTTGAACACCAAAGTTTCCGTTCCAGATCATTCCCTCAAATAACGGGTATACGATGCCGACAGTGAAAAATGTTGCGATTAGAATCGGATAAAAACGAGCTCGCTCTGCGATACCACCAGAAACAATAGCAGGAATCGCTGCAGCGAAGGTCAGCAAGAAAAAGAACTTCACCAACTCGTAACCATTGCCTTGAGATAACGTCTCTGCATCAGCAAAGAAGGTGCCGCCATAAGCGACCCAGTATCCAATGAAAAAATACGCAATGGCGGAAATACCGAAATCGGCCAATATCTTAACTAAAGCATTAACTTGGTTCTTTTGGCGCACGGTTCCTACTTCAAGGAAAGCGAAACCAGCATGCATCAAAAAAACCATGATTGCGCCAAGTAGTAAGAAAAGTGTGTCGGAACTTTGCGTGAGAGTTTGTACAGCGCCGTGTACCTGATTGGCAGTTACACTCATTATGATTGTCTCCGTTGATCTGTAGCGCACTTATCCTGTGCATCAAAGTTAGGCTCATCACCAATTTGGTGAACTTAGTTTATAGAGCGTCTAACAGAGCAATTCTCATTCCATAATTTACATTTCTAACACTTACACTTTAATTTATTGTTTTGTATGAACTTTAATAAAATTATGCATTCTTGAAATGGTGCTTAACACGCTAATAAATGCACCAATGTGGTTTTAGTGCACCAACATAATGCGCACCATATAGCTCAACAAGCAGCAAACTCCCCACCATAAACATAAAAGCCACCTCATGAGAGGTGGCTTTTATACTGAATGGCTAACTAAAGGAGTTTATCGAGTGATCTTCCCTGCTTTTACATCTTCTAGCCAACGTCCTTCAACGAGATATGGGGGAAGCCAACCAGTTTCAATAGATAGACGGTTGCCTTTGTCGTACCACATACAAGCCATACCAAGTAGAGGGAAAGAGATGAAAGTTTCTATAGAAATCAAGTCCTCTGGCTTATCGAGCCTCATTTGGTATTGCTCTTGGAACTGAAGGTTCTTAATGAGTACATCTTCGAAATCATAACCGATGTCGGTTGTCAGGGCGGCAAAAGTTTCCAAAATACCCATGGCAATTTCTAACGCCCAATCATCACCCTGAGCAACTGCCGTGTCCATCGCGGCCACCAATTTATCAGGGTAGTCTGCTGTACGGTTATGGAAAGACTGAATCACATCCACCAGCATATAAGACAGCTCACCCGCTTTGGTAGAACTCTGTCTCATCAAAGAAATCGGAAAGTTTGCCAACACATCCATACTAGCTTTGTCACGGACGATTACAGAGGTAAAATAGGTATCCAGCCACATTGAAGGACAAATGAAGCCCATCTCTAAGATACCTTCACCATCCCATGTCACTTCTGGGTAACCGAGTATCTTAATAGTTAATGACTCATTCGGAAACATAGTAAGCCGATGATAACAAGCGCCCATTAGAGAAGTTTCATAAAGACGCAAGGTACATATTTGTTCATCTTCATGTGAGGTTTGGAACCAGGTATACCAGCGAACCTGGTCGATGGCAAAATCACCAAGACTGATTAGATTTTCCCTCCTGACTTTAAGACCTTCTTTTCTGTTATCTAGGACCCTGTTTATAAATTTTTTTTTACTCGCAATGGCTTGTGCGTCAAGTTCAGGATTTGCTTTGCGCTCTACGATCTTGATCGATTCATTACTTTGCATTTTTACTTTAATCCTTTGGAATTAATTTTAAACTCTGCCACTTCTAGTTTTAAGTCCGAGGCCTTTCCACTTTCAGGGATGCTTGCTTGAGTATGTATATATCGAATAGGTCTGCCGGATAAAGCGGCGTATTGAATTTCGTCGGCAGCTACTTTTTCCGTCGTTCCTTCTATATTTTTCGACATTAACTTAACTATTTCCGCCGCATATTTACTTGTACCTTGCTGATATGCCTCGTTTCCAATCTTACGGCTACCCAGCGGGCTGCTCCCCCCTTTGGCCTCAACAATGATAATTTCACCTGGTGGTGGCTCTTCCACCTCGTAAACCATGTCAAAGTCGCCCGGCTTCGAAATTGAAGTTCCAATATTTTTGGGATGAAGCAACTTAGCATTGGGACATTTATTTCGAACAAAGTCATCCGCGGCCAACTCACCAATTTTTGCAGACTGTTGGTTAATATTGCCGATTTGAGCGTTATATCCCTCTTCGCCAGTTCGAGCGTCCATAGCCTTTTGACGCTCTTTCAAACATTCATCAATTTTTGCTTTGTTTCTTTCTGTTAGCTCATAACCACTCGTATTGAGTTCTGAGTTTTCTTTATACTCAGCTTTATTCAGCACAAGATCTTCAGTAAAGATCGTGCAACCTTCTTCCCCGCCAACTTTCTCTGAGTCAAAAACATGCGCATTGACAAACTCCTCAATCCCAACAACATACTGCACTTCGTGTCGGCTGCCATCTGAATGATTGATATGACGATAAAAAGTAATCTCGTTTCTTTCGCAATCAATATGGTCTAAATCGTATTCATATCGAATATGATTTTTACCTTTGGGTTTTCGGATTTTGACTTGCGAGCGAACGCCATCTTCTCCGACGGATGATTCTTTTGCTGCCTCTAAAATCTGATCGCAAACCTCTTGGGGGACATCGCTTTGCGCCTGATACTCTGCCAACATTTGACCCAAGCGTTTTAGCCCTTCTTCACAAAGGAAACCTGTTGGATCAATCCACTGGATAGGGTTGACTGCATATTGGTAATGATTAATACCACCAGCAATAGATATCGGATCTTGTTGGATAAAGCGTCCTAGCTTAGGATCGTAATACCGAGCGAGGTTGTAGTGTAAGTCGGTTTCTTGATCGAAGTACTGCCCTTGAAAACGCAGTGGATTTGCTACATTTTCAATATGTACATGAGCAAAGCCGTGAGCATCGTAACTGGCACTCCATACAACATTCCCTTCGCAATCGATCAGCCGCTCTGGTTTACCAACTTGATCACACTGGTACCAATAAATAACGTCGTTTTCTAGCAGTGCCACTGGCGTGTAGGTTTCTGGTTGATATAGGTACCATCGGAAAGCACCTGAAGAGCGTTCACCAATTAAACGTTCCCCTTCCCACAAGAACTCCGTAACGCCTTGTTGTGTAATTTTCTTCGTCCTGCGCCCTAATGCATCATATTCATATTGACTGATGCCATCGTCGGTGTGAACTTCAATGAGCTGATTTAACGCATCAAATACGCGAGTCTGAACATGTCCTTGCCCCTCACGTTTTGTCTGGTTTCCTTGCGCGTCATATTTGAACCGGACATCATCGTGTACTTCAATACGATCAGCGAATACCTCTGAAGATGGCAAAGTAGGATTGCCAAAACTATCGTATTCAAATTTAGTCACTTCTCCGGAAGCATTGACTCGTTTCAGTTGCCCTAAGGCATCGTACTGATAGTGTGTTGCTCCTGCCGTATTATCAATGATTGATGAAATACGGTTTTGCGCATTGTAAACGTACTTTTTCTCTCTATCAGGCCAATGTTGTTCGACCAAACGACCAACACCATCATAAATGATGCGCTCATTAAAATGTGCCGTTTCAATTTGGGAAACTCGTCCCATTTCATCGTAATGAAATTTGATTTGAGGTAAATCTAGGTTTCCAAACCGAATCGCTGAAAAACGCCCATATCGATCATAAGAGAAGTTCAGCTCCGTATTATCTGGCAGTACCTGAGATACGCGTTGGCCAACTCTGTTAAACTCCTGCGCTATCTCAAACTGACCTTGAATGCGCTTTGTTAAATGCCCGAATGAAGAGTATTGGTATTGCAGTGTTTGATGGCGATTGGATGCGAAAGTAAGTCGCCCACTAAGCGTATAATTGAAGTGGTGCTCTACAATACTGCTAGCATTTCCTGCTTTGACGTGCTTGAGATAACCCGCAGCGTCATAGCGGTACAGCACGGTCCTATCGGCGACTTGCTTACGATGGATCCGCCCCATATCGTCATAATCAAATTGGCTTTGTAGATTATCAAACCCAATAGTTCCTGATAGCTGGCCTTCATCGTCATACAGGAATTCGAACTCTAAGCCGTCACTCCGAACTAATTTAGTCAGGTTACGTTGTTGATCGTATTCGTAAGAAATATGGCTGCCATCGGGAAAGATGACTGCTTCTTGTTGCGCGAGTGCTCCCCATTGATACGAGGTAATGCCTGCTGGCGTCCGAATCTGAGCAACACGACTGTGCTCATCGTAAGAATATTCTTCGCTATAACCGACTTTGTCTTCGTCGTTAAAATAACGAACTGATGTACGCCTGCCGAATTGATCATAAGCGAGTTGAGCAATACACCCATCGGGATAAGCGACGCCATTCACTAGATCTTCTTCGTTGTAGCTGTAACGAAGTAATGTACCGTCTATTTCATTCGCGATAAGTCTTTGTTGTTCATCCCACCACCACTGACTTTTCTTACCATCTTCAGACTCTTTTTTGACGACTTGACCGTGTTTATCGTAATCATATTCCGTGACACAGCCGAACTGATCGGTATCCCAAACTCTTTGACCGAGGCTATTGTAGTAAGCCTTCTCGATATCCCCGTCAGGTGAAACCGTTTTAACTAACTTACCTAAGCCGTCATAACTATATTGAATTTCTTTGCCAGAGGAATGAAACTTAGAAACTAATTGACCATGCTGATTATATTGATAATTGACCGTTGACTGATCAGGATAGATAGCTTGTGCTTTTCGTCCTAATTCATCATATTGCCATCGCCAAGTTCTACCTGTGGGGCTTATTTTCTCGAGTAAGTTACCCTGCTCGTCATGCAAGAAAGACCATTGATGATCTAACGAGTCAGAATAAGAAGAATGATTTCCCTGATAATGGAAGCGATAGTCATAAATTCCTGCGTCCCCAACGTTCCTGATGCATTTCGCGTTAGCACCTTCGCCATCCCATTCAAAATAATGAGTAAAGCCAGTTGGTCGTATACGCTTAACAATTAAATGGCCGCGGTATTGATACTGTTCCTTCAAGCCCAAATGATTAGTTGCACTGACCAAATCATCGTGCTCATCATAGGTATAAGTTGTCAGAACTTTTTGGGACTTTGCATTAAGCAGTTCTACAAGGCGTCCTTGCTTATCATATTGACATTCAAGAACCGGACGCTTGTTGTATGAAATCTCGATCAATCGATGGTTTCGAGAATACTGCAGTTGAAACGTTGAAAACGTGCCATTTCTGACTTGTTTAACAAGCCAACGATCATCTTTCTGTTCAAATCGATATTGATGCCCATTAGCGAGCGTTACAATCCGAGTTGTTGAGCTCAGGAAATAACAGCTCGCACCAGCGTATATTTGATAACTTGTTGCTCCAATATCTACTGGCTCAAATTCTGTGATATCGGCCTTATCGTCAACAAACTCCCAAGCGATAACATTGTCTTTCTCGTTCGTCTTTTCGCGTAATTCAAACTGAAATGCATGTCGCCAACCAAAGCCCATTCCATGATTTACATCCGACTGCGAAGAGCGGTAAGTACGCTGCCAAGTAGTACCTTGTTGTAGCTCGATATCATAGAGTTCGAGAATTTCTTCACCCGTCACAAGTGATACAGGATCCCCGGCTTTCTCATGTTTTTCGCTGCTTTGTTGCTGAGGCTTGGCGGATGCGGCACTTCTGCCACTCTTTTTATTCGACTTCCCCTTTCCCTTCGATGGTTTTGCATTGACGGTATTTTGAGTCGGTGGAGGCGTAACCGCAGAGGAGAGTGCGTAGTTTTCTCCGGTCGGTACAATTCGAGCAACATGCAAGTCACCGTTCACCAAAGCATTGGCAAACGTTGAATTATAGTGTTGGGAAGTAAGCTCACCGTCAGGTATGTTTGGCTTGAATTGACCAATCAAATAGAACAAGTCTTCGACAGAGCGAAGGTCAAGCTCACCAAAGCTCTCAAGAAACTCTATTGCCTCTTGTTTGGTCACGAATGTTTTAGGTTCGCCGCTAGTAAGTAACTGACCTGAAAAGTGATAGCTTTCGCCAAAGCGATTCGTGATAGGAATGACGAATTGAGGGATCATAGCCGTAACGTGTTTGTCCTTTTCTTACCTTGCCGCATCATTTAATGCTCGTTTCGCTCTTTTTATTTGTGAGAGCAAGATGCCTTAATCAAACATCCTCCGATAGAGATTCCTCTGTATGCGTAGACTGAATGTATTGATGGCAATTTTCACGTATGCAACTCTTTGAATTTCTGAGCGCAGCGTACTTTAACGGGACGATGAATCCTGAGTAAATGAACAATAGCGTGAGTGAGACTAATGTCTCATCGTGACGCGATTTTTTTACATGTTTCTTACTTAACTATGATTTCCTGCCCAGTTACGTAAATTCACTCAATAAGTTGCATCAAGTATCACCCCTGCGACTAAGTGCTTCATATTTGAGACAAAACAGCAACAAAAAACCGCCTGTTACGGCGGTTTTGCTTAAAGAATATTGATTAAAGGTTTGGACCTGTCGATGGTCTGTGTGGTTGGTTATTCCGCAGTTGCTGCATCCCTTGAAACATTCGCATAAACCACACCAAGATGGCTAATGCAGCAAACACCATCCCTACCCAAGGAATAAAGTAAGCGATGGTTTCAAGTAAAGTACTATGCAACCAATAATCACTCACGCCAACGAGTACACCATTAGAAGTCGCTACGGTGACAATCAGCACCACAAAAAACGTCAGGTAGAGGAAGAAGGTACGAATCAGACCGTAGTAATGAGAAATCACTACGTCGCTGTCTTCCCCCTTATCCAAACGGTAACCCGCATAGATAATTGCGATAACGCCTGAGATCAAAAACGTAAACGGGGTAAAACAACTCAGGATATACGCAATCCAAATCCCGTTATGATGTTTGTTCATTCGCTTTCGCTCCTTTCTCTGTCGTTGGTTTTGATTCTGTTTCGCCCATCGCTTCTTTAGACTTCACTTCTTCATACCAAAGATCGTGATGCTCTTTCGCCCATGTTTCATCGACTTCACCAGTCACCATGCCTTCTAACGCACCTTCCATACCGAATAGACCGATATAGATGTGGAAAATAAAGCCACAGATCAGAATCAGGGCTGAAATGGCATGAACTAGGTTAGAAAGTTCCATATCTCGGCGAGTTTGCCCAAAGATTGGGAAATCCAAAACTAAACCACTTACCGCGACAATAGCGCCAAAGAAAATCAACAACCAGTAGATGGCTTTCTCACCACCGTTTGAGAACCCTGCCGATGGATGCGTTCCTTTGTGCTTACCAACCATGCCGCCCATTTTCATGAACCAACGAATATCCGTCATGTTTGGAATCGACTTGCGCCACCATTTCAAGAGTACAAACATCAGTAAAATGAAGAACAGTGGCCCCATGTAGTTGTGGTATTGCTTCGCCAACATGACGATAAAGCCCCAAAACTCGGTAGGAACATACGGTTTTAAAAAGTGTTTACCGTAAACCAGCATCAAACCACTAAATGCAAGCGTTAAGAATGTAAACGCCATACTCCAGTGGAGAGCGCGATCCAAGCGAGACCAGCGCTTCATCTTTTTGCCTGTACGAGGCTTACTTAGCATCAAAGGGCCAACAAATACGTAAGCCATGATAACCATCGCGATACTGCCGAAAATCGCGACAGCACCAGCAGGAGACATCCATTTCTCTTTTAGAATGTACCAAGTCTCACCAGGTTTACTGATTAATACGCCATGTTCTGGCGATTTAGACGTGGTATAACCTTCTTGCCCCTCTCTGACTTCACGCCAATAATCTGCACCTGCAAGTTGCGTTATCTCCTGTTGAACCACTTTAGAAGATTGCCCCTCTGCTGAAGCAGGCATTGCGAAAGTCAGCAGCAATGCCGTCATCATTGACAGCATTGCTAGAGACGCACGTTTAAGAGTGTTTAACATGTGCCTCTCCTTACTTAGCTTTTCGTCGCATCGTAAGAAAGATCGTTTCCGTCTGTCCAACCTGCGTTTTTCGCGCCGCGCTCTACCACACGTTGGCGGAAAATATCAGAGACTTTCTCTGCGTCACCCGCAAGTAGTGCTTTTGTTGAACATAGCGATGCACACATCGGTAGTTTGCCTTCTGCGATACGGTTCGCACCATATTTTTGGCGTTCTTCTTCTGAACCTGGTTCAGTGTTTGGACCGCCTGCGCAGAATGTACATTTGTCCATTTTGCCACGTTCACCGAACGCTTCTTGTTTCGGGAACTGCGGAGCGCCAAACGGACAAGCAAACAAGCAGTAACCACAGCCGATGCACAGATCTTTATTGTGAAGTATGATGCCGTCTTCTGTATGCTCGAAACAGTCAGCTGGACAAACCGCCATACAAGGCGCATCTGTACAATGCATACAAGCAACAGAGATCGAGTTTTCACCCGGTTCACCGTCATTAAGTGTCACAACGCGACGACGTTGGATGCCCCATTCAAGCGCATCGTCGTTTTCGTTCTTACATGCAGTAACACAGCCGTTACACTCGATACAGCGTTTGGTGTCACATAGGAATTTCATTCGTGCCATTGTCAGACTCCTTACGCTTTACGAATGTTACATAGGGTTACTTTGGTTTCCTGCATCAAAGTAACAGGGTCGTAACCGTAAGTGGTTGCCGTGTTGGCGGCTTCGCCAACAACATAAGGTTGAGTGCCTTCTGGGTATTTAGGGCGTAGGTCTTCACCTTCGAACTTACCGCCAAAGTGGAACGGAATGAACGCCAAGCCAGGTTTCACACGACGTGTAACCATCGCTTTCACTTTGATGCGTCCCTTCTCTGCACCTTCAACCCAAACATCATCACCATCTCTAAAGCCAAGATCGTTCGCGTCTTTTGGGTTCACTTCGACAAACATTTCTTGTTGAAGCTCGGCAAGCCATGGGTTTGAACGCGTCTCTTCACCACCACCTTCGTATTCAACCAGACGGCCAGAAGTCAGAACGATTGGGTACTCGCCCGATTTGTCTTGCTCTTGAATTGATTTATACAACGTAGGAACACGGAAGATTGCATCTTTGTCATCCCAAGTTGGGTAATCCGTTACAAGGTCACGACGTGGTGTGTAAAGTGGTTCACGATGCAGTGGTACGCGGTCTGGGAACGTCCAAACAATCGCACGCGCTTTCGCGTTACCAAATGGGATACAACCGTGCTTGATCGCGACACGCTGAATACCGCCAGAAAGATCTGTTTTCCAGTTTTTACCCTCTGCTGCCACTTTCTCTTCTGCAGTTAAGTCGTCCCACCAACCAAGTTGTTTCAACAACTTGTCAGTGAACTCTGGGTAACCGTCTTTGATTTCACAGCCTTTCGAATAACTGTCTTCTGCAAGAAGGCTCTTGCCTTCAAATTCCACACCAAAGCGCGTACGGAAGTTACCGCCACCTTCTGCAACCGTCTTAGACGTATCGTACAGAATGTGCGTGCCTGGGTGTTTCATTTCCGGTGTACCCCAACATGGCCAAGGTAGACCGTAGGTTTCACCGTTGACAGGGCCACCTTCCGCTTCCAATGTGGTTTTGTGGAACGTATGCCAGTTTTGTTGGTGCGCTTTCAAACGCTCTGGGCTTTGGCCTGTGTAACCAATCGTCCACATGCCTTTGTTGAATTCACGCGTTAGGTCTTCAATCACCGGCTGGTTATTTTCAACACGGATGTTTTTGAACAGAAGATCGGAATAGCCCAGTTTCTTCGAAAGCAGGTACATGATTTCGTGGTCTGGTTTTGATTCAAACAAAGGTTCAATCACCTGATCACGCCATTGTAGAGAGCGGTTAGATGCGGTAACGCTGCCGTGTGTTTCAAACTGTGTTGTTGCAGGAAGCAGGTAAACGCCGTCGGTACGGTCGTTCATTACCGCAGCAACCGTTGGGTATGGGTCCACAATCACCATCATGTCCAACTTCTGCATCGCTTTTTTCATCTCAACACCACGTGTTTGAGAGTTCACTGCGTGTCCCCAGTAGAACATTGCACGGATGTTTTCGCGTTGACGAATGTTGTCTTTGTTTTCCAGTACACCATCAACCCAACGAGATACAGGAATACCTGCACTGTGCATTGGTTTCTGACCGCTGTAAGCGTTGTCATCGAAACGACCTTTGATCCATTCGTAATCGATTTCCCACACTTTTGACCAATGACGCCAAGCGCCTTCAGAAAGGCCGTAGTAGCCAGGTAGCGTGTCAGAAAGTACGCCAAGGTCGGTTGCGCCTTGTACGTTATCGTGACCACGGAAGATGTTTGCGCCGCCGCCTGATTTACCAATGTTACCAAGCGCTAGCTCAAGCACACAGTAAGCGCGTGTGTTGTTGTTACCAGTAGTATGCTGAGTACCACCCATACACCAAACAATACAGCCCGGGCGATTTTCAGAAAGCAGTTTTGCTGTTTGGTAAACGTCTTCTTCGCTTACGCCTGTTACGCGCTCTACTTCTGCTGGCGTCCACTTCGCCACTTCAGCACGGATCTCATCCATACCGAATACACGTTGACGGATGAACTCTTTATCTTCCCATTGGTTTTCGAAGATGTGCCACAACACACCCCAAATAAATGCTACGTCAGAACCTGGACGAAGAGAAACGTAGTGATCTGATTTCGCAGCAGTACGCGTACGGCGAGGATCCGCTACGACGATCTTACAGTTGTTCTTCTCTTTTGCGATCAGAATGTGCTGCATCGCTACTGGGTGTGCTTCAGCTGGGTTTGAACCAATGAATAGCATCGACTTACAGTTGTGCATGTCATTGAAAGAGTTGGTCATCGCACCGTAACCCCAAGTGTTCGCTACACCCGCCACGGTTGTTGAGTGACAAATACGCGCTTGGTGGTCAACGTTGTTCGTACCCCAAAGTGATGCCATTTTGCGGAACAAGTACGCTTGTTCGTTGCTGTGCTTTGCGCTTCCCAAGAAGTAAACCGAATCAGGGCCGGACTCTTTACGGATGTCCATCACCTTGTTACCGATTTCTTCGATCGCTTGATCCCAAGAAAGCTTTTTCCACTTCCCGTTTTCAAGCTTCATTGGGTATTTTAGACGACGCTCACCGTGACCATGTTCACGCAGTGCTGCGCCTTTTGCACAGTGACCACCGGCGTTAAATGGGTGGTCGAATGCAGGCTCTTGACCCGTCCAAACACCATTTTGAACTTCTGCGTAAATACCACAACCCACTGAACAGTGAGAACAGATAGTACGTTTTATTTCTGTTTTCGCTTCTGGATCGACTGATTTTGCTTGCGCTTTTTTCATCATTCCCGGTGCGAATAGACTAGCACCAACCACTGCGCCACCAGCGGCAAGCGAAGTGTTTTTCATGAATGCACGACGAGATACGCCAAGCTGGTTCGTTTCTTTGCTCACACTGTCGGAGCGTTTGACAAGTTTCATCCGTTATCTCCTAAAGTGTGTCGTAGTAATCGCGAATGTGTTGAGTTTCACGATACCCTTTCTTCTTCACGTCGTTTTCAGAAGGCTCAACCGTTTCTGAAGCAACGGCCACTTTCGTGGTTCCCGCAACAACAGCACCGGCAACGGCAGCGGTTGTGAAGCCTTTTAGGAGATCCCTACGGCTTGTGTTTATTTCTTTATTATCTTTCATCATTGCTTCCTTACCTTACGGTAGATCTTTGGAGACTCATGCCTCTCTATCGATATGACCAAGTACTGCTCGATTACTCGTAATCAGTGACGTTTTTCACATCAATTTTTAATTTGTTCTTACTGCTTTTGGTGTTCACGCTAAAGCGGACTTGCTCTAACGTTAAAAATGCATCGCAAAGCTGTGCAGCTGGCTTGTAGAAGTTCACGCTTTCGGCGCTCTCTAGTTGGCGCGTAAAAGATTGGAACCAAGGAGCAATGTGTTTGTTAAACACCGCTTGTTGAAGTTCTTCCTCTTCACCTGTCAGCATTGCCATCACTTCGCACAGTGCAGAAATATGGTCTTCAGGCTCTTTCACGTTCTCTTCTCGTTCGATGCCTAAAAGATCCAAATCGCGACGAATTTCCGCTAACGGTTTTTCCATCATCGAGCCAGTGCGATGCCAAGATCCGAATGGCACAACTTCACCACGTCCAATGCCAATAAACAGATCTTGATATTCTTCTTCTAACGCTTCTCGCTGCGCTTCGTTCGCGGCTTGTTGCAGTGCGAGCCAAGCTTTTTGCATCGCGCTCTCAGACGGTTCAATTTCTAGCGATTTCAGGAACGCCAGCATTTCATGACTAGGCGCACTACGAAAAAGTGCAGATAGAACGAGATAAATGTCTGTTCTCAGTGTTTGTTCTTGTTGTGTGTCCACTGCGAGCTCCTAGTATTTCAATTGTTTCATTGGGTCTTCTGCCATCGACTCAAACATGTCGATCACACGGCAGTCTTCACACATCGCGATACGATTGATCGCCGCTTCATCAGAGAAATGAGAGTGACCGCGTAACTTGTTTTGTAGCATGTCGATCATCGATTGCGGAGCAAAGGGCTTGTGACAACGAATGCACTCGGCTGCCTTTTCTTCATGAATCACAACCGCTTTCTGGCGTTCTTCTTTCACCCAGTTCATACGAGGAGTAAGCGTCAGCACTTTCTCTGGACACGCTTTCTCGCACAGCCCACATTGAATGCAGTCTTGCTCGACGAATTTAAGCGACGGTGATCGACCGTCCGTATGCAATGCACGTGTTGGACACACCGCCACACAGCTCATACACAACGTACAACCTTTACTTTCACAAGAGACTGTGCCGTAAGGTGCGTTCGCTGGAAGTTCAACAATGTTCTCAACTGGAATACGTGATGCGGACAACGCATCCAACGCCGTAAATAGACGCTGACGTTTGTTACCTTGCAAATCACCTAATGCCAAATCAAAGGACTCAGTACAAAGTGTCGGAGCACCTTCACGTAGTGACTCTAGATACAGAATGTCGATGGTTTCTTTGGCGATACCAAGCTGGCCGATCAGCTCTTGAGCAATACCTACTTCGCTATTAAGCACACGAATAATGGTTTGAGGCATAAAACGTGAAGCCGCAAACAGCACCTGAGTAGCACCATTCACAAGCGCGGCGAACCAAGTATCAATACCAACCGAAGGCAGTTCTTCCACCACAATTGGAATCACATTATCTGGCAGTGCTTTTAGTGCCATCACGTTGTAGCTCTCGTGGCGAGAACTACAAATCAATACGATAGGATCTAAACCACCCGCTTGCTCATAGTTAGCTAGCGTACGTTCAATAAACTTTTGCGTATCTTCAGGGTTTGGCAGTGCGTAATGAATCGCTTCTGTCGGACACGCTGTAGCACAAGTACCCACGCCTTGACATAGGTATGGGTTGATCTCGATGCGATGGCCCGTTTTGTCGCTGCCTTCACTCGATAGTGCCCCTGCCGGACAAGCATCCACACAACGTTCGCAACCTTTTACGCCACGAGAGCTGTGTGCACATAGATCGGTATCTAAACGGAAGAATTTCGGTTTATCGAACGTCCCCATCAAGGTTGGAATTTCTTCCAACGCTTCAACCAGTTTCGGATAGCCACGACCAACTGGGTAGTAGCCCGGTACTGGTACTTCTTCCGACATGCAGCTGTTTAGGCAAAGATCGAGTACGATATCGAAACAATCGCTATTGATCGCGACCTTGGCAAGATTGTTGGTCGAACCATGATTTTCAATCAGAACTTCAAACGTACCTAAGAACCCTGAAACCTGAACCGAATTGGCGTAGTAAAGCTCGGGATTTGTTCCCTTTTCGCCATCGGTAGAAAGCAGCGTTAGGCTGTTCATTTGCGACAATTGCGCTGCCGCACTTTCGATGATTGCCGTTGGGCCCACAATCAAAGTATTACCGCCGCTTTCATAGCTTACGGTTGGTGGAATAAGATTGGTCAACTCTACGGTATTTTCGAAAGCGTACAGCCTCGCTTTACCGTTATTGGAAGTTGCTTGTTCTAATAATTGTTTCAGCATTGCTCAATTCCATTTATGAACATGGATAGTCTTTTCCATCTCTTAGTGTAGTTAGCGCCGGAGATTCTGCTGATTAACTTATCAATGAGCGTTCTTATTCCGCCATCTATAGGCGATGAATACTACGCAGTGCGTCCGTGCTAACTTCAACCAGATTGGTATTGAGCAACAAATAGCAAATGTCATGCCAACAAAATATCAATTAAAATTCAATCACTTAGATATTTTACCGACAAATAGTAGGGATAAAAAAACCGGTTGAGACATTTTGTCCCAGCCGGTTCATTGAGTGTTTAGTCAAAATGTACCTATTCTTTGTGTGGTATATTTTGTCTCACCTCGTTAGGCGGTGATTCCTCAGCAAAAGTATCACCTTCACCAGGCACTGTATTTATATACAGTTCATTTTCATCTTGGGTAATTCCGGCACTTTTTTCGGCGTTTGGTTCTGCGTCTTCAACCACTTCAGATGCGATATCGTCAGCGTTAAGTTCAGATCCTTGCGTCGTTGCAGCGTCTGGTTCTTCTTCCACTTTTTCTTTAACCCAATCACGTAGCGTCTCTGCGACGTCTTTAGAAAGTGACTTTAAGTTACTGTAATCATCATCGTAATCGTCTAGGCCATCACGCACGTTAAATTCTTCGGACAAGAACATTTTGCGCAGCGCGGCTTTCTTAACGCTTTCTGAAGCTTCAGAAACCAGCAGTTGCGCCACAGACATTTCTTCGGGCTTTTCAGTCTCTACATTCGCGGTAATGTCTGGAGCCTGACTAACCTCATTGACGTTCAAAGCGTCTGAGCTTTCGTCAGCGTTTGAAAGCGCTGTGACACTATCTTCGGATTGCTCCGTCTCTGCTACCGGTGTGATCTCTTCATCCTGTTGGGAAGATTCTTCTAATTTACGTTTCGACCAACGGCTTAAAAAACTAGTTGCCATTTGCTCTGCCCGCTCCTTTGCGTTTCTTACGTCTTACTTCTAACAACTCACCGTGACGACCGATGAAGGCTTCCATCCAAGCCTGAACGGCTAACGGCATATCGTTGGATAGTACAAGGTTGTCGCCATCCATATATTGCGCCGCGACAGATTGTGAAGCCGTTAGTAGCTGTATCGCTGGTTTTTCACCAGACTCGACGTTATCCATCACTAAAAAAAGTTTAGGTTGCTGAGAGCTTAAGTTAAAGCGGTAGTCTGTACGCTCGTCTTTGTGCAATTGCAACAGACAAACATCTGGAGTCTCTTCCGTCGGATTTAGCGCAAATCCCGTCAACTGCCATTGGGTTGTCACCCAAATCCCTGTACTGATCTCATGCTCAACAAGCTCTACGCCAATTGGCCATGCGTCTTCAGTCTTCTCGTAATTGTTCTCGAAATCTTTCTTATCCGACATAACTCACCCAGTTTTTCTATTTTGGTCTGAAAGCAATCAGGACACCTTGACCTTACTTTCGACCATTTTATTGACTTATAAGCAATAAACGAGCCACACTAATAAAGCTTAGCCTATTCATGTCCTCTGGCTATAAGTACCAAACTAGCCGAAACTCAAATGTACGGATGTGTCATTACTGCGAACTCGCAGTTTTAATGCATTGTTGACATAAAACCTCGCAATTTTTGTGGGAACCGCTATTTTGGAACGAGATTTGCTTTGCTAACCACTTAGCAAGCTAAATGCGTAGCAACCTAACGCTCTTAATCACTAGGACACGACTGTGCTGAAACCAAATATTATTAAAACCAGTGAAAATCCCATGCAAACCATTGAAGTCGATGTGTACGACGAGTACGGCGAAAAGCTCACGAAGCAAATCGCGTGCGAGCGTCCTCTTACGGTCATGCTGAACTGGAAAGAAGTGGTCACACTCATGACGCTAGGTTCGCGTCCAGAAGCACTAGTACTCGGTTATTTAAAAAACCAAAGCTTCCTGTCCGATCCAGCCGCGATTGAATCCGTTATTATTGACTGGGAAACGCATTCCGCAGCGGTGATTACTAAAGAAAACACTGAACACTTAGAAGGCGCCCTGAAAAAGAAAACCGTCACCTCAGGTTGTGGCCAAGGCACTATGTATGGCAACGTGATGAAGCAGCTTGAAAATTATCAAGTGCCTCAAGTTTCTCTTAAGCAGTCAGAAATTTATTCTGCGCTGGAAGCGTTAACCCATTACAACGACACCTACAAAAAAGCGGGCGCAGTACACGGCTGTGCGGTTTGCAAAGGGAATGAGGTGTTGTCATTTGTGGAAGATGTCGGCCGTCACAACGCAGTGGATACACTTGCAGGTGAGATGTGGCTCAAAGAAGAGACAGGTGAAGATAAAATTTTCTACACAACTGGTCGCCTTACATCAGAGATGGTGATTAAAGTGGCTCAAATGGGCATTCCTGTTCTGCTTTCTCGCTCTGGCGTTACTCAAATGGGGTTAGATCTAGCGAAGCAATTTGGTATTACGACCATTGCGCGTGCGAAAGGTTTGCGCTTCCAAGTGTTTACAGGAGCCAACAAGGTTGAATTTGATGTAAAAGGCAACCAATAACACCTTTTCAGTGTAAACTAAAACCAATAATGCGGATTCACAGAGGATGTGGACTATGAATAATGACCAATTGTGGAATTTTCTGCTTACGCCCAGCGGTATCATGCTTTCTATGATTATTACCTTTGGCGTGGTCGGGATCTATGCGTATATAACCGGTCAGTTTAAGGATTAAGGCCAAATATCAAAAAAGCCTCGCTAAATAGCGAGGCTTTTGCTTTTTAAACGCTTTGCGAGTTATTACGCGTCAACGCCACGAGATTTTAGGAACTCAGAGTACGTGCCTTTGAAGTCCGTGATCTTGCCATCGCGGATTTCGATAATACGCGTTGCTAGCGAGTCTACGAATACACGGTCGTGAGATACGAAGAACAACGTGCCTTTGTATTGCTCAAGCGCCGTGTTCAAAGATTCAATTGATTCCATGTCCATGTGGTTGGTTGGTTCGTCCATTAGCAGCATGTTTGGCTTGTGCATCATTAGCTTACCAAGCAGCATACGACCTTGCTCACCACCAGACAGTACTTTTACTGACTTCTTAATGTCATCTTGACCAAACAGCATACGACCAAGGAAACCACGAACGACTTGCTCGTCATCACCTTCTTGACGCCATTGACCCATCCAATCCGTTAGATTCATATCTTCTGCAAAGTCATGCGCGTGGTCTTGCGCGTAGTAACCGATGTTTGCATTTTCAGACCATTTGAACTCACCAGCACGCGGTTCAAGTACACCAGCAAGCGTGTTTAGAAGTGTTGTTTTACCCACACCATTTTCACCGATGATAGCAACGCGCTCTCCCACTTCAAAAATTGCATTGAAGTCTGAGAACAAGTCCTCTTCAAAACCTTGGCTCAGGTTTTCTACAATCAGAGCGTTACGGAACAGCTCTTTAGACTGTTCAAAACGAATGAATGGGTTTTGACGACTAGACGCTTTCACTTCGTCCAGTTTGATCTTGTCGATTTGCTTCGCACGAGATGTCGCTTGTTTTGCTTTCGATGCGTTTGCAGAGAAACGCGCAACGAAAGTTTGTAGCTCAGCGATTTGTGCTTTCTTCTTCGCGTTGTCGTTTAGTAGACGTTCGCGAGCTTGAGAAGCCGCCGTCATGTACTCGTCGTAGTTACCAGGGTAAACGCGTAGCTCACCGTAGTCCAAGTCAGCCATGTGTGTACATACTGAGTTTAGGAAGTGACGGTCGTGCGAAATGATGATCATTGTGCAGTTACGCGCGTTTAGCGTATCTTCCAACCAACGAATTGTGTCCATGTCCAAGTTGTTGGTAGGTTCGTCAAGAAGCATCACATCTGGGTCTGCGAATAGAACCTGCGCTAGAAGCACACGAAGTTTCCAGCCTGGTGCTACTTCACTCATTAGACCGAAGTGTTGCTCCATTGGGATACCTACAGCAAGAAGAAGCTCGCCCGCTTTGGCTTCTGCCATGTAGCCGTCCATTTCAGCAAACTGAACTTCTAAGTCAGCCACTTTCATGCCGTCTTCTTCGCTCATCTCAGCAAGTGAGTAGATGCGGTCACGCTCTTTCTTCACTTCCCATAGCTCTTTATGGCCCATGATGACGGTATCGATTACCGTAAATTCTTCGTAAGCGAACTGGTCCTGGTTCAGTTTTGCAACGCGCTCGTTTGGATCGTAGCTTACGTTACCACTGGTTTGCTCAAGCTCGCCGCTGAGGATCTTCATAAAGGTTGATTTACCACAACCGTTAGCTCCAATTAAGCCATAGCGATTGCCTTCGCCGAACTTAACTGAAATGTTTTCGAATAGCGGCTTAGCGCCGAATTGTTGAGTAATATTCGCTGTGGAGATCAAAACCTTTACCTTAGCAATTGGGGTGTATTTAGAAAAACCGGGCAACGGTACTTGTTCATGCTACATACTGCAAGTGTTGTTTTTATTAATTCATCGCTAGTGAAACCATCGCAGTGCTTCTTCAAAGCAAAAAGCTCAAGCACAAATGCGTCATTGAATACAAAAAAGAGCCAGTATTATAACTGGCTCTTTCTTCCGTAATGCTTACAACAAGTGACTAAGCGATATTCGTCACCTCTAGGATCAGTTCGGCTTTTTTAGGTAAATAAATACTGAATTTACTGCCTTTTCCCCATTCAGACTCTGCTTTTAACTCACCACCCGTTTGGCTGAGAATACTTTGGGAGACCGATAGCCCTAACCCTGTGCCTTCTCGTTTAGTTGTGTAAAATGGCGAGAAGATTCGACTCAAGTTTTCTGGTTTAATACCGCAGCCCTCATCGATAACATGAATCGCGGCTCCTTTCACTTCGCCCTCTTCAATCCAGTCTTCACTGACTACGGTTAACGTGCCTTTACCGCTCATTGCGTGAATGGCGTTCATTTGCAAATTAACTAAGATTTGTAGCAAGTGGTGACGGTTTATCTCAACGGACGTATGCGCTTGTAGGTCAGTCACAAACTCAACGTCGCGTTTCTTGGTGCCAGTTTTAACCAAGGTGATGCTTTCATCAATGATAGGATTGACATGTTGCCAAGTGATTTCATCTTGAACACCGCCTTGGCGACTGTATTGCAATAAACTGCGTGTGATATTGCGGATACGATCAATTTGCGCGTGAATCGCATCAATTTCTTCTTGTACTCGACTTGCATCGTCACCCAATTCAAAATGGATCAATTCTACGTTGCCAAGAATCACGGCGGTTGGGTTATTAATTTCGTGAGCAATCCCCGCGGTGAGTTCTCCCAGTGCTGCCAGTTTTTCATGAACAACGAGTTTGTCGCGGGTTTGGTTGAGCAATTGAATATGCAGTTCAAGATCTTGGGTTTTTTCTCTCAGGCTTGCCGTACGCTCTTGAACTTTGCATTCAAGTTGAGTTGCGGAGTTTTTCAATTCAATTTTGCGCTCTTCTAGCGCGTCTAACATATCATCAAACTGTCTGGCTAACTGCGCAAGTTCATGATCGGCATCTAATCCTAACGGGCCAATCCGTTTTTCTTTACCTTGTTGGACCTGCTTCACCACTTTATGAATGCGTTCGATCGGTCGAAACAGATCATAAGAACCGCGATATACCATCACGCCGGAAACCAGCAATAACATAACCGTAATCAAGCTGATTTCGGCAATGTTCGTCATGTAGGCTTTAACGAATGGCCACATGAGGTAACCAGTATAAAGCATACCAATAACATTGTCGTATTGGTCTTTGATCGGTTGATACGCCGTAATATACCAAGCGTCATACACATAAGCGCGATCAACCCACTGTTCACCCTTAGAAAGTACTTGGTTATACACTTCGGCGCTCACGCGAGTGCCTATAGCGCGCCCTAGTCTATGATCGCTGTCTAGAGGAACGTTGGTGCTCACACGCAAATCATCGAGAAATACCGTCAACGTACCCACAGGGCGAAGGCGGTCGTTATCACTTAAGTAAATGAGATCGCGGATTTGATCCACCAGCACTGTGCTGTTGTTAAGGAGCAAACCACCATCAAGAAAGCCGATCAAATCGTTCGCTTGGCTGTATACCGGAATCACGGTCCGACTGACTAACCCACGCACCTCCCTGTCACCATCAGCAAGAATAGGCACTTCTGCTCGTTTGGCGAGTTCAGGATCGAGGCGTTCGAGTTCTTCTTTATTGAGTACATCAAAAAACGATTCGCGCTTGGTGAGATCCATAAAGCGGAATTTGTTTTCCATGGAATTAACGCGTTGGAAAGAGAGAAAATCTAAAGCATATCTTTTCTTCTGCTCTGTGACCCACTTTTGCAGGTCACCTTGTGGCGTTCCTTGATTAATGCGAATACGGAAATCGTACGAATCGGCAAACGCCCGCACGTAATTGGCTTGCTTTTGCTGTAACAACGTTACACTGTTATTTGCAACACCAAGACGTTCCGAGACATCAAGCAGCGCATTTTGCCACGTGTAATGAATAGACCAATAAATGGTAATGCCGATCAGAGCTAACAATGTGAGGAAAATCGGCGCAGAGGTTAAGAATAATAAGCGATAACGCACCATGGTTTTAAAACGGTGCGTCCATTTTGACAATCCTTTGTGCTGTGGGCCGTTAGTCGGCATATTCCTCACCCTCAGAATCCCATTCTTTGTACTTACGTTCTAAGGTCTTGCGAGCTACGCCCAAGTCACGAGCAGCAGCAGACTTATTGCCTTCATGCAAGTTAACGACTTGTTTAATATGTGCTTTCTCGACTTCTTTTAACGTCCAGCTGTTTGGATAGCCTTCGCCAGTAAATTCTTTGCCTTCTCTAAAGGTTGGTAACTCAGCAGAGTGAGAAACAGTAATCGACACATTAGGTAGTGAATGCCCGCCATTTAGCTCTCGCCAATAGTGTGCAGGTGGTTTGCCAAGCAAGATACAACGCTCAATCAAGTTTTTCAGTTCACGAATGTTTCCCGGCCAATCGTACTCACTCATGGCTTCCATGTCCTCGTGAGCCCATTTTGGCGCAGGCATACCGAGCTCGCGCGTCAGCATGTTGCTGAAAAATGGCACCAACTCAAATAAGTCGGTTTTGCGCTCTCGCAGCGGACACACTTCAATTTTCAGAACGTTTAAACGGTAATAGAGGTCACTGCGGAAATTACCTTGATTGACCTCTTCTTGCAGATTTCGGTTGGTTGCCGCTACGATACGGACATCAATACTGATCTCTCTTTCTGAACCGACAGGGCGAATCGTACGCTGCTCTAACACACGTAATAATGATGCCTGCATTGCAAGTGGCATCTCCCCGATTTCGTCAAGAAATAAGGTGCCACCGTTCGCAACACGGAACAAACCTTCACGCGATTTTTTTGCACCGGTAAACGCGCCCGATGTATGACCAAACAACTCACTTTCTAAAAGCTCTGGTGCAATCGCGCCGCAGTTGATTGGCACAAACGGGCCCGTTCGCCCACTCGCCTGGTGGATACCTCGTGCAACTAGTTCTTTACCCGTACCCGACTCACCTTCCACCAAAACAGAAGCGCGTGATGGTGCAAATTGGTTAATAAGTTGCTTAAGCAGACGCGTTTTTTCTGAGCCGCCGATGATCTCTGAGGTATTGTGACGTTGGTAATCGCGTGTCATGGCGTACTGCATGCGTTCGTTCAAACGGCGATCCATACAGCGACTGACCGCTTTTAACATCTGCTCAAGGTTGAATGGTTTGAGGATAAAGTCGGAAGCACCGAGCTGTAGCGCTCGAATGGCAATTTCTAAATCCGCATAACCCGTCATAAAAATCACATCGGCACGTTTGTCATCATCTTCAAACGCTTCTTCCCACTCAATTCCAGAACGCCCTGGCAGATTAATATCCAGTAAGATCAGATCATAATGTCGAGAATTACGCAGTTGTTCTGCTTCTTCGATGCTACCAGCTGTATCGACATGTGAAAAAAGCTTACCCAATGCCTTTTTCAAGATGGCTTGCATGCCTAATTCATCATCGACGACCAGTACGGAAAAGGCGCTATATTGTTGGTTTGTACTAAGATGGGATTGAGTAGACATATTTACCCCAGATGGATTTCGATGGGACAGAGTGTACCAAGTTTAAACAGAGATACCCTACAAAAAGTGCGACATTTTGTACCAACGCAAACTTTTATGCAAATAACCCCATGATTTAGTGCATAAACCAAGCACTTTAAGCTTGTAAAAGGTTGGCATCTTGTTTGCTATAAGGTGGATACGGAGCGCATTTAAGTGATCTCAGGATGTTGATGTTTGCTTATTCCAACACCCTAAGACAACTTGCGTATTACGCTAATCGCTCTCGTCCAAAAAGGCTTCTCCCTAAAACCTGGAGAGATTCCAAAGAATCATTGGAAAGGAACACATAAAAATGAAAAAAATTGCGCTAACTCTGGCTGCAACGTCTATCACGCTTGTAAGTTACTCTGCGTTTTCTGCTCAAGACGGAGAACATGTTCGCCTTGCAACCACAACCAGTACTTACCATTCAGGTTTACTTGATTACCTGCTTCCACAATTTGAAAAAGACACGGGCTACAAAGTCGATGTTATTGCTGCAGGTACGGGTAAAGCCTTAAAAATGGGCGAAAACGGTGACGTAGATTTGGTGATGACACATGCACCAAAAGCTGAAGGCGCATTTGTTGAGAAAGGCTACGGCGTTTTACCTCGCAAGCTAATGTACAACGACTTTGTGATTGTAGGCCCGAAAGCTGACCCAGCAACAATCAAAAATGACGAAGGCGTGTTAGATGTATTCAAAGAGATCGCAAACAAAAACGCAACGTTCATCTCTCGCGGCGATGATTCTGGTACGCACAAAAAAGAAATGGGCTTCTGGGCTCAAACTAAAATCGAACCGAACTTTGGTGGCTACCGTAGCGTAGGTCAAGGTATGGGCCCAACTCTAAACATGGCGTCTGAAATGCAAGGCTACACCATGACGGACCGCGGCACATGGCTGGCTTACCAAAACAAATTGGATCTAGAAATTCTGTTCCAAGGCGATGAAAAACTGTTTAACCCGTACCAAGTTATTCTTGTTAACCCTGAGCGTTACCCAACGATCAACTACCAAGGTGCGAAGGCATTCAGTGATTGGTTGGTAAACCCTCGCGGACAAGAACTTATCAATGGTTTCCGCCTAAACGGTAAACAACTGTTTGTTGCGAATGCTGAGAGCAAATAACGCAATATGAATCTTGCTGATACAACACTGGAAGCGCTTCGCTTACTGGTGAATTTTGATGCAGACCTATGGGAGATCGTTGCGGTCTCCTTTAGTGTTTCTATTACGGCAATATCCCTAGTGGTATTGCCGGCTATTTTGATGTCCTTTGTACTGGCGTATACCGACTTTCGCGGTAAATGGTTTTTGTTGTCGATCGTAAATACGCTGCAAGCGGTCCCTACCGTGGTGATTGGCCTGTTGCTGTACATGTTGCTGTCGCGTGCTGGCCCTTGGGGAGACTGGCAAATGCTGTTCACTCAGAAGGCAATGATCTTCGGCCAAATGGTGATCTGCTTCCCTGTTTTGGTATCGATGATGCATGGTGCATTACAATCTAGCGACCGTCGTGCAGTGGAAACTGCCATCACGCTGGGCGTCTCCATTCCGCGCTTGGCAGCTACGATGATTTGGGAAACCCGCTTTCCTCTACTTGCGGCTATCATTGCAGGGTTTTCACGTATCGTGACCGAGGTGGGCTGCTCAATGATGGTTGGTGGGAACATTATGGGCGTGACGCGAAATATTCCCACGGCTATTGCAATGGAAAGCAGTAAAGGTGCTTTTGTGCAAGGAGTTGCATTAGGAATTGTATTACTATCTTTAGCGTTGGCTCTAAACTTCTTCTTATCAAGCATGAGAGGCAAAGGCTACCTCAGAACATAGAACATGAAGCAAACAAACGACTCACCATTAACCCCATGTCGAGGCGAATTATGACTATAAAAATCACCGCCGAACAGTTATCCATGCGCTTTAAAGAGCGTGTGCTTTTCCACATCCCTGAGTTAGCCATCGGCCCAAATGATGCCATTTATCTCAAGGGTGACAATGGTGTGGGCAAAACTACCCTACTCAAAATCCTTGCTGGCTTGCTCAAACCCTCTACTGGTGATGTTGTTGCGCCAAAAGATACGTGGCTGAAAAGACTGACGCGTCGCAATGGTCGTGTCGATGTGATTTATCTCCATCAATCCCCTTACCTTTTTGACGGCACTGTATATGAAAACGTAGTCTATGGAGTGAAATATCAACAAGACACGCAAAAAGATAAGCGAGCTCAAGTTATTCACGCGCTGCGCATGGTAGGTTTAGAAACCTTAGCGGACGAACATATTTCCGTGTTGTCCGGCGGTGAAAAACAGCGCGTTGCCATGGCAAGGGCTTGGATCTTAAAACCGTCGATTTTATTGATGGATGAGCCAAGTGCGTCTTTAGACCAAGAATCCATTGAACGATTGGTGGTGATGGCAAAAGATCTTTTGGATCGTGGTTCCAGTATCGTGGTGACAAGCCATCAGGCCAACGCACTGACCGACTTATGTAAAAAACAGTGGTGGATTAAAGACAAGACTTTGATAGAGTCTCCTCTGTTGTATGTCATACCAAAAGAAACATCCCAAGAGAATGCATATGCTTCAACCAACACAAACTAGTTGGGTCATTTTGGCTGGTGGTCAAGCCAGCCGTATGGGTGGAAAAGATAAAGGTCTGATTGAGTTAAATCAGAAGCCACTCATCGAACACGTTATTGAACGTTTATCTCCACAAACTCCACGCATTTTAATTAATGCCAACCGAAACCAAGATGCGTACAGCAAATTTGGTTTCGTATTTAGTGATCAATTCAAAGATTTCCCTGGGCCTATGGGCGGTATTCACGCGGGTTTGATGCATGCTGAAACTGACTGGGTCGGATTTGTACCTTGCGATAGTCCACAAATTAACACCGACCTTGTCGAGCGTTTCTGCCAGTTCGTCAAAGAAGACAGCGATATTTTGGTCGCGCATGATGGTGACCATCAGCAACCTGTTTTTACGCTCTACCACAAGCGCGTACTGCCAAAACTCACCGCGTTTTTAGAACGTGGCGACCGCAAAATCATTCTGCTCTACAAAGAGTGCAACACCAGTTACGTTGACTTTAGCGACTCACCAAACTGTTTCGTCAACTTGAACACTCCGGAAGAACTGGCGCAATTTGGACAATTAGAATCATGAAACACACGCTAAACATTCCTATTCTTGGTTTTGCAGCTTATTCAGGCACCGGCAAAACCACACTACTTGAAGCCCTATTGCCAAAGCTAACTGAAGCGGGCCTGCGCATTGGCATGCTAAAGCATGCGCACCACAACTTCGATGTCGATAAGCAGGGTAAAGACAGCTACCGTTTACGCAAAGCTGGCGCATCTCAAATGCTGATTGCTTCTCGCAACCGTTTTGCGTTAATGACAGAAACGCCAGAAGCCGAAGTGGAGTTTGAATACCTATTAACACGTTTTGATGAAGACATGCTTGATGTGGTTTTGGTCGAAGGCTGCAAAAACATCGCGTTTCCTAAAATTGAATTGCATCGTGAAGAAGTGGGTAAACCTTGGCTTTATCCAAACGATGAAAACATCATTGCTATCGCTTCCGACAGTGCGGAGTTAGATTCTGAGCTCCCTCAAATGAACATCAATGATTTGGATGCCATCGCTCAATTTGTTCTTCAATACGTTCAAGAAGCGAAAGCGCCAAAAAACAAAGAGAAAGAAGCCGCATGTTGCGACACACTTTCTCCTGCTTTCCTTTCTGTGGTTCAAGGCCAAGAGAAAATCCTTTCTTTGGTGAACACGGTTTCGGAAATAGAAGCATGCAAGATTGAAAACGCCTATGGCCGCGTTCTTGCGGAACATATCGTTTCACCAGTAAATGTGCCGCAATACACCAACTCCGCGATGGACGGTTATGCCATCCGCAGTGATGATGTTGAGCGCGATAGCTACCAAGTGGTTGCTGAAGTGATGGCGGGCCATGCTTACGATCAGCCTCTGGAAGTTGGTCAAGCAGTTAAGATCATGACTGGCGCACCAACACCACGTAACGGCGATACAGTGGTCATGCGTGAGCAAGCCATTCAAGAAGGTGACAAGGTCACTTTTAACGGTGCGAATATCAAAGCAGGCCAAAACGTTCGTCAAGCAGGTGAAGATCTCGCTATCGGCAGTGACGTCTTTACCGCAGGCACTCGCCTCGCCTCTCCAGAAATGGGCATGATCGCTTCGCTTGGCTTTGGTGAAGCGAATGTATTCCGAAAATTGAAAGTTGCCGTGTTCTCCACCGGTGACGAAGTACAAGCGCCGGGAACAGAGCAAAAAGCGAATTCTATCTACGATTCCAACCGCTTTACCATCATGGGCATGCTTAAAAAACTCGGCTGCGAGATCTTGGACTTCGGTATTCTGGAAGACAACGAACAGTTAATGATTGAAGCGTTGGAAAACGCATCGGTGCAAGCAGACGTGGTTATGACTTCTGGTGGCGTATCCGTTGGTGATGCGGATTACATCAAACTTGCCTTGGATAAACTTGGTCAAATCGATTTTTGGCGAATCAACATGCGTCCGGGACGTCCATTAGCGTTTGGTCAAATCAACAACAAGCCGTTCTTTGGTCTGCCGGGCAACCCTGTGGCAGTGATGGTTTCATTCATCAACTTTGTTGAGCCTGCACTGCGTAAGATGCAAGGCGAACAAGGCTGGAAGCCTCTGAAAGTGAATGCCATCGCGACTGAAAATCTTCGCACTCGACAAGGTCGTACCGAGTTTAGTCGAGGAATCTATGAACTGGATGCAACTGGCCGTTTAACCGTTCGTACAACAGGCAAGCAAGGCTCTGGTATTTTGCGCTCAATGAGTGAGGCAAACTGTTTGATCGAAATCTCCCCAGCTATTGATACAGTAAAAGCGGGAGAAAGCGTGACAATTATCCCACTTCAAGGCAGAATCTAGCTCAAACTAGAAATTCAAAGGTCAGCGAGTCTGGCCTTTTTGTTTAATACAGAAACCTTTTCAGAGAGACAGCTATGGCTCGCACCATTCTTTACACTTACAAAGACCAAGACAAAGAACTGACGTTCTCATACCAGCAACACCGCAACATTCAAGAAGCAGTTGCAGAAGCCGAAGGTATCGATATCACTGAGTTCCTAAAGATGGAGCAACAAATCGAAGCAGTGTCTGACACTAAAGCGGTGCGAAACTACCGCGACAACTACTTCAGAAAATTAGGCTTTAGCAAAATCACCCTAGCTCAAAAAGAAAACCTGGGCGTAGGCAAAAAGAACAAATAAGCTTAGCTGCAAACAGAAAACTCACGATTCGTCGTGAGTTTTTTATGCATGCTACTTTTGTTCATGATCCATACCCGAGCATACCGAAATTACTTAGGTATATGAGTTACTTGGTATACAAGTAAAAGCCCCGTTTTACCTTGATGGTCTAAACGGGGCTTTAAATTTCTTCTTACTTTGTATCGAGTAAGGTTTCAGTCACTACTTGATGTTTAAGAACGCAGCGCCGCGTACACCACCTGAATCACCGTGTTTTGCTTTGATGATCTTAGGACACTTAGCTACAGACAATAAGTGTTTAGGGATGCGTTTTGGCATCTCTTCGTAAATCAATTCGAAGTTAGATAAGCCGCCACCAAGTACAACGGTGTGTGGGTCTGTTGCAGTAAACAGGTTTGCAAAGCAGATCGCTAGCAGCTCCATAAAGCGCTCGACGTGCTCTACTGCTTTCTCCTCACCCTCTGCGTGCGCTTTAATAATGTCGATCGCTTTCTTCTCTTCGCCGTAGTAATGCGCGTAAAGAAGCTCGAAACCACGACCAGATAGGTAACTATCTAAACAGCCTTTGTTGCCACAGCCACAACCCAGTAATGGTGCGTTTTCGCCTAGGTGGAACCATGCGTCGATAGGAAGACGTGTGTGACCCACCTCACCCGCTACGTGGTTACGGCCAGAGAATACTTTGCCTTCGTAGATAAAGCCGCCACCAAAACCAGTACCAAGGATCAAACCTAGTACAGATGGTTCATCTTGAAGATCTTCGTCCCAGGCTTCAGAAAGCGCGAAACAGTTTGCATCGTTTTCAATTTTTACGCTGCGACCGATTTTAGCTTCTAGATCAGCACGAAGTGGTTTGCCTTTTGCCGCAGGAACGTTAACTGTTAGTACCGTTGCATCATCGGCGTCTTCCATACCTGGTAGGCCAAGACCAATCGTACCTTCGCAGCCAAACTCTGTATCGTATTTATTCACCAATTCCGCAATGGTATCAACCAGCAGCTCGTAGTTGTCTGTTGGTGTAGGTACACGTTCCGTCGCTACACGCTCAAGCTTCTCGTTAAATGCACCAAATTCAATTTTAGTGCCACCGACATCAAAGCCGTAATACATGTATTTCTCTCCTAAAAAATGCTTCAAACGACTCTCAAAAATGGCTAGAGTCAAAAGTATAAACTGATGGCATTATCCATATCTGTACGCCTGCAAACCGTGACCGAATGCAGATTTATCCCCTCACCGAAGCCAGTTGAACAACATACCATCAACAAAAGCTCATTCCTTAGAGTCAGCTCTCGGTTTTCATCCACTCTTTGAAACGTTTCAAGTGTGGCTGGTTAGGGTCGCTTTTGACTCGAGTCTTGCTCAGCATGTAAGTTTCTCTGAAGGCTTCAAACCACAATTGAAGGCATTCCGCAGCTTTAGGCTCACCAGCTTGTTTTAAAACTAATGTCGCGACTTCGGCGGTTGAAAGATGCTGATCATTCTCGGAGCGGCGCATGATGTATTCAGACAGAGATTCCGGCTCAATGGAAAGCACAGGCAAAGATTTAAGAAAATCAGAACGACGGAATATCTTTCGTGCCTCACGCCAGCTACCATCAATAAAGATCAGCAACCATTTTTTGTTCTCGACATCTTCTTTTACCAATCGCCCTGGCTCTAGATCTTCAATTAAACGAGAGGGATCATCCACATAGTCTGCAGGAAATACAATCACCGGTTGGTAACTGTCATCCTGTAGTAGCGCTAGCATCTCTTCAGACGGTTCTGTTCGGTTCCATTGATACACGTAAGTCTCTTGAATCGTATCAGCGATTAGACGACCGGTATTACTTGGCTTAAACACTTCGTTTTCAGAAACAATCAACATACATGCAATATTGGCCTTGATGTTTGGCTGAAGGTCGCACAAACAGTGTTGCTCAGAAACCTGGCAATATTGGCAACGAACCACTTTACATCCACGCGCGTTGAAAGGCTTGGTTGAGATAGATTGTCGGTACTGATATAAACGGTGGAAAGCGTGAATTCTCATGGTAAGTAATGCCAAGTAAAAAGTAGAGCGCGATTCTACTGATATTATGGCTTCGCCTCAAGATAAGCCCATCAGCAGTGTGTTGAAATAATTTCACTCTTATCTCGGTCATAGATAAAGAAATAAATAAGGGAATGACAGTGACAGAAACGACATTTCAAGAACCCTCATGGCTCAGATTAGGCTTTTTCCTTGGCGTATTATTGCTTTGTGCCATTTGGGAAAACAAATTGCCTAGAAAAACACTGACCGCTTCGCGCAGGTTTCGCTGGGTCAATAACTTGTCATTGGTCGCTTTTAACAGCCTAGTTATTGCTTTAATCATGCCTATCGCCGCCTTTCAAGCTGCGGTCATAGCTCAGGAGCAACAATGGGGGCTGCTCAATATTCTGTCCCTCCCCGCTTGGTTAAATATTTTTCTAACCGTCATTTTGCTTGATTTCGTCATTTACGCTCAGCATGTTGTCTTTCATCATGTAAAGCCGCTGTGGAAGATTCACCGAATGCATCACGCCGATCTCGACATAGACGTCACTACAGGCGCACGCTTTCATCCCTTCGAAATAATCATTTCAGTGGGAGTAAAAATTGCAGCCGTGTTTATCTTAGGTGTTTCACCTATCGGAATTGTGGTATTTGAAATTGTGCTTAATGCGAGCGCGATGTTTAATCACAGTAATGCAAAACTGGCTTTATCCATAGACCAAAAACTGCGAAACGTCATCGTTACACCAGACATGCATCGCGTACACCATTCAGTGATAGTAAAAGAGACCCACTCAAACTTTGGTTTTTTCCTTTCAGTTTGGGACCGCTTTTTTGGGACATACCGAGCTCAGCCTAAGTTGGGTCATGATGATGTTGTTATTGGTGTGCCAGAAATTAGAGACGAAGAAGAGCAAAGATTAGATAAGCTTTTAACGCAGCCCTTTCGCTACAATAAAGAGAAGAAGTAATGGTTGAAAAAAATATTGTTGGATGAAGTATGTCAACAAAACGAATAGACCAAGCCTAAACCCCTGTTAAACACTACTTCATCCTCATGATGTGTAAGAACAGATTAGTTTTCTGCTAGCTGACGCTTTTTGTTTAGCTGAGTAATACCAACAAATAAACCAACAACACCAAGCACTGCACATGCCAAAGCATTGGTGTTCATTACTTGCTGTGCTTCTATTGAGCTGTATAGAAAAGCAAGGCTGAAGAAAGTGGTGGCAAAGCTCAAACCTGTCAGTACGCTGAAACCAGCAAAACTGGCCAAGTCTTTAAAATCGTTCATAACGAGTCCCTGTTTACAATCCTTAATCGAGTGTTGTGAAAATAATAATTAACGAAATATTTGGCGCGATTGACTATGTTTTCGCGCATTCCATAACCAGATAGATACCCCAAATGAGAACCCTAAAAACAGTGTCTTCATTTGTAGGGCGACGTTGTTATCCAATATTTCTAATGTATAGTGAGCGTGCGAACTAAAGATAACATTGGTTATAAGAATCAATAACATAACGACTAGGCCAGAGCGGCGATGCTTGACCAATAGATACGCTGCTAATAAGTCCAATAGTCCCAAAGCGCTCCAATACATATTCAACCAGCGTGGCGCAAAATCGTAAGGTAAAAAGCCACCAACAATGTTGTCATAAAGATGAACCACTCCGCCAACTGTCATAAAAAGGCATAAGAGAAACACGACGAATTTATCCATTACCGTTTCCTTATCTGAATGAATGAGCAAAGCATATAGAAGTCACTTAAACATTTGTAATCTCATCGCCATTTTTGAGATCGACAGTGCCATTATCAACACGATGAGAACAGTAACGGCTGCTCTACCTTCTTTATTTGCTTCTAGTAGAAGCATAGTGTTTGCTGTGGCGTTTCGCCCAAATCCGCCAATGCAATGACAGAATCCTCCTTTAAATCACGCCTTGGTTTATCAACTCTCGTACCTTTTCCAGCCCGCGCTGAAACACAGTATGTGCATTCGCGGGAAGGCCGCTCTCGACATCGTGCCAGAAGAACGCGAAATCATGTCCACCATCGTCTTGCGTATGAAACAGCCATGAATTAGCGAGGTCAGCACACTCACACAAAACAAAATGCCATACTTGATTTTGAAAGCCACTATCCCATGAGCATAAATATCGTGCGGAACGAACATGTGTGATACCAGACTCCTCAGCGAGCTCCCGCTTGGCTGCTATGATGTAACTTTCATCAAACACTTCAACAGTGCCCTTGACGAGCTGAACACCCGCCAACGGATGTTTAAAAAGTAGGATCTCTTGATTTTGATTACGTAGAACGACGGGCAAACTTTATCGATCACAAAACCACTCCTTATGCTTCAAGAAAAAGGCTTTAGCTTTCTCTGGATATAAAGAAATCGAGTGAAGTTGCTCTACACGCACCCACTTCAAATGGTACTGATTAACATCTGATTTTCTGATTTGCTCTGGCCCACTCCCTAGTTTCACTTTTAAGTTCCCTACATAAGAAAGAAAATAGGTTTCTAAGCGACCTTGATTTTCGAGTTCCAAAACTTTCTTAACCGAGCCAAGTTCTATTGAGGTTTCTTCCAGCGCTTCTCTTTTAGCAGCTTCAACAGGTTTCTCACCTGCTTCAACACTGCCGCCAGGGAAAACCCAATACTGTCTGTCGTTTCGAACGCGGTGGATAAGCAAAAGCTCTTGGTGATGATTAACTAGTATGAGGCTGGCTCTTTGTGATAACTGCATGATTCGTTCCTTTGAATTCTGGCGACATTCTAGTCAACGAGTCCCTCGAACAAAGCATTAACATCACGTTGTGATAACTAAACCCTTTAGAAATGAACGAGATGAGATGTACCTCACTCTTGCAATGCAAATAGGAGCTATTGAATGGGTAGCCGTAACAAAAAAGCAGAACCGAGGTTCTGCTTTTAGTCGGTAGAAACATCTCATTTACTTGGTCTGATGAAGCTCATACTTGTGCAGCATTGCTTGCTGGTGCCCAGCAATTTCCGCCACTTGCTCAGAACTCTCAACCATAGACTCAAGCTGCAGCTTTGTGCGTTCGCCAAGATCAGAAATATGTGTGATGGATTGAGATACATCTGCCGTCGCTCGTTCTTGTTCTTCTGTAGCAACTGAGATTTGCTCAACACGTTCTTGAATGTGCTTAACCGCGAGGTTGATATCAGAAAATGTCGATTTCACTTCATTGCTGGACTGTAGCGCGTGGGTCATTTCTTCTCTTGAATCATTAACTGCTTGACGCGAACGCTCTGCGGCAGTAATAAGCTCGCTCATCATTTCTCGGATGTTCGTAGTTTGTTGAGAGGTATCACTTGCAAGTTTGCGAACTTCATCAGCGACAACAGCAAATCCACGCCCTTGCTCACCAGCACGGGCAGCCTCTATTGCCGCGTTGAGAGCAAGCAAGTTGGTGTTGTCCGCGATCCCACTGATCATATCCACCATTTCACGAATCTGTTTAACACGCTGGTCTAGCTCTAACATTGACTGTTCATTTACATCCAAAGAGCTTTCTAATGACTCCAAACGTTCGCGGTTTTGTTCCACGACTTGAACCCCTTTTTCAGTGTGTTGGGTTGCAAGGAGCGAGTCCTGTGAAGATGCATTTGTCACCATTGCTATTTCACGAATAGAGGCTTCAAGCTGCGTTATGGTCGTGATCATACTCGACAACGCTTCATTTTGTGTTGCCAACCCATCACTTGTTTGTTCGGCTGCACTGTGACTTACTTCTGCCGTCTGATAAAGCGTTTCACAATTGCGCGTCACCGTTTGAATGGAGTCATGTGTGGAATCGATTACTTGATTCAACTTTCGTGCTACTTCTTTCAGCTCATAGGGGCCGACTTCTTCTGCCTTGTCACGAAAATCATGTTCGGTAAGTGCTGAAAGAGGCGTTAATACATTCCTTAACCCTCGGTTTGTCCATGACTTGAGACTAAACCAAGTAACTAGAATAATAAAAGAAATCACACACGCCGCAAACACGAGCACAACGCTCACCGATTCAATGGTCTCGTTGACCACCCGCTCTTTTTCATCGATCAACTGACCAGCGGTTTGGGAGATTTGATCAAGTAACCGCATGGTTTCATCCGCAAGCATCGAAGCCTGTTTAAACTCTGAACGTTGCAATTCCCCTTGTTCTAGTTTGGCGAGGATCAAACGCAGCACGCCCTTTTCACTAAAGCCTTGTTTCACCATCTCATATGGTGCGGTTAAGCTTGCATATTCACTTACTTCAGGATGGAAAGATTGGAAGTCTTCATAGGCGAGTTTAATACCTGCTATGCGATTTCGCATTTCTCGGTATTCTTTTTCGGCTTTGTTTAATTCTGAGTGCATCATCATGACTAAGAACGTACTTTCCATTGAGCTTGTAGAAGCAATGAAACGGTTAGCGGCATCGCTCGACTCAGGATTATCAGCACTAAGGAACGAACTGATTCGATTCATTTCCGGGCCGATAGAGCTAAGCCCATAGCGAAAACCACCAACAGCGGCATCAATATCCATTTGAATTTGTATCACCGAAGATTGCTTCAACAAAATGGACTGCGTGATGTTATGTAAACGCGCTAGTTTGGTGTCTAACTCCTCCGAGAGTTGCTGAGCTACACCAGACGCTTTCACAACCAAAGTTGTGCTTTGAGTTGCAAGAGAGTCGATTTGCTCTTTTATGAGAGGCAACTCTTTCGGCTCAGTAATCTGCATACCATGGTTGAGTAGCTTAACCATCTCCAATACATTCCTGGTTAACTTTGCGTTTGCCATCGCGATTGGTAATGCTTTTTGCGACAAGTCTTCAAATTGTTCCCCTACCTGTTCCATTCCTTTGAAACTTGAGACAGAAAGGGCTATAACAAGAGCAATGATAGTTAAAAATGTTGCACTGACAGCCTGAATCAGTGAAAGTGATGTGCGTGAGCGTTTTCGCTTTGCCATAATCAATTTTTATTCTTTCTTAAGGTTGAATCGGTTCTGCAGTGATTTCGTCACATTTGTGAGACAAAACCGTGATTTGCAGCCCATACTATGGATTGGTTATGACACTAATATTTCAGTTGTGAGTCATAGAGATGACAGGTGGTGATTTGCGTCGAGTATATTTTCCTTTGATAATCAGTGTGCTACTAAGCGCCTGCTCTTCTGGGCCTGAGCCTAGTGAGCAAGCACAGGTGACAACACCTACAAATCAGCTATTGTCGGACAACCCTGACTTGTTCGACTTTTACACAGAGTGGCACGGCACGCCTTATCGCTTAGGCGGGACACAGAAATCTGGAATTGATTGCTCAGCATTTGTACAAAAAGCGTTTGTTGAGGCTTATCAGCTCTCGTTACCAAGGACAACGAAGCAGCAATCAAAGCAAGGTGTGGAGTTAAGTTGGACGGATGCCAAGCAAGGGGATCTAGTGTTTTTTAAAACAAGACGTACAACTTATCATGTCGGAATTTACTTGGGTAACAAGCAGTTCATGCATGCATCGACGTCTAGAGGTGTGATTATTTCAAGAATCGACAACCCATACTGGGCATCTAAGTTTTGGCAAATAAGAAGAGTTACAATGTAACTCTTCTTACTCTTAACCGGACATTGCTGTAAGTTAAAACAATATCAGTCGTAAGTCGCAACAGCATTATCGAACAGATTTTTGACCAGAGCGATGTATTCATCAAGGAACGTGATCTGTTCATTGGTCGCTTTTTTATGCCATACCCCAGCCAATATCTCACCAAGATCTTCAACAACTGCATCAGCCTCTTTCAATAATTTGAAGCGTACGCTCGAGTGAAGTTCTGGATTTTGCTCAAAAATCGCCATGATGTTTGAAGCCACCATGTCGGTGACAACATCTTCGATGCTTTCGGATCCAGTGTCGCCAATTTCGGTCGTAAAAATATCTAGATTTAGAGACAAGTGCTCGATAAGAGCGAGATATCCATCGGTTTCTAAAACCACTGTTTTTCTCCGTTTATTGCAAGCCTTCGAAGCTGAAAGCAGAATAGTTTCAATAGTAAGACATGCCGAGAAAATTTCATTAACTTATTTCATATTAACAAACATTCACGAACCAACTGGATGATTTTCAAACAATTGAGCTTTGCTTCACTGAATTCGGATACAGGGTTTCTTCAAACCTTTTTATATTTCAGTCATTTTCATGCAAACAGGTTTGGTTACGACCATTTTCTTTTGCACGATACAGCGCAGCATCGGCACTCTTTAACCATTGAGTGTGAGTTTCAAAATAAGGCTTATACTCGCAAACACCAATACTTATCGTGTAATTAATCAAAAAATCTTCCACTTTCACGATCTCTTGCTCAATTCTTTTGCGCAAACGCTCTGCGAAATAGCAAGCTTGCTCCTGGTTTGTGTGAGGAAGTAGTACCGTAAACTCTTCACCACCAAAACGACCGCAGATGTCACTGCTCCTTGCTGTTTTTCTCAACAAGGCAGAGGTTCGACGAATGACTTCGTCCCCTGTCGGGTGACCATAAGTATCATTCACCTTCTTAAAGTGGTCGATATCGAATATTACTAATGAGCATGGTCCGTCGATAACTTTTAAGTGAGCAAACTCATCTTTCAATGATTGCTCCCAATAAGCGCGATTAAATAAACCTGTTAAACCATCTTTGCGACTGATTTCCGACAAATGTTGATTTGTTTCTTTCAAATGAATGCGATTTCTCGCAGTTTCAGAAACATCATTGACTTGAATCGCTATGTGGCTGACCTCTCCTGAAAGCCCAATTAACGGCGTGATCACGATATCTTGATACATAAAATCACTGCTGTTTGAAACCGGAGAAAAATTGTTGAACTTAAAAAGGTACGGTCGGTTTTCCCAGCTAGAAAAAGAACGAGTTTCCAGATCGGCGGCAGCTTTTATCTTGGTTTCTAGCCAAGTTCTTGGCAGCTCTTCAAAATGCTCAAATAAACATTCACCAAGAATTTCTTGTGATAGAACGCCACTGTATGACTGCATAAAACTGTTCCACACACACACTTTATACTCTTGATCCAAAACAATAAGCCCTGAATCCATCGTATCGAGAATTTGTGTGACCCAATGAAAGTCTGCTATGTCCAGCGTGATATCGGACATTAGATTAGCTCCATGATTTCATAGATTATTTCTACGGATGGCTTATCAATTAAAAACAGTACCTCGCACTCGAAATCGAGCGCTTCTGCCATGTAGGTGTATTCGATAGTAAAGAGCTCACCCAACTCGCCTTGCTCTTCACAATAAGGTGTTAAGGTATCCACAATGCCTGGCTGACGAAGTGAGAACTGCTTGTCGAGTTGATCGCCCAACGATGTGAGAAATGACGAAACCAGTAGGTTAGAGATATTCAAGATGATTTCATTATGAGGCGTAAACTCAAGGAGGTAACCTAATTTTTCCCCAATCTGATTGATATCCCTACCACGTAAACACACCAGTGCCTCTCCGTGAATACCACCACCGACAAACCTCTGCGCTACCGCAACGGAACTGTCACGCCCAACCACATCAACCAGTGTCATATGAAGCTCGCCGTAGGACAAAGGTCCAACATGAGGAACAGGAAGTTGGATGAACTCATGTAAATGGTCAGCCATAATCGCAGCCCCTTTACCAAGGGCAATGTTCGCAATTTCACGGAATTTGGCTAGTAAGGAAAGCTCTTCGCAACCCTGGTTTTTAGAATCAACCGAATGACTAGGTTTGAACGCATAATGCAGTCCTAATTGTTCGTATAGTGGTAGCACCTGCTCTTCTGTCAGAGGCTTAGCGATAAAAGCTTGAGCACCAAGATCGAGACAGCGCTGTTTTGCCTCTTGTTGAACATCTCCAGAAATAATGACGATTTTGGTCGGGTACTGACTAACAGGTAATGATTCGAGGACCTCAAAACCATCCATTATGGGCATCGTTAAATCGAGAAACAAAATATCGATATTTTGCTCAGCAAGAATATTAAGCGCCTCATAACCATCTTGCGCTTCAATAAGATGCAATGATGTATCTTGTACGATAGAACGCGCAATAAGCTTTCTTGCAACAGCTGAGTCATCACATATCAGTATTTTCATGCCACCAATGGAACTAACGTCAAAAAAATAATAATACCTGTTGTAAACGTTCATCTCCATATGCTAAGCCAACAAATCAGAGGCTTATAAGCGATTTGATTCACATTTATACAAATTGACTACACTAAGAGGAAGGTTTCTTTACTAAGTATGCTCAACATAGCGCCAACTCCCTGCTATTTATCCTAAACTATTGGTGGTCAAATAGATTCGCGAGGTTTTGTATGTGGCAAGCAATATCGCAACAGCTTTCTGATACTTTATTGTTCGATTACCAGATCACGGAAAAAGTAAGGCTGTCTGGTGGGGATATCAGTGAAAGCTACATGATCAATGATGGCGAGCAACGTTATTTTGTGAAAATTAACGATCGCGAGTTTTTGTCTAAATTTGAGGTAGAAGCTGAAAGCCTGCATCTTTTGCGTGAAACATCCACCCTATTTGTACCTGAGGTGGTATTGGTTGGTAAAACCAAAAATGCCTCATTCCTAATTCTTAACTACCTTCCAACGAAACCATTAGAAGATGGTCCCAACAGCTTTAAATTTGGGCAGCAATTAGCTCACCTACACCAGTGGGGCGAGCAAAAAGAGTTTGGTTTTGATACCGACAACTATCTCGGTTCGACTCTACAGCCCAACAAATGGCACAAGAAATGGTGTGTATTCTTTGCTGAGCAACGCATAGGTTGGCAATTACAGCTCCTTAAAGAAAAAGGCGTCACCTTGGTTGATATCGATGACTTTATCGATGTCGTAAAACAGCGGCTAGCAAACCATGCTCCGGAACCTTCTTTGTTGCATGGCGATTTATGGAATGGAAATGCGGCACTCACTGCATTCGGTCCTATCTGTTACGATCCTGCGTGCTATTGGGGGGACAGGGAGTGTGATATTGCGATGACAGAGCTTTTTGGTGGATTTCAACCAGAATTTTATCAAGGCTACGAATCGGTTATGCCACTTTCTTCAAGCTATGAGGAACGTAAAGATATCTATAACCTTTACCATGTTCTCAACCATTGTAATTTGTTTGGCGGCCATTACTTGGAACAGGCTCAACTGGTTATTAATAAAATCATTTCTTATTAATTTGGAAGCCACTGCATATTTCAAGATGTAAAATCTCGAGGCACATCACTACAGAAAATCACCCTAAGCTCAAGGTTGAGTTTGGGGTCAAGTTTTGTACTTATTTCGACTCAATTAGCAACAACTCGACCTAATATCAAAGGAGACTTAACTTTGGATTGTGCCTATTTTCCTTGTAGGCAAAGTAAGTAAAGGGCTGTGCTTCCTTGATGAATAGTGTGTTTAAAAGCCCTGCGAGATTAGGAGTTGTTGTATGAAAAATTATACCGAAAGGTATGTAAAGTGCCCGCATTGCGGACACTCTATCGGCATTACATTGGATGCAAGTAATGGTGACCAAGAGTTTTATGATGATTGCCCAGCTTGTTGCCACGCTATCCACCTAAATATGCGAGTGGATGAGTTACAAGATAAGGTCGAACTATTTATCGATGACAATTACGAATAACAGCTCGAGCATGTGAACATCAGAAATATAAAAACGCTTAAATGAAAAAGGAGCACTAGGCTCCTTTTTCTCATTCTAAAGCTGTTTTGCTGCAAGAACGCGCTCAACAGTATCAACAATTGCTTGAGTCTGAGGATCAAACTCAATATTAACACGCTCCCCTACTTGTCTCACTCCGAAAAGCGTTCGCTGCAAGGTTTCTGGAATTAGGTGTACCGAAAAACGACACGCTTCAACTTCACCAATAGTTAGCGAGCAGCCATCTAAACCAATGTAACCTTTCGCTAATACATATTTCATTGATTCTTGCGGCAGTTGGAACCAAATCGTGCGGTTATTGGGCGTATCGATGATATCGACAATATCTGCCGTCAAACTAATATGACCAGACATGCTATGCCCGCCTATTTCGTCACCAAACTTAGCCGCGCGCTCAATGTTTACGCTATCCCCTTCCACCAGCCGACCTAAATTAGTAAGAGCCAATGTCGCTTGCATTAAATCAAAACTGATAAGGTTGCCTTCGATCTTAGTCACAGTTAGACAACATCCGTTGTGTGCAACGGATGCACCAATTTCTAACCCTTTACAAAGTTCATCGCTTAACTCGACAACGTGCGTTTGAAAGCGTTCTTTTTTATCAATTTTAACGACCTTCGCCGTACCCTGAACTATTCCTGTAAACATTTCTTTTTACCTATTGATTTAATACCAACTGTAGTCGAAGACTAAGCCCTAAACACTGCGCTACGGGCTGGAAATAAAGACCGCAGACGATAAAGCCATGGCTCAATGAACACTGGTTTGTTCTCATGCATGTTTCAACATTACCATGATTCGCTGCTGTTCTCAGTAAAAGCGTATCCTTAGCGTAGAGAGCTTCCAGTCAGTGTTATCGACTATTCACTACCTAGCTATGGAATATAAACATACAATTGTTTATCATTTGCGCGGAGTTTCTCCGAGGCATTTTTTCACCTTATCGTGACTAAAATCAACCATCAGATCCGTTCACCACATCTTTTGCCCTCGAGTACTCTCATTCTTTCAACTTATTGTTCCGCTCTGGAGTATTTTTCGTGCATCGCTATAAAGAAGAAGCATCAAGTCTTATCAAATTGGCGACCCCGGTATTGATCGCATCTGTCGCTCAAACTGGTATGGGGTTTGTTGATACCGTAATGGCTGGCGGCGTTAGCGCCACCGACATGGCTGCGGTTTCTGTCGCTTCAAGTATTTGGCTACCATCCATTTTGTTTGGGGTGGGTTTATTAATGGCATTGGTTCCTGTTGTCGCACAGTTAAATGGCTCTGGTCGTCGAGTGAAAATCCCGTTTGAAATTCAGCAAGGCGTCGTTTTGGCATTGCTGATCAGTGTGCCGATAATTGCAGTCCTGCTTCAAACCCAGTTTATTCTCGGGCTGATGGATGTTGAAGCACTGATGGCTGAAAAAACGGTGGGATACATTCATGCCGTTATATTAGCAGTACCCGCTTTTTTACTTTTCCAAACGCTTAGAAGCTTTACGGATGGTATGTCATTGACGAAACCGGCAATGGTTATTGGCTTTATCGGTTTGCTGCTCAACATTCCTCTAAACTGGATTTTCGTGTACGGCAAGTTTGGTGCACCTGAATTAGGCGGTGTTGGCTGTGGTGTAGCAACCACGATTGTTTACTGGGTCATGTTTGCCATGCTATTGCTGTATGTGATGACATCAGAGCGATTGAAAAGCATCAACCTATTTGGAGAATGGCATCGCCCACAATGGAAAGCGCAAGTTCGTCTATTCAAGCTCGGCTTTCCTGTTGCAGCAGCGCTGTTTTTTGAAGTGACACTGTTTGCTGTTGTTGCACTGCTCGTTTCACCACTGGGTCCTATCATTGTGGCAGCGCATCAAGTCGCGATTAACTTCTCCTCGTTGGTATTTATGCTACCAATGAGTATTGGTGCAGCAGTAAGCATTCGTGTCGGCCATCGACTTGGTGAAGAAAACGTAGATGGCGCGCGCGTAGCGTCACGAGTCGGCATTATGGTTGGTCTAGCTTTGTCCGTTCTCACAGCGATTCTAACCGTCTTGTCTCGCGAGTGGATCGCCGAGCTTTATACTAGCAACCCAGAGGTAATCACTCTAGCGATGCACCTGCTCGTGTTTGCCGCTGTTTATCAATGTACGGATGCGGTTCAAGTGATCGCAGCTGGTGCATTACGCGGCTATAAAGACATGCGAGCCATCTTCAACCGTACTTTTATTGCTTATTGGATTCTTGGCTTGCCAATTGGTTACGTCCTTGGCCGTACAGACTGGATTGTTGAGCCAATGGGAGCACAAGGCTTCTGGCTTGGTTTTATCATCGGCCTATCTTCTGCGGCCTTTATGTTAGGCGTCAGAATGCGTTGGATGCATCGCCAAGAGCCAGAAGTGCAATTGAACTTTTCAGTTCAATAAAAAGTAAAAAAAGCCAGCATCCGCTGGCTTTTTTGATCGAATAATCACACGGTTGAGTATACTTATAACAAGATTACGAAGCGGTTGATTTTGCTCTCTAGACAACGGATACGAAGTTATAAAAAAGGATATTTGTGCGGTCTATTTTATTGTTCTTAATCTTGATTCTTAATGGTTGTGATAACTGGTTCAATCCAGAGAACGCCATGTTTGATAAGTATCATCAACGTGTAGCCAATGTATTGGAAGTTCCTGCTATTCCAATAGAATTACAGTCTACGGTAACGATTCCTGCGAAACGCGTTTTGTTCGAGCCATTGCCAAGGCTATCTATTGGCCTGCTAGAGAGCTATCAATTACGACAATGCGGACTCTTTAATTTACTTGCCGAGAAAAACTCACAACTTGGAAAGGTGCAGGATGCCTTTCATGATTTTGATTATCAAACTGCCCTTTTAAGAGTCATGAATCGATGTTTATCCGAGTTTCCACTTAGCGATGAAGAACGCGCGACATTGACAGAGCTTTACTCAACCAAGTGGCAACATTTAGACATTCATCTCGACAACTTACTACTCGTAAGTGATGCCATGCAAAAGCAACTAACTGCCTCTGATTGGCTATCTCAAAATACGACGAATGATATTGCACGCATTAACGATGTCTATCGTATTTTCAGCGAAATGTATGATTTACCCCACCGCGCGGTCTCACGTCTACCCGATGTGGAAGTCACGCAATATCAAGAAGAGTTAGAGAAATCTCGTTTACTCGGACGACTTTACTATTCAATGGTAAACACATCCCTTTGGTTAAAAGCGACAACTCAGCTACTTGAGCAGAACCAGAGCAATGTATTGTGCGGGCCGAACAGAGACACCACCCAGTTCCGCTACTTAAGAAATGTCTTTCAATCCATTTACGTTGAAGAAGTGCAACCTTATTTGGCTTATTTAGACAGTACCTATCAACAACTTAATGATGGTGCCACTTTGGTGGAGAACCGTATGCAACTCCATGGTCACCAGTATGGCATCATTGAGGCACATAGGACATTTAGGCAAGAAACCCTAAACCACGTTCAGTTTTGGCAGGGTCTCTTCAAACGATGTGGCGTAACCGTTGGCAACTAGTAAGTGCAGAGCGTTCTATTCCTTCAACCTTTCACGCAAGAATCGAGCAAAACGCGGTTTACCAGTATGTGTAAAACCGTTATATCTAAATGTAATGGTTGAACCAATTTTCGGAGGCTGGCGACGCACTTCATCGGTAAATCCGCTACCGATGTAAAACTCAATGCCATTTGGTAAGCGAACTAACATTGCTCCCATCATACCTAATAAGCGCCCTGTTCCTGGCTTATAACCCACAACTAACGCTTCATCATCTGCGTATCGTTTTAGTTTAAGCAAATCACTACCGCGTCCAGCCTGATAGCGGCTTGATACCTTCCGCAACATCACCCCTTCACCGTCGGATATTGAAATTTTATCCAACTGTGTAAACAGATGAGCTTCATTTTGAATCGCTCGGTGCTCGACATATTTGATATGAGGCTGGTCGACTTCAAGCACTAAGTCTTTGATGTTGTAATAACGCTTCCGATAATCACCAGCGGAATATGGCATATCAAAGATCATAAAGTCGATATGTCGCCAAGCAGACTCTACAGGAGTTTTATCTAACACCGTTTGCTGAACAAGATGGAAATTACCTCTCCCAGCCCAAAGTTCACCGTCCAACGGATAATCAGGTAAAGGTCCTGTAAACCAATCTGGGGCGTAGATTCGATTACCATTTCTCGTCACGAGATGTTGCCCAGTCCAATAAGCGCGAACACCATCAAGTTTTTCGCTATACCAATATTCAGACACATCAATGCCATCCTGATAGCTTTGTGCAAGAGAAACTGGTGGTGCGAGAGAAGTATCCGCTTGAGGCTGTGAAGACGCTGCCATAACAGCCAACGCAATTAATGTCATTTTTAATGGCATAAGAAGACCTTGTACAAAAAATCGCCTTTATTGAAACGTAAGTCCTCTCGATGACCTATTTATTACTAGTTATTCTTCGACTCATAACAATCAACATTAGTAATAATTTGCAAAGATAATCATAAACTTTATGACAGGTTTTGCATTTAGTCGTTACACGTTATTCACGTAAGGCGGATGGTTCGTCAATCGAGGTGGAATCTAATTATGATGCCCCCCGCTCTAACGACTTCTTTCGGCTCAACACCTCTTATAAGCAAACCATTTCTGTGTGCGTTTTTGATTCTCAATTTGAGAATCAGTCCTTTCTCAAATTGAACAATATCATTAACAATATTTAACTATTTGATTTTTAATTAATTTCAAATTGGCACGTTACCTGCTCTATATCCAATTAGAAAAACAAACGGAGACAGAGTCATGGAATTACGCAAACTAGAAATCAATCAAGACAAGTTAGCCATTGAGTTTTTTGGTGACTTAGACGCAAGTGGCTGTCGACAAGCACAACATCACATTGATGAAGTAATTCACAACAATCATCACAAAGAAGTCGAAATTAACCTACAGCACGTCCAATTTCTTGATTCTTCAGGGATTGGTGCCATTGTTTACTTATATAAGCGTCTAGTTGAACGTGAAAGAAGCATGAGTATTGAAAACGTATCAGGCCAACCTTTAGAAATCATGAGCTTGCTTCGTATCAACCATGCCATTCCCGTTAACTCAAAAGGACACTAAAAATACCGGTTTAAACGGAGGTTGGCATGGTAAATCTTATACGACGATATGCAGTAAGCGGTCTTGTTGTCGGCATGTTTGGTTGTTCGTCGTTTGACTACCCAGAACACGGGAAAGGTGGCTTGGCGGAAAGCTATCAAGATATCTCGATCGAGAATTATCAGTTTTCCCCCGTGATGCCTGACGAGCCTTTAGGTCCAGAACATGGGTTAAGGTTTGATTGGCAATTGACCAAGTTACATCTAGACGCACTAATCCAAGAGGGCGCGCGCTGGTGTTTTCCTGCGGCAGTTGTTCAGGCCCTTGAAAAACAAAATAGAATTGCGCGCGAGTTAGAAGGTGGGCTTTTACTCGACGCTGCCAACGACCTTGTGATTCAGCGTCGACGCTTAAACCAGCTCGAACAACAACTCGACTACGTACTGAGCCAAACCACTTGCACACCGCCCGATGATATTGAAGCGCTGCGTAGCGACCTAAACATAGTCTCGGATATCTATGCACTTCTTAATATCGACAACCAGTTTGCTGTCGATTCAGCTGAAATCAACCCGAAGTACATGGGACATTTGGCAGAAGCAGCCTACATTTTACGTGACCACCCTAACCTATCTCTTGTAGTAACGGGGCATGCGGATGCAACTGGAACACCCGATTACAACCAGAAACTTGCTCAAGCGCGTGCGGAACAAGTAAAGCGTTACCTAACCGTATTTGGTATCACTTCAGAGAGAGTCACTACCAAATCTGTCGGAGATAACCTGCCACTCTATGAAGGTGAAACATCCGCCGTGCGTTTAACTAATCGTCGAGTAAGCATCGAGGTTATTAGCCCTAATTCAGATAGCGATACCTCAATAAACCGCAACCCAACGGCAGGAGGCGCGCTATGAACACGATGAAACCATTTATCCTCTTAATGTTGTTGTGTCTGGTCGCGTGGGTACCTTCTTCCATAGCGGATGAGAGCAATACTGTTAAGGTCGGTGATTTAATACAGATTAACTTACCTGGAGAGGCGTCGTTAAACCAAGGGTTTCAGGTTGATCGTCGTGGACGAATTAATTTACCAGAAGTCGGCCCTGTATTAGTGGCCGGCTACAATGAACAACAACTCCAAGACGTGATTATCGACAGGCTAAAGACCGTGTATCGTGACGTTAACAACGCTCGAGTTTTTATTAAACAGCAACAGTTGTTAGTGTCCGTTCAAGGCTACGTGGTCAAACCCGGTGAATATACCTTACCTTCTGGGTCCAACATTCAAATGTTTGTGTACGAAGCTGGCGGCCTGCGCGCTGGGGCTCAGCTTGATAAAATGATCGTGAAACGTGGAAATAAAAACATTGAATTTGACTACAAACGCTTCCTTGATACGGGTGACAATAGCCAACTGCCAAAACTAGAATCACTGGATGTCTTATTTGTCCCCGCTTCCCCACTCGTAGGGAATATTGAGCAAGAGTTTGATGCAGCAAAACTCGCGAATTCAGGTGACAGCGCAGATTCCGCTCGTGCAATCAAAGTCTTTGGTGAAGTCAACGCACCTGGCTCGTTCTCATACAAGCCAAACACCACGCTAGTTGATGTCGTAATGCGAGCTGGCGGCGTGACACGATATGCCAGTGTTGAGCAAATTCGCGTGATAACAAACAATAACCCAACCATGTTTAACCTGAAAAAGTACCTTGATACTGGAGACCAAAGCCTATTGCCGGAGATCCTGCCAGGTGCCACCATCTTTGTCCCAAAACAGGAAGAAGAAATCAAAGCAGGTGCAAATGTGGTTTACGTGATGGGTGAAGTCGCCCATCCTGGGGCATACGAAGGCAAGCAAGGCGCTAGCTTCATGGATATCCTCGCCAACGCTGGCGGGCCCACTCGCTACGCAGAATCTCGCCAAATTCGCGTTATAAAAGCCGATGGCAAAGTAATCAAATTCGATCTTACCGCGCATACAGAAGGACTATCTTCAGCCAGACCACCAAATGTTGGACCGGGAGACGCGATTTTCGTACCGGAGAAAACCGATTTCAATGAGAAGTCTTGGTTAAAAGTAGCACCTAGTCGAGCGGTCGCAGTGATGGGAGAAGTTGTTCGCCCTGGACGCATCGAGTGGTCAGACGAAATGGATTTGATTGACCTGCTTGCACACGTTGGAGGCCCAACTCGACGAGCTGATACCACCAAAATTGAAGTCGCCAATAACGGTCAAATGACACAATTTGACTTAGACCAATACATTCTGGATGGCTCACCAACATCAAGCCTACCTCAAGTTTCCGCTGGTACAGTCGTAAGGGTACATGCATTGCCTGACGACCCATCCGATAATAAGTCGCAATGGGTAAGCCAAAGCTCTGACGCATCGATATACGTTTTCGGGCAAATCAATGCACCTGGGCGCTATCGTTTCACCGAAGATATGCATTTTCTGGATATTTTGTCTGCCGCCGATGGACCGACAATGGATGCAGATATTCACAACATCCGTGTCACACACCGAGGCCTAGGTTATGCCAAAGTGAGTAAATTGAATTTATCGATGTACTTTGAAACAGGCGATGAGTCAATTCTGCCCCACGTTCGTCCCGGTGATACCATTTACATTCCAGAAAAAAACAAAAACTGGTTAGATCGTTCAAAAGAGTCCACGGTACGCGTATTAGGTGAAGTAAGAGACCCAGGGCGGTACGTATTCAATGACAACATGACTGTGCTTGATCTCTTAGCGGAAGCAGGAGGACCAACTGATAATGCCTACCTTGAAAAGATCAGTGTGGTCAATATGTCTTGCTGCCAAGGCCAAGCCCGAACATTTGATTTGGTGAACTTTAGTAAAACAGCCAACATTTATGAGCTGCCAGTCATTCGCGCAGGCGACACAATTTACATTCCCCATAAAGACGAAAGCTTTGTTGAAAAAGCGAGGGCCGGACTAAGAGATATTTTACAAATCACCACAACCATCGTGTTAATAGGAGCGTTGTAATGACTATTCCTGCAACTCACGCTGAGATTGAGCAAATTTATCTTCAGAGTGAACAGAAAGGCCACAAAACGATTTGTGTTGTGGGTTGTAAATCTGAAGATGGTGTCACTTCCGTGGCTTCATCTCTTGCAGAGCGCTTGGTTTTAGCAGGCCACAATACTTTGTATGTAGACCTTAACTTATTCAAACCCGCTTATCACACTGTTCACGAATTTGATGATGACGAGAAGGTTGGCCATTTGATCACACGAGAGAATACACACCAAACTTTAGTCGGCCTCCCTGCTCCATCTCTCGCCAGTACTCAGTTAGCGTACCGAGACCCAACAACGCTGAAACAAAACATTGCACAATGGTTAACGCAGTACGAGCGCGTCGTGATAGATACATCACCACTTCTCAGTGTCAACCGAAGCAATATTGCGCCTCAAGTGATTGCTGGCGTATGTGATGCTACTTTGTTAGTAGCGCATTATGGCTCTACGACTGCAACCCAGCTCGAGCAAGCCAAAAAGCTACTCGATGCTAGCGATGCGAACTTGATTGGTTCTGTACTGAACATGAAGCACACTCCAAGCCTGAAAGATGAGTTAATCCGCCAAGTTTCCAAGCTGCGTTTCTTACCAAAAAAGTGGAAAGAAAAACTGTCTCAGCAAATTAAAAAAAGCGAACTGTTTATGTTATAGGGAGCGCTATTATGACGATAAATAACACATTGACTATCGAGCAAGAATTAGTGGATGAGCATATTCTTCAGCAAATGATCAAAGATACGTGCGCCGAAATCATCCCTACCTTGATTGATCACTATGTCGAAGAGTCACGCGATCGCATGGAGAAAATAGAGCAAGCATTAAGCACAAAAGACCTTCAAACATTAGAGTTCGAGGTTCACACACTGGGCAGTTCTGCTCTCGCTCTAGGCAATCGAACGCTTTCAAGACAAGCAAGAATGATTGAGAAGTACTGTGTCGAAGGAAAAATACCAAAAGCATTGGAGCTTTGTGAAACACTTCCTCAACTCGCCAATGAATCGTTTGATGCGTTAGAAAAGCGAAAAGCTCAAGGGTTTGAGTAGTATCAGTGTCTTACTCCCTAGCGAAGCATCGCGTTTGATAAAGCGCGATGCCGACATCATCTCAGAAACTTAGGCTCCAAATTCAATCACCCTCGCCAAGCCACACACCTTGAAATTATTTGGGCATAACTTAATCAATTAAAAAGTATGGATTTTTCGCAAATTTCCTACCTTGTGCTAATACTTAAATAACGCTTTTCTCAAATTGAGAATTTTCAGCACTAGAGAGCTATAAACCACTCATAATGCCAAATAGTAGTGCTGACAAAAATCATAAAAAATGAAACAAACTACGTTGGGATGGGACTATGAGACCAAGGGTGTTACTGGTAGAGGACTCTACTTCACTAGCCATACTTTATAAGCAGTATGTGAAAGACGAACCTTATGACATTTTTCATGTCGAGACAGGTCGCGAAGCGATTCAATTTATTGAAAGAAGCAAACCTCAACTCATCATTCTCGATTTGAAACTGCCCGACATGTCTGGCGAAGACGTGCTGGATTGGATCAACCAGAATGACATTCCTACGTCCGTTATTATTGCTACGGCGCACGGCAGCGTCGACTTAGCCGTTAATCTAATTCAAAAAGGTGCGGAAGATTTCTTAGAAAAGCCCATAAACGCTGATCGCCTAAAAACGTCAGTTGCATTGCACCTTAAACGCGCCAAATTGGAAGATTTGGTGGAAAATATTCAGTCCAAGTTTGATCGCCACAACTATCACGGATTCATCGGTTCAAGCCTCCCGATGCAGGCGGTATACAAGACCATTGATGCTGTTGCGCCAACTTCTGCCAGTGTGTTTATTGTGGGAGAAAGCGGCACAGGTAAAGAAGTTTGTGCTGAAGCCGTCCACCGCCAGAGTGACCGTAAAGACAAGCCTTTTATTGCAATTAACTGTGGGGCTATTCCACGAGATTTGATGGAAAGTGAGATTTTTGGTCACGTTAAAGGAGCCTTTACTGGAGCGACAACAGATCGAAAAGGTGCGGCGACGCTGGCACATGGTGGTACGCTTTTTCTTGATGAGCTTTGTGAAATGGAACTTGAGATGCAAAAGAAGTTGCTCCGCTTTCTACAAACGGGCACTTACACCCCTCTTGGTGGCACTCGAGAAATGAAAGTGGATGTGAGAATCATTTGTGCCACTAACCGAGATCCATTAACAGAAGTAGAAGAAGGTCGTTTTCGTGAAGACTTATACTACCGTGTGCACGTTATACCTATCGATATGCCCCCATTACGTGAACGAGGAAGTGACATCGTCACGCTTGCCAAGCACTTCTTGACCACTTACGCCACACAGGACAAAAAGAAATTCTCAACAATCGACAGTGAAGCTCAACATATCATCAAGCATTACGAATGGCCGGGTAATGTAAGGCAACTACAAAACATCATACGTAACATTGTGGTGCTTAATAACGACGAAAAAGTCACGGTGAGCCACCTACCCGCTCAACTTACTAAAAAGTCTAAAGTGACGAAAACAACGACGCCTGCGCATGTTGCTCAAGAGTCAACAAACATTGCACCAATCACACCACCACCTGTTTATACTGAGGAACCTTCACCTTCTGCGGTCGAACCGTCGATTACCGCAGCGGAGCAGCCTGGTACACCGTCCTCTGCTGCTACCTCACCGTACTTTAACTCTGATGGAACCATTCGCCCTATGTGGCAAGTAGAGCGTGAAGCAATTCAAAACGCAATTGCGTACTGTGATGGCAACGTCCTCAACGCCGCTGTCATGCTGGAGTTAAGCCCATCTACGGTTTACCGAAAAAAACAAGCGTGGGAAGCGGATGAAATTAATCTCGAACAATCTTGATAAACCTGCCATTGGTGAAATTTGGATCTTGCTTGATAGCCGTCTATTCGGCGGTATTGAAAGTCACGTTATCGAGCTAGCTCGGGGATTAATCGCCTTTGGAAACAAAGCTCGAGTTGTGCTAACCACTGAGTATTCGCCAGCCGCTCAAATTGTACAGAAGGCAAAAGAAGCCGCGATCCCTGTGAGTTACTTAAACTATTTGTCTGGCGAGCCCAATAAAGCTTTAAAAATTAAACACCTAACAAGCGCCGTCGCCAATCACCAACCCTCAGTGGTTCACTCCCATGGTTATAAAGCGTCGATTTTGTCGCGCTGCGCCAAACTGCTCACCCGTACGTTTCCTCGTTTGATTTCAACTTATCATGCTGGTGAATCGTCCTCAGGAAAGCTATGGCTATACGATTGGCTTGATAGAAGCTCAGGCAGCCTATCTGACCATTGCTTTGCTGTCAGTCCAAGTATTCAGCGCAAAGTTTTTTGTTCTTCAGAACTGCTGAATAACTTTGTTTCGATTCCCGACAGTCAACTCAACTATCAGGAGATCGCTTTTGTCGGCCGATTGAGTCAGGAAAAAGGCGCCGATCAATTTATTGAGGTAGCGAGGCTCTGTCCAACATTACAGTTTAGTGTGTACGGTGATGGCCCGGAAAAAGAGTCGCTTAATCAAGCTGCCCCTCCAAATGTGACTTTCTTCGGCCATCAAACCGATATGGAAGGTGTTTGGGAAAATATCAGCGTACTTATTATCTCTTCTCGTTATGAGGGTCTTCCAATGGCGGCGCTTGAAGCCATGTCGAGAGGCATTGCCGTGATGAGCTTACGTGTAGGTCGTCTTCCAGATATTATCCAAACGGGTAAAAATGGTTTTATCGTCGAAGACATTCCCTCTCTTGCTAAATGTCTTCATGACTGGATGTCGATTGGTGAAGCGCAACAATCACTCATTCGCCAGAATGCTCGACAAACCATCATTGATGATTTCTCAGCGCAAAGTGTGATTCCCGTATTGCTACAAAAATATCAAATTGAAACGGATCACTAATCCATATTGGTTCTCAATATGAGAATGATGAGTTCCAAACATAAATATCATATAAGATTCAATCACATAAACTAATGGCATATTTTGGCATCTCTATTGCAGCTCAGCAGTTAACGCAGATTAATGATGAGACAGAGGTGACTTATGACTACGCCAAAACGCATTCTATATGTTCATTATGGTGATAATTGGATTCGCGGCAGTGAAGTGGTGCTTCTGGATCTCATTTCAGGAATCGACCGCGATAAGTTTGAGCCATTCGTATGGTCCAACTGCCAACCATTAATCGATAAGTGCCAATCGCTCGGAATTGAAGCGGAACATTCAGCCTTCAATTTGGTGGGTGGTTGGAGCGCTCCACGCTGGGATATTAGCGGGTGGAATAGCCTTATAAAACAAGGCTCAGATTTGATCGAAAAGCACAACATCGACTTGGTACACGTCAATAGCGGCGGCCCTTGTCAATGGATGTGTTTGGCTGCTCGCATGAATCATATACCACTTGTCACGCAACTTCATTGCCATTATACATTGCGCGATCGCTTCTCTCTCGGACTTCACCTCTCTCCAAAATTGATTTGCGTTAGCAAAGATGTTGGACGCGAAATTCTTCAGGACGGCTACCCACAAAACCAACTTCATGTCGTACACAACGGCGTTTCACTTCAAGGCGTGGATACACCCATAGACATTAAAGATCGCCTCGGAATCCCATCACAGGCCTTTACCTTTCTGTCGGTGGGTTCGCTGATTAAGCGCAAAGGGTTTGACCGCCTTATTCGGGCAATGCGCATGCACAACTACCACCACCACAACCCTCACCTTGTTATTGTTGGTGACGGCGAAGAAAGAGAAGCATTGCAACAGCTTGCCGCAGATCTTGGTATCCAAGAACGAGTGCACTTTGTCGGAGAGCAACACAATGCTGGAGCGTGGATGTGTGGTAATGCAGACGCTTTTATTAGCGGCGCCTATGAAGAGGCCTTTGGTCTCGTGCTCGGGGAAGCGGCTTTAGCTCAACTGCCCATCGTGGCTCCTAAAACGGGAGGCATTCCTGAGTTGTTCGAGCATAATCACTCTGCATTGCTGTACCAGAACAGTGGAATGGCGAGCCTGTTAAACGCGATTCAACAAGTCATGCAAGACGCGGCATTAAGAAACAAGCTGGCGGAAAACGCTTACCTACATGCTAGCCAGCACTTAACGACGACTGCATCTATCAACGCTATTGAACGTATTTACGAAGGTGAACTTAATAATAACGCCATTACACCAATGCCAATGACTCACTGCATGAAGCCTCTTTCACGCTGGTTGAGCATCAATTGAGGAGCCCGGTCATGAAACGTGTATTGATGTTCGACGCCATCCCAATGCAAGGTGGATCCAAAATCGCGAATGCAGAGCTCCTTAAGCAGTGCGATAAGCTGAACGTGATTGGTTATCTACTCACTACAAATCCAGAGCATTGGGCGTCACTGCTTAGTGATACACCGCGTGTGCAAGTTATAAAAATAAAACCATCACCATTTAACTCGACTCATGGCCTGACCTACTGGTTGATGAACGCTTACTACTTTCTCCAACTTCTCTACGCGTGCATGAAGCTGCCAAAAATAGATAGCTTTTTGGGCCTATCTTGCCCAAGTAATGATATGCCTTTGTACTTACTACGATTAATTAGCAAAAAGCCTGTGGTACAGATGGTTCATGGTCCTATTGGACGATCGAGATCTGCTGGCTACTGCTTAGTAAAAGCATCGGCAATTTACTACTTGGCAAACACCCGCGAATCAATGGTAGAAGCATTACAGGCCTACCTCAAAACAGAGAAGCCAGCCACCGAACGTTATTGGTGTGGTTTGAATACATCTACGTTTGTTAATGGATTATCGAAAGATCGCTGGCCAAAACAAGCGAATCCGATTTCAAGCCGCGTTTTCTGGGCAGCTAGCTTACTAAAATGGAAGAACATCGATCTTTTGCTTGATGCTTTAACACTTGATGAGTCGAAAAAGATCAAATCCACCGTGTGTTACATCAAACCTAACGTGGCAGGTGTGGAATATTCAACACCGGACTTCAACACACAAGGTGTTGAATGGCATGAGTGCCCAAACAACTTAGATGAATTGCGTTCACAGTGTGGTGTGTTTGTTTCCACCAGTCTCAACGAACCTTTTGGGTTATCTATTTTGGAAGCGCTCGCTGCAGGTATGTGTGTCGTCATTCCACATGATGATAGTTATTGGGACCGCGTGTTAACTCACGGCCGAAATTGTATTAAATACACGCCTAACAATGTGGCTTCGTTACACAACGCAATTCGCCTTTTGAATGAATCGCCGTGGATGAAAGTAACGATGGGTATCGAAGCACTCAATGTTTCTCAACTATACACAGCCGAACGTTGTTATTTACCAATCGCCCAGCACCTCGCTAGCGAAATTGCTACCAACAATGATTGCACACTCAAGACACCGCAAGACATCAAAGGATATGATCATGTCTAAAGCAATGACCAACATGACGCTATTTGCTATCGCCTTAGTGATCAATAAAAGCATCAGCCTAATCATGCTGCCTGTATTGCCCCACTTTCTCTCACCAGAACAAATGGGCAAGCTTGAGCTTCTAACAACCTTTGGTGTTGTTACGACCTTGTTTGTCAGTTTCGCTTTGCATGAAGCGCTTTATCGATTCGTCGGCGTTGAAAAGGATCAAAATACGCGCACAAGCCTACTAAACCAGCTGTACTCACTTGCTTTACTCATCGCTGGCGTCGTCGGTCTTAGCTTGCTCACTATCATTTTAATCGCCCCCATTCCCGCGCCTTTTACGCGAGTCGAATTTGCTATTGTTATGTTTGCCATCGTTCTAGAAGGCAGTATTGCAATCGGCACTGCCTGGTTAAGAACACAAGACGACAAAGCAAGAACACTGCTTAACGTCATGGTCACTACCACCATTTTTCAGGTCATTTTTATCGTCGCGGCGCTGTCTGTTCATCCCCATGTTATTTCTGTTTTGTGGGGGGGCTTGTTGGCTGCTATTACTCAATTTGTTTGGCTGCACATCGTTAACCGTTACAATGTCACCCTTCCTAAGCTGACATTGGCAAAACAATACCTAAACTACTGCCTACCAATGATGATGGCCGGTTTAGTAGCATTTTGTCTCAATGGCGCTGAACGCTGGTTCATTGGTGCCAACACTTCTCTTGCGACGTTAGGGATTTACGCGATAGCGGTAAAATTTGCAGTGGGCATGTGTATTTTAGTGCAGCCGTTTGGCATGTGGTGGATGCCACGTCGATTTAACTACTTAGAAGGGCGCAAGAACACTGAAGCAGTGCGCATCACACACTTAGGTATGATTTACATTACAGGTTTGAGTGTAGTGGTCGGCACATTAGCAATGGTGATGATCACCTACTTACTGCCAGAAACCTATCATGAGGCGGTACTATTCAGCTTATTCTTGCTACCTATCGCCATGTTAAAAGAATGGAGCGAACTCATTAATATTTCCATTTTGTACAAGCGTCGTACTCGCTGGCTACTGGGTATAAATGTCGTCTCTGCGTGCGTTGCGATTGCTTTGCTGTTTGGCTTATCTTCTCTGGGTATTTATGGTGTGTTCATTGCGCTTTATTACGCACAACTGTGTAAGCTGGGCCTGACTTATGTAGTAGGCCAACAATGTATGACGTTGCCTTTTCACCTCAGTCTGATGGTTTTATTACAGATTATATCCGGTGTGGCACTGTTCCTGCTTCACTCTTCACAATCAATAGGAATCGCCATCGCAATTTGCATTTTGACATGCAGTTTGCTGGCATGGATAGCCACTCGCTACATGAGTAAAGAGACGCTCAATGCTCTCACTCGATACATAGTGAAACGGCGTGGACAGGTGAAGAGATACTCGTTATGAATGAAACCAAGGTGAGAACAAAACAGTCCATCGCAGCACTGACGATCACTGTCGGTATCGGCCTGCTTTGGGTTGTTATGCCTCATCCCATTTTGATTGTTGCGTTGTGTTTCGCACCACTCGCGTTACTGTTTGTTCTCAATCAAACGTTTTGGCTTGTCACACTGTTCGTTATTTTTTCATTCTTTCGTATTCACGAAGCCTTTCCTGTTATCTATAACTTCAAGATCCCATTACTGTTATCACTGGGGGCACTCGCCGCACTCACTTTTCACCTTCTTATAAGCCGCCAGATTACAGCTTTTTGGCACCCTTCATTAAAGTGGCTGTGTATATTTTGGGGTCTGGTTATCATCGGAATCATATTCGCTTCCAGTCGTGATATCGCAATAACGGTGTTCAAAAATACCTATTGGAAAATCATCATTATGACGTTGGCCATCACCTGGCTTATTACTAAACCTTCACAGCTCGCTCAGATGTCAAAAGCAATTATTTTCGCCGGATTATTGATTGGCTTAGTGGCATTACAAAACGCTGCGAATGGCATTGATTTGGTTGAAGGGACGCGCGTGTCGATAGGACGATCCATAGGTTCCGTACTTGGCGATCCTAACGATTTGGCACTAGTGCTGATGTTTCCCCTTGCCTTTACCGTTAGTCAATTGATGGAGAAACATTCCCCCAAGCATCTCAGACTCTTTGCCCTTATCACCTGTTTGGTTTTGTTCTTTGCGATCATCGAGACGCAGAGCCGCGGGGGGTTACTAGGTTCACTGTCTGTATTTGCCTACTTTGCTTTTAAACACATCAAAAGCAAAACATTAGTCTTGGTATTAGGCGCTATCGCAGCGATCGTACTCTACGCATTCGCTGGTATTTCAGGACGAGAATCGGGGGGAGCCGCTGAGGATGGTATAGATGCCTCTGCGATGGGGCGACTTTATGCGTGGGAAGCGGCATTTAAAATGGCGCTGCATCACCCGTTGACTGGCGTAGGTCTAGATAACTTCTACTTTAATTACTATTTCTATAGCCCACACTGGGATGGTATCAACCACGCCGTCCATAGTACTTGGTTTGGCGTGTTAGCAGAAACGGGTTTTGTCGGGCTCGCGGTGTTCATTACTTTAATTGTGTCATTGATCCGCACCTCTTTGCATTCCATCTCATTGCTGACACCAAAATCAGATTACACCCTCTCTGTAGGAGCAAACGCCGTGTTAAGTGGGCTTATCGGTACCATCGTATCAGGTACGTTTCTGACTCAAGGTTTCACTTGGCCAATTTACATTCTAGCGGCGTTAACGGTTGTCGTTAGCCGAATCGTTCAAAGTGATTGTCAAAATGAGAAACCCTAATTTCAAATACCAACAGAAAGTCCAATTAGCTGTTTTATAAGAAATAAATCCTTGGCACGTATTGTGATTACTCTCTTGATTAGTAATCAAATAACGAAGACTCAAGGAGAGCCACATGACAGACATCGTAGTATTTGGAGAAGATTTTGGTGGGTTACCCTCCTCCACTCAACACATTGTCAAACGACTAGCAACTAGCTACCGCATCCTTTGGGTTAACTCCATTGGCCTTCGTCAACCTAAGCTGGATTCTAAAGACATAAAGCGTGCGTTAAACAAACTCACTCGTGTATTTCATAACGTAGGCTCATACAAGCCGACATTAGACTCTGAAACAAGCCCAAACATTCACATCATCAACTTGCTCACCATTCCTGCCCCTAGTTCTGCATTAGCAAGAAAAGTGGCCGCTAAGATGATGAAACACCAACTCAATAAACAATTACAAGCTCTTGGTTTTGATAAGCCTGTATTTTGGACGTCGCTCCCGACTGCTGCCGATCTTTGTGCAGAAATGAACCCACGTGGACTGATTTACTATTGTGGCGATGACTTTAGCGCTTTAGCTGGTGTTGACCACGACACGGTGGCCAAGCACGAACGTACTCTTGTTAATGCGGCCAGCGTTATCTTTACGGCAAGCGAAACACTCTCCACCAAATTTCCATCTGGTAAAACCGTCACTTTGCCTCACGGTGTCGACTTTAGTCTGTTTTCTGAGCCAGCACCTAAGGCTGAAGATTTTCCTAATAATGGTCGCAAAGTGCTGGGCTTTTATGGCAGTTTGTCTGAATGGTTAGACTACGACTTAATTGCCCAAGTCGCAGACCAAGCGCTTGACTGGGATCTCGTGTTCATCGGCCCTAACGAGTTCAGTGATAATCCACTTCCACAAAGATGCAACGTATACTACCTGGGCCCGAGAGCGCATCACACTCTGCCACGTTACTCCCAACACTGGGATGCCAGTTGGTTGCCCTTTGTTGATAACGCTCAAATCAAGGCATGTAATCCGCTTAAACTTCTTGAGTACTTGGCAACAGGAACCCCTGTTATCAGCACACCGTTTCCTGCATTAATGCCCTACAAACATATGCTTCATGTGGTTCAAGATGTCGAAGACGTGCGTGCCAGTCTCGATCACCTCCTACCGCCACCGACAGATTCAAAGTCATTTGTTCAACAGCAAAGCTGGGAAGCAAGAGCCAACCAAGTTGATAAATTAGTGAGGGCGCTATGAACGATTTAAGAGAAAACCTCAGCGTACTGTTACATGGAGCTTGGAGACGTCGCTACATGATCGTTATTCCTATGCTTGTATTGCCTGTGCTGGGTTTCATCGTAAGTAAACTGGTTCCGACGACTTATGTTGCTCATACCAGCATGCTTATTCAAGAGACAGCGAAAATGAACCCGTTCCTTCAAGACCTTGCCGTCTCAACAATGCTTAAAGACCGATTGAGCGCACTCAGTACTCTGCTAAAAAGCCGACACGTTTTGTATTCTGTCGCAAAAGAACAATCGCTGATCAATGACGAGATGAGTGCAAAAGAGCAAGAGTTCATCATAAAAGATCTTGCGTCGCGCCTGTCTGTTCAGCCACTCGGTAAAGACTTCATTCAAATTCAATTGCAAAGTGGTAAATCAGAAGGAATGGAGTCGATGCTGCTCTCTGTCAGAGAGCATTTTGTCGAACAGCTTTTGGCTCCTGAGCGTTCTTCGATTAAAGATTCGAGTCATTTTTTGACTATCCATATCAACAAACGCAGGGAAGAACTAGACAAGGCAGAACAAGCTTTTGCAGAGTATAAAAATACTTACTCAGACGCGACACCCGAAATGCAAGCTCAAAGCCTTACTCGCCTTGCTAGCCTCAAACAAACGCTAGCCGAAAAGGAGGCGGAGCTTGCTGGTGTTTCACGAAGTCTAGGCAGTTTGGATCAACAACTATCCAAAACGAACCCGGTTATCGGTAAACTGGAAGAGCAAATCATCGACATTCGTAGTGAACTTACCCTGCTTCGCGCTAAATACACAGAGGCGCATAGTTTGGTGCAAGGTAAGTTGCGAGAATTAAACCGGCTGGAGCAGGAACGCTCGGTACTCTTGAACTCTAAACAACCAGAACTAAACAGTGCTCAACTATGGGATATCGCGAGCAATACCACAGTAAACAGTCTTGGCGAAGCACAGCCTCTACTTGTCTCCCAACTACATCAATTACAAATGATGCGCGGACGTTTTGAAGCACTTACGGAAGAAACCAACAGCTTGCGAGACATGATCCAAGAATTAGAGCGAAATGCGCACCAATTTGGGAGCACAGCAACAGAAATCAACCGCTTAGCTCGTGACGTCACAGTGAAGAGAGAAATGTATGATGAACTCGTCGAACGCTATGAGATGGCCCAACTAACGGGTTCTTTGGGAGAGTTTGAAGAGAATAAGCGCGTAAAAATCATTGATGAACCGTTCACGCCAACGATTCCAACTAACTTACCTAGTTTTGTATTTGTCATTTTAGGATTTATTGGTGGCGCTGGTTTAGGCATTGGATTAGCGACGATACTTGAGTTAGCCGATAACTCTATCCGCTCTAAAAGAGCATTAGAAAAACACCTTGGTGTTCCTGTCATCACCACTTTACCTAACGTAGTGTACGGAAACTAACCGCCATAAGAACTCATTTACAAGCACTCAGTCGGCGAGTGCTTTTCTTTTACTACTGCCTTATACAGCCTCATAGCATGTCCACTAATATGAATCTCAAATTGAGAATAAACATAAAGCCTCACAAACATCAATATTAACTTATTGTTTTTAAATGATTAATTTTTTGGCACGCAGTCTGCAATTCCTAAATAAACAAAGAACTCAACGAGGGTTTGAAAATGGAATTCAGACAAAAGCACAATAACACTGAGCACAGCAAAAAAGTGATATTACACGTCGTGCAACACTTAGCTCCTGGCGGTTTAGAAACGCTCGTACTAGAAATGCTTCGTTTTGCGCAGCCCAACCATTCCGTTTTTGTCGTGAGCTTAGAAGGAAGCAAAGAACATGCACTACAAGGTTGGCAAAAACTATTGCCCTACCAAGGCCAACTGCACTTTCTTAATAAGAAACCTGGATTCAGCGGAAAAACCATCAGTACGCTGACTTCCATGCTCAAAGGACTTAAGCCTGATGTGGTCCACACTCACCATATCGGCCCACTTCTGTACGGTGGTATTGCTGCACGTTTAGCGCACGTACCTGTAGTGATTCATACCGAGCACGACGCATGGCACCTCAATAACAAAAAATCAGCTCGACTACAGTCCCTTTTGCTAACGATGATTCGCCCGCAAGTGGTTGCCGATGCTAACTTTGTCGCCCATCAAATACAGACTAAGTTAAAGTATCGCAAAGTTTGTACTATCCATAACGGGATTGACTGTCAGAAGTTTAAAAGCGGTGACCAAACGGCAACAAGACACTTGTTTGAACTTCCAACCGACAAAATCGTGATTGGCGTTGCCGGGCGTCTAGAAGCAGTTAAAGGCCATAAAGTGCTTATCGAAGCCTTCTCTCATCTTACGCCAAACACACACCTAGCAATCGCAGGTGATGGTTCTCAGCGAACTCAATTGGAAGCACAAGTTAGAACGTTAAAACTTGAAGATCGAGTAACCTTTTTAGGCTTGGTGGACGATATGCCCAGCTTTTACCAAAGCCTCGATTTATTTTGTTTACCGTCGCTTCAAGAGGGTTTCCCCCTCTCAACACTAGAAGCTCAAGCATGTGACGTTCCTTGTGTCGCAACGGATGTTGGCGGCGTGAAAGAGACGCTCTGTCCGAACAACAGCACACTGGTTGAAGCAAATCGCGTGTTTTCGTTGGCAGAAGCGTTATCACAGCAACTGGAATCATCACACCATTCTCCTCGAACTTTTATTCTCAAACACTTTGATATCAGAGACATGGTGAGTCGCTACTCACGTTTGGCCAAGGAGGCTAGCTATGAATGATTTACTTTGGATTATAGGGTTTGGTTTATCCGCGTTTTTGATTGTCTATCATCACGTTGGGTATCCACTGCTCCTTAAGTGGCTTCCTTTAAAACAGCAAGACGAAACCAAAGCACCATTTGTAGAGCGAGCTTACAAAGCCTCCAAAACAGACAGCCAGCTACCCTCTATTACTGTCATCGTGCCCGCCTACAATGAAGAACAATGGATAGCAGAGAAGATCCGTAACCTTGCGAGCCTAGATTACCCAAGGGATAAGTTAAGAGTAGTGATCGCATGTGATGGCTGCACAGATAACACAGCCGAGATTGCTCAAGCGACAATTCAAGAAGCAATCTGCTCTGATACTCTGATCATTATTAATGATCACAAAATCAATCGCGGTAAAGTTGCCCTACTCAACGAAGAAATGCGTCATGTTAGCTCTGACATTACCGCACTGAGTGACACGTCGGCATTGATTTCTTGCGATTCTCTGTTGCTAGCTAGTCAGCATTATCAAAATGAGAACGTTGGAGTGGTTAACGCAACATATCAAATAATGAGCACTGATAACCAAGGTGAAGCGGCGTATTGGCAATACCAGTCTCGAGTAAAGCACCAAGAATCCTTGTTAGGTTCAACGATTGGTTCCCACGGTGCGTTTTACACTTTCAGAACTCACTTATTTGAACCACTGGAAGTTAGCACCATTAATGACGATTTTATTCTCCCTATGAGAATCGTTTTGCGAGGCTATAGCGCTATTTACGAGCCAAACATGCTGGCTCTTGAACTCGAGCAGAGCTCAGACGACGCAGATTTCAAACGACGCCTAAGAATTTCAGCAGGTAACATGCAGCAGCTCATGCAATTAAAGAAATTACTACTACCTCGCTATCGTGGCACTGCCTTTGCATTTCTATCGGGAAAGGTCCTGCGCTTAGCAACACCCTATTTGATGATTGTTTGCTTTATTTGCTCACTACTACTGGCACACAATCCGCTGTTTCAAGTAATGCTGTTCGCACAAGTTGGTATTTATAGCATCGCGCTTATCACTTACTTGATGCCAGCACTTAACACAATTAAACCTTTTAAGCTGATTAGTTACATCGTCATTGGTCATCTCGCCAACTTTATCGGCGGTATGAAATATTTACTCGGAATGGAAAATGGACGTTGGAAACGCGTCAACCAATAAGGAAAGCATCATGAAAAACTCACGCTACGATTCAAATGTATGCCACGCGAAAAGAACGTTTGATGTACTGGTTGCAATGCTTATTTTGGTCGTCACTGCACCACTTTTCCCATTTATCGCGCTAGCGATCAAAACCACATCGAAAGGCCCAGTGATCTATCGTCAACTGCGTGTTGGGCGCTGTACACCAGAAAAAATGGATCTTTTTCAAATCATGAAGTTTCGCACCATGTATATTGATGCAGAGCAACGCTCTGGCGCAGTATGGGCTACTGAAAATGATCCCCGCATCACGCCAGTAGGACGCTTTTTACGCAAAACGCGTTTAGATGAACTACCTCAACTGTTTAATGTGTTGAGAGGTGAAATGTCGATGATTGGGCCGCGCCCAGAACGCCCAGCTTTCTACCAGAAATTGGAAGATGAAATCCCCTATTTTGTAGAGCGCACATATGGCGTGTTACCAGGTATCACAGGCTTAGCTCAGGTTAACCAAGGCTATGATGCATGCATTGAAGATGTAAGACGCAAAGTTGGGTTTGACCACAGTTACGCACTAAGCTTAGGTTCGTTTTACTCTTGGATTTCAATGGACCTTTCAATCATGAGCAAAACATTCGTTGTGATGATTGACGGACGAGGTCAATAACTTCCGGTTCTGGTAACGGTCACTCTTGCCACTGGCGGCGCATCTTTTCTATCGTCGCTGGTGGCACGTCATGAATGCTTTGATACGCTCCGTGGCACACTTTAATTTCCACCTCGATGCGCTTCTTCATGCAGTAGTCCATGTAACGCTTCATCTCCCAATGTCGAACAAACGTATTGCTCACAATCACGACTTTCCCTTTGTTCAACCACTTTCTAGTTTGCTGAAAACACCACTCATGCGCTTGAGGTAATTGAACCGGTTCAAAGTGATAATCACCTTCATCATTTTCAAAATACATGTCAGCTTCAAAATGCTTAGCACCAAGATCTATTGCCAATTGTTTTGCTAAGGTTGTTTTACCTGAACCCGGAAGTCCACGAATAAGAATGAGTTTAGCCAGTGACATAATACAGTTTAATGAGGTGGGAATAAGCCTAAACTGTAACGAAATTATTGGAAAAGAAAAGTAGAAATAAAAAATGCCGAGCACATTAGGCTCGGCATTTAAACTCAATCATGGATCGTGTTGTATTTATTTGTAAGCTGGCAGTTCAGTTCTTAACCCTTTCACCAAACTGACACACATCAACAGCAGAACAAAAGTAAACGGTAATCCTGTTGCAACAACGCCTGATTGCAATGCTTGCAGGGCTTCTTTACCACCAACCCAAAGCATTACGGCTGCAATTGCACCTTCAATACACGCCCAGAAAATGCGTTGCGGTACTGGTGCATCAATCTTACCACCGGCGGTAATACTATCGATAACCAGCGAGCCAGAGTCTGACGATGTAATAAAGAATACCAGAATCAGCACGATAGAAAGCATTGAAATCACTGAGCTATACGGAAGCGCATCGTAAACATGGAACAGAGTCAATGAAATATCAGTTAGGCCATTTGCACCTAGCTCACCAACTTTATTCACCACTTGGTCAAGCGCGATACCACCAAACACAGACATCCAAATCAAAGTAACAACTGTAGGAATAACGATGACTGCGAATAAGAATTCTCGAACCGTACGACCTTTAGACACACGCGCGATAAACATACCAACAAACGGTGACCAAGATACCCACCAAGCCCAGTAGAATACCGTCCAGCCGTGCATCCAAGTTTCATCTTCACGACCGTGAGGGTTACTCAATGGAATAATATTTTCAATGTAAGCCATTGTTGTGTCGCGTAGCGAGCTCCACGCCGTATCAAACGTGATGAAGGTAATGAAAATAAGCAGCGCAAACGCAACCACCATATTGACGTTACTCAGTAGCTTAACACCACCATCAATACCACGAATCACTGATAGCACCGCGATAAAGGTAACGAAGGTGATCACAATCATTTGTGTACCAATGCCGCCTTCTAGACCAAAGACATGATTAATACCACTGGTCGCCTGCTGAGCACCCAGACCTAGCGACGTTGCAAGACCAAATAGCGTCGACAAAACGGCAAGGATATCAATAACGTGACCCAACCAGCCCCATGCACGGTCACCAAAAATTGGATAGAACGCCGCGCGCAATGAAAGTGGTAAACCTTTGTTAAAGGCAAAAAACGCTAATGCTAGTGCAACGAGTGCGTAAATACTCCAACCATGCACACCCCAGTGGAACATAGTGGCACCCATCGCGAGGGATTTTGCTTCTTCGGTGTATGGTACTACGTTAAGTGGCACTCCCCACCAATCAGTGAAATACGCGGTCGGCTCAGCCACACTCCAGAACAGAAGACCAATACCCATACCCGCGGCGAAAAGCATCGACAACCAAGAAACGGTTGAGTGATCCGGCGTTGCTTCTTTGCCACCTAAGCGGATTTTACCTAGCGGAGAAAAAAGAAGAGCAACGGCGAACAATAAGAAGAAGTTTGTCGACCACATAAAGAACGCATCAAACTGTTCAATAATTCCGTTTTTTAGACCGTTTAATACGTCACGAGCAGTGGTTGGCTCAACAAGAAGAAGTGAAATCAGACAGAAAACAACGAGCCCCGCACTAATGCCAAAAACCGGGTTATGTATATCGAATCCCCACTTTTGAACGTTATCCTGTCCAACCTGATAATCGGTTGTATCAATACTATATTTTTTAAATGCATTATCCATAAATACAAATTTAACGTGAATTTGAAACGCCCCTCAGGTGAGAAGAACTCCAATACCGCCCTCCATTAATTTGAACTCTAAAGTTTTAAAGCGGGACGAATTCTAGCAGTAATCACATATTTTTGCAAAAAGTCGTGATTTATTGCACTTTAAGCTCAATTCGAAGCATATGCGAGAGAAATAATATTAATATAAAAATTAAGAGGTCTAATGATTGACTCTATCGTAGTTTGAAAACTAGAAGGGGCATAAGGAGTACTTGAGTTCATAGGCTGTCACCGCGCAAATAGAGAAGACCTGCGCTGATTTGGTTTCAAAATGAACGACGAAACCAAATCAGCAAACCTTTCATCCAGCGAGCGTTATAAGAAATGGAAGGTGATGTTCCCTGTTACGCTGCTAACGGTATCGCTATCGCCTTCAATATCCACGCCAAACGCTTGATAACTCGCGCCCACAGAGACATTGTCAAGCAAGAAGTATTCGGCACCAATACCATACATGTAAGAGACGCCATCATCTTTGTCTAAGTTTCTCAGTCCGCCGTCATAATCAACGTTGAATGCATTGATGCCGCCTTTCGCGTAAACGTGTAACGGGCCGAAGTCGATACTAGGTTTCGCCGCTAGATAGAATGAATCAAAATCAGCACTACCCCTGCTGCCACTCAAAGATAAATCCACTTTGCCGTGGTTAAAGTAGCCAGCCTCAATGCCAATGAATGGCAAAATACCAGTACCGACATGAATACCATAGGTTGTATCATTTTCGCTGTCGATATCGGACTGACCAATTTGGCCACCAGCGTAAATCCAAGAGTCAGCCATTGCTGACGTTGAGCACAACGTTAGAGCGAATAACGAGAGTGTTTTTTTCATACTATCCCTTCCTGATCGATTTCTAAGCGAAACATTACGCAAACATGCGCATTTAATCGCCACTATATATTGGAAAGCATAGGCATTTTAAGACTCTAAAAGTGAATAATTTATGTTCAACTTTTGTTTTGTGACTTCCAGACAAAAAAACACCGACATAAAGCCGGTGTGTTTCATATGGTATTAGAAAGCTTGACGCTTATAGGAAGTGCAGTGTGGCAGTTAAATTAAAACTGCCGATGTCATCACTACCAACCACATAATTCATATAGTTAGCACCAAGAGACAAAGGACCAAAGACCTCATAGTCAGCTCCTACGCCCCACATCATGTCTAAGTCATCATCGTCACTTCCGTTTTGCACTTTTTTGTCCCACTGATGGAAACCACCTTTTGCGTATACTTGCAAAGGGCCGAAGTTGATACTTGGCTTAATGGCTGCGTAATAAGAGCGAACTTCTGTATCATGCCCTGCAACGTTAAACTCTCCATGTTGCGTTACACCCGCTTCCATTCCGATGATAGGTAGAATACCTGTACCAACATGGACGGAGTAAGCCGTTTGGTCATCGCTTGCAAAATCGGATTGACCTACAGATACGCCACCGTAAATCCAAGAATCTGCCATCACCGCAGAAGATGCGCCAAGTAGCGCCACTGCTAATAGAGTTTTTTTCATCATCTACCTTTACTCTTTATTATTCCCACGTCTGCATAACTCAGTCGTGGGTATTACAAACAAAGGGAGGCGAACTATTGCCTCCCAGAACTAAAAAATAATGCTTATTGCGTTACCAGCAATTAGTGTACCAGCAACTTCTTAAGCGATAATTACAAATCTGACACTATTTTACTGGTTGATTAGCAAGCATCAATCGCGTTTTTGACTCGTTTATCAGAAACAGGATAAGGAGTGCCTAATTGTTGAGCAAAGTAACTCACGCGAAGCTCTTCAATCATCCAACGCACTTCTTTTACATTTTCAGGAATGGCCACACCTTTCGGGATCTTGTTCAGCAACTCTTTATAGTCTTGAGTCACAGATTCAATCTTCAGCATATGTAAACGATCTTTGTTTGGATCGATTGGCAACTTCTCCATACGACGCTCTATCGCGCGCATGTAGCGAAGAATATCCGGCAAGCGTTTCCAGCCACATTCCGTTGCAAAGCCTTTGAAGATCAAGCCTTCAATTTGTGCTTTGATATCGGACAGAGCAAACGCCATTGTGAAGTCGATCTTGCCTTTTAGCTTCTTATTGATGCTAAACGCCGTGGTCAGAATAGTCTCAACCTGTTGAGCGATCTCTACAACGGTGTCACCCAATTCAGCACGAACGTGTTCTTTCAACGCTTCGAACTTCTCTGGCTCCCAAACTAAACCACCCTGCTCTTCAATAAGCTTATCGACACCGCAGGCAATGCAGTCATCTATCAGATCAAGCACTTTGCCGTAAGGGTTAAAATACAACCCCAACTTCGATTTGTTCGGTAAGTTAGCGTGCAAATATTTAATTGGAGACGGTACGTTCAATAAAATTAGGCGGCGCTGGCCAGCACGCATTGCGGTGATCTGCTCAAATTCGGTTTCGTAGAGTTTGATTTCAACGCTGTCTTTGGTATCAACAAGCGCCGGATACGCTTTTACATCGTAGCCGCCACGTTTTTGTTGATACACTTTCGGCAATTCGCCAAAACTCCACGTATGCAGACCTTGCTGTTCGATATCGTCATCCGCAACTTTGGAAAGCGTTTCTTGAACTTTGTCTTTCAAACTTTCTTTCAGTTCATGAAGGTCTTTGTTTTCCTTCAGTTTACGATTTCGATGATCAACCGCGCGGAACGTGACTTTCAAGTGCTCAGGTACTTGTTCCAAGTTCCAGTCTTCACGCAGTACCTCTACGCCCGTCATGCGTCGCAACTCTTTCTCTAATGAATCTAGCAGCGGCGCTTCCATTGGCGTGACGCGTGCTAAGAATGCATCGGCATAGTTCGGCGCAGGTACAAAGTTCTTACGAATTGTCTTTGGCAACGATTTAATCAAGCTAACCACAAGCTCATGGCGTAAACCTGGGATCTGCCAATCAAAGCCCGCAGGTTCAACTTGGTTTAAAATCGGCAACGGCAAATGCACTGTGACACCGTCACTATCATCGCCTGGTTCAAATTGGTAACTCAATTTGAGCTTCAAACCATTTTGATGCCAGAAGTTCGGGTAATCCAAATCGGTCACATGGCTAGCATCACCCTTGAACAGCATCTCTTTTTCAAAGTTCAGCAGTTCCGGGTTTTCTTTAGATGCTTTTTTCCACCACGTATCGAAATGCTTACCAGACACCACTTCGGTGCCAACGCGTTGGTCATAGAAATCAAACAGCTCATCATCATCCACCAAGATGTCACGACGACGAGATTTGTGTTCAAGCTCTTCCACTTCTTGCAGAAGCTTACGGTTTTGCTTAAAGAACGCGTGTTTGGTTTCCCATTCACCCTCAACCAATGCACTACGAATGAAGATTTCGCGACTTACGGTCGAATCGATACTGCCGTAGTTGACCAAGCGTTTCGGCACGATTGGTACGCCGTAAAGCATCACTTTTTCGTGCGCCATCACCGCAGCGCGTTTCTTCGACCAATGTGGTTCACTGTAACTGCGTTTAATAAGGTGTTTAGCTAACGGTTCAATCCATTCTGGCTGAATCTTTGCGATGATACGACCCCAAAGTTTTGAGGTTTCCACCAGCTCGGCAGACATGATCCACTTAGGCTGTTTCTTGAATAGACCTGATGCAGGGAAGATATGGAAACGAGCATTACGCGCGCCTTGATATTCATTCTTTTCTTGGTCTTTCATGCCGATGTGCGACAGCAAACCAACCAAAATGGCACTGTGTACGCCATGGTAAGAAGCGGGCTCATCGTTAAGCTTGAACTCCATCTCACGCATCGACTGATGAATTTGGAAGTACACATCTTGCCACTCGCGAACGCGCAAGTAGTTCAAATAGTCTTGCTTACACTGTTTGCGGAACTGATTGCTAGACAAGGCTTTTTGCTGCTTTTGGATGTATTCCCACAAATTCACAAATGTCAGGAAGTCCGACTCTTCATGGAAGAAGCGACGATGTTTATCGTCTGACGATTGTTGTTTGTCTGAAGGACGTTCGCGTGGATCTTGAATCGACAAGGCAGCTGCGATGATCATCACTTCTTTAAGCGCACCATATTTTGGCGCTTCTAATACCATACGCGCCAAGCGCGGATCGATTGGCAAACGCGCTAATTGGCGACCAATGGAAGTCAGGCGTTTTTTCGGGTCTTTTACCTCAGAGTTAATCGCACCAAGCTCTTCCAGCAAACGTACGCCGTCTTGGATGTTACGTTTATCCGGTGCTTCCACAAACGGAAACGCTTGAATATCACCCAAACCAAGTGCCGTCATTTGCAAGATAACCGACGCTAGATTGGTACGTAGGATTTCAGGATCAGTAAACTCTGGGCGTGACTCAAAATCTTCCTCTGAGTACAAACGAATACAGATACCCTCTTCCACACGACCACAACGACCTTTACGCTGGTTCGCACTCGCCTGAGAAACTGGCTCGATTGGAAGACGCTGAACCTTAGTACGGTAACTGTATCGACTGATACGCGCCGTACCCGGGTCGATAACGTACTTAATGCCCGGAACAGTTAGCGAGGTTTCTGCCACGTTGGTTGCCAGTACAATTCGGCGACCAGTATGAGGTTGGAAAATCTTATTCTGCTCACCTGCCGACAAACGCGCGTAAAGCGGCACAATTTCCGTACTCTTCAGATTACGTTTGGACAATGCATCTGCGGTATCACGGATTTCACGTTCACCGTTCATGAAAATCAGGATGTCACCTAAACCTTCATCGCACAGTTCATCTACCGCTTCGAAGATGCCTTCAAGCTGGTCACGATCATTGTCGTCATCACCGCTTAGTGGGCGGTAACGTGTTTCTACTGGGTAAGTACGACCCGATACTTCAATGATTGGTGCATTGTTGAAGTGTTTTGAGAAGCGTTCTGGGTCGATGGTTGCCGACGTGATGATCACTTTCAAATCAGGACGACGTGGCAGCAACTCTTTCAAGTAACCCAAGATGAAATCGATGTTGAGGCTGCGCTCGTGCGCTTCATCGATAATGATGGTGTCGTATTGATTCAAGAAACGGTCATGCTGAATTTCAGCCAACAAGATACCGTCCGTCATCAATTTGATTTGGGTATTTTCAGAGATCTGATCGTTGAATCGAACCTTGTAACCAACAAACTCACCAAGCTTGGTTTCCATCTCTTCGGCAATACGGTTAGCAACCGAACGCGCTGCAAGACGACGAGGCTGAGTATGACCAATCAGGCCAAATTTACCGCGACCAAGCTCAGCACAGATTTTTGGTAGCTGAGTGGTTTTACCAGAACCGGTTTCACCCGCGACGATAACCACTTGGTTTTCTTCGATCGCTTTCGCAATATCATCGCGTTTTTGGCTTACAGGCAGGATTTCTGGGTATTCAATCGTTGGTTTGTAGTTGCTGCGCTGCTCTGCAACCATCATGGATTTTGCGATGTCTAATGCGATTTCGTCGAACACAGCATTGCGCGCTGCGTCCTTCTTAATTTTGCTTGCACCAGAAATACGTTTACTCAAGCGGAAACGGTCGCGCATCATGCACTGATTCAGCGCTTTACGCAGAGATGCCACACTATTCACTTGAGCCTGAGGTGTTTGAGCTTGTTTCGCTGTCGCTTTTTGCGCACCATTTGACGGTGTCGCTTGCTCTTCAGCTAGATTCTTTTTTGGGGGCTGTGACGAAGTCAAAGCGTTTCCTATTCTTTTCATTACAAAAACTGCGCGGATTGTATCACACAAGATCTGTAACAAGATAACCGAAAGCTCATTCAATTTTTTCGAACATGTTCAGCGAATCGCTAGGCTTTTGAACTCACTTACGTTGCTTATAATGGCTCCCATAGTCGAAAGCACTTATTTAAGGAATAACCATTATGTCTCGTGTACTAGCTCTAAAATCAAGCATCCTTGGCGATTACTCTCAATCAAACAAATTGGTTGAAAACTTCATCAAAAATGTAGACCAAGACAAGCTTACTGTTCGTGATTTGGCTGCGAACCCACTGCCAGTTTTGGACTTCGCCGTTGCCACTGCACTTCGCGCAACGGAAGATCTTTCACAAGAACAGCAAGCGGTGGTCGACTTGTCTGATACCTTGATTGAAGAAGTAAAGGCCGCAGACACTTTGGTTATCGCTGCACCAATGTACAACTTCACCATTCCGACTCAGCTTAAAAACTGGATTGATTTGATTGCTCGTGCAGGCGTGACATTCAAATACACAGAAAACGGCGTTCAAGGTTTGATTGAAGGTAAGAAAGCGATCGTAGTAACGACGCGCGGTGGTATCCATAAAGATTCACCAACCGACAACGTGACGCCATACCTACGCACTGTACTGGGTTTTGTAGGAATCACTGATGTGGAATTTGTTTACGCAGAGGCGCTAAACATGGGTGAGGATGCGGCATCGAAAGGCATTTCAGAAGCGCAAAGCCAGCTTGCAACAATGGCGTAAGTTAGAATAAACCAGAATACAAAAGGGATTGGTTCGCGCCAATCCCTTTTTGGATCCTGATGCCTTTATCGTATTTATAGGGTCTCTTACATCGTCAAAAACGATTCACTTTCTCCAAGTTGCGTATTGCATCGAGGTAGACTTTTTCTAAAGACCGCTCAGCTTCGCTTATCATATTCTCGATCATCGCATTAAACGCGACATCGCTACGGATTTCTATATTGTCTCCCGCCTTAACGTCAAGAGAGTTGACGTACAATACCAACCATTCATCGCCCTCCAAGTGCCCTTCTCCGTGAATGGCAAAAAAGCGTTTGGCAAATTCCGCGTTGGTACAATTTATCGCTTCAATTTGAAGATTGAATGAGGAGTCGATACTCATGGTGCTTATGCCATCCGATTCATCAGATGCATCACAAACAGCCTTAACTCTGGCACGATATACGAAATTTCTCGTTGAAAGCAGCATAGTATTATTCATCTTTACTCATAATGGGTGATAAATAAGTCAGTTGCAAATCCGACCTATATGCATCTCGCGATGCGCTAAAACTCGAACTGGAAATAAATAGTATTGTAGTTGCTCCCACCTTTAATTCGCCCAAACTGGGAAGCGCTTTCAAAAATCGCCGAGCGGTGATGCAATGAATAGCCCACCCACATATTGTTCCAGCTCTTTTGGTTGAAGAGATCGCCTACATTGACATCAAACGAGAAATCTAGGTAGTTGAGCAACTTGCTTGGTGTATAACCCTTGTCTTCCATTTCTGTGCCTTCAATATAGGTAATGCTATCAATGTATGACACACCTTCCGCTACACCAAATCGCCAAGTCGTAGGCCAATTAACCGTATAATAAGCCTTAATCGCCATGACGTATTCTGTGCTCGCAGACTGAACACTGGACGACCAGTGATGAACCAACCCTGGCGTTAAATAAATATCAAGAGGAAAACCAAACAGCTCATCCGTTAATGGATGCCCATAAAACAATGAAGTAAGTTGATTGTCGTATGGGTCTTTTTCTCTCTCAAGGCTAAATATTTCACCGATGTTCGAAGGCGTCGCCCAACCATGCGCAATACGTAGATATGCTTTATTGCTCAGTGTCGGTTTCGGAACTTTGCTTTTATCGTTGAAAAAGCCAAAACCGACAAACACTTCTCCCTGATATCGATCTTCTACAAGCTGACTGTTGTAGGCGTTATCATCTAAGCGAGTAACACTCGTCTCGCCCAGTAAATACAAATTTGAAGTTACATGGTAACGCGCTTTAATACCAAGATTGGTGTCAAGTCCAGCTCCAATTCTCTCGCCAGTAATATCCTTAAAGGAATAATATTCACTATTGAAATCAGCGTCTTTGTATCGAATCGTAATCGATGGCTCTAATTCCCAATCACCAAATACATAATTGGCAGCAAGGCGGTAATTAGAGTGAAACTGGAGTTCGTCGTCCGTCATCAACTCTACTTCTGCGCGCCAATTGTCGTTAATGCTATAACGCACTTGCCCACCGAAATCGACTCTGTCCCCTTCATTAGCATTTTGTAGTGACATGGGAATATCGACAAATCTCAATCGCATGAGTGCGCTCGCACGCCAGTCAGAATCACTCTCGTTATACAAAAAAGCGCCACCTTCAATGCCATTGATATACACATGTTCGTTTTCAAAGAACATCATTGGTACAAATGTACTCACCGTAGAGTCATTATCGGCGGTATAAAACGGAATCGATGCTGTGCGATACATCGCAGCAATCCCCCACGTTTGTTCTTCTGCACCATGCACAGAAGAAACTACCGCAGCTAAAGGTAAAGCGAGTGTTGTTAGAATTAATCTCTTCATGAGTTCGAAAAATGTTGGTTGAGAAGCAGGCAAACATCAATGATTTGCCATTAAAAGCTTATGTTCAGCTGATGATAGCCGTTACAATGGCAAATGTTGTCATCCTCGTGACAGTTTGAGTCCCAAGATCATATTAATATTGCACGACTAGGTGAGCTTGTTTGCGAATATTTTACCATCACAACAAGCGCGTAAACTCTAGCTTAGTTCTAAATCAAACATAATGAAGTAAAAAGTGAAAGCATCAGAACTCATCTCTACCTTGAATCATTTACCCGCAGACACAGACCCAGACATTGTGATGGGAGAAGCATGGCTGCCAGAGAGGTTGATAGGGACTCAACTCGATGGTGACATGTTGTTTTTGCACTTTGATAATGCACCAGAAGATGGTCAAGGTGACGAAGAAGGGCGTGGCTTCGTCGAACACGAAATCGACCTAATTAGAACTCGGCTTCAGCAAATTTTGGATGAAGACAGTAATAACGCGTCAAAAGCCGATGCGATGCTTGGTTTGTTCCTTATGGGACATGAACTTAGTAGCTCGCAAGTTATCGAAATATTAGAAGAAGAAGCTGACACATAAGGAGCCGTTTTGCCAGCATTGATGAACACGACTGAAATTTCTTCACTTCCTCTTGTCGTTGCAGGTCCGATCCTACGTAAAGTGACCGCAACTGAAATCAATATTTGGCTAGTCACCACCCAACGCTTGGAGGGTATGGTGCAAATTACGGATGAAAACGCCTCCATCCTTTATCAAACCCCTTTAAGTGAACAAAAAGAACAGCTTCAAATCGGCCTCAATGCGTGGTGTTGCTTACTTAAATTAGAAGGCGAGTTTCCAACCCATCAAGCGTTACGCTATCAAATAAAAACGCAATATGGCTTAGTGACGGAACTGCTCCCTCACCTGACTTATGAGCAAGATAATACGCCAAACTTGGGTATTGAGTTCCTCGTTAGTGAAAAAGCGGATTATCTCTTACATGGATCTTGCCGTAATCCCCATCACTTCAGTGATGATACATTGGTCGCTGCGGATCATAAAATCGCGTCTCAATCCATTGAAGAAAGACCGGATATGCTCATCATGAGTGGTGATCAAATCTATGCAGACCATGTTGCAGGCCCCACTCTCGATGCCATTGAGCAAGTCATAGCTTTATTGGGTTTGCCAGGCGAAGAATTCGATCAAGCTCCGATAAAAAATACCAATGAGCTCTACCAACACCCTGCTTGCTATTATGGTCGAGATAAATTGTTGCCTCATTATGTGAGTGATGACAGTTCACTAAGTAAGTTTTTTCCACACCGAGGGACACCAATATTCAGCGCCAAAGAGTGTGAGAATCACCTAATAAGCTTTGCTGAGTGCTTTGCAATGTACTTATTGGTTTGGTCTCCGACCTTGTGGAAGCTTGTTCGAACGGATCGTTTATTAGAAAACGAATTTACTGTCGGCGGAGAAGTTCTTGAACCCAAATGGCAGCAGCAATGGCGCGAAGAAAAAAAACAAATTGATAAATTCGTCGCAGGTCTGGAAAAGGTTCAACGCTTACTCGCTCACATTCCAACCTATATGATTTTTGATGATCACGATGTCACCGACGATTGGAATCTCACCATAGGCTGGGAACAAGCCGCATACAGCAACACGTTTGCAAAACGCATTATCGGTAATAGCTTGATTGCTTACTGGCTTTGCCAAGGTTGGGGAAATGCGCCAGAAAAATTCAATGATGAATTTATGAGCCTCGCTCAACGCTTTATCGATGAGCGAACCTCGCAAACCCAAGATGCATTTATTCAATATTTGTATCGCTTTGAGAATTGGCACTACACCATTCCTACGACACCAAAAGTTGTCGTGCTAGATACACGAACCAGACGCTGGCGTTCTGAGTCTAAAATGAACAAACCTTCTGGCTTAATGGACTGGGAAGCGATGATTGAGTTCCATCAGGAGCTCGTGCATCAAGACAAAGTTGTTATTGTTTCTGCTGCGCCAATGTTTGGTGTGAAATTTATCGAAGCACTACAACGTGTGGTGACCATGCTTGGTAAACCATTGATGGTTGATGCTGAAAACTGGATGGCTCACCCCGGAAGTGCGAATACTCTTATTAGTATTTTCACACACACAAAGACACCAACTAACTTTGTTATTCTCTCTGGCGACGTGCACTACTCTTTTGCATACGATATTAAGCTCCGCTATCGAAAAAACAGTCCGAATATCTATCAAATCACCTGTAGTGGAATTAAAAATCAGTTCCCTACACAACTGCTCAATATTTGTGATGGCCTAGATAGACTGCTATACAGCCCTCGCTCACCTTTAAACTGGTTCACAAAACGTAAACGACTCAAGATTTACAAACGCGCACCAAGTACGCACAACTTTTATCGCTTGGTTAACCATAGTGCCATTGGTGAGCTACGCCTTGATGATGAAGGCAAACCAAGTCAAATTAGTATTCTGACGAGTGATGGTGACGAAGTTCATTTTCCACCGACACGTGCTGAAAGCTGAGTATCAATCCCAAAATGACTTGCCCTTTGTAAGAGGCAAGTCACCTTGAACTAACTCAGGAGTTTAGGTTTTTTGAGGAGAAAGTGGCCGTTCTTAAATGTCAACGGCGAGCTAAATTTGGTATCGCACCTTGAGATCTTCCGTATTTATTACCATGTTAACCAAATAAACAATAGCTCGGTGTTCATTATGTTTAATTCTCTCACATCATTATTTAAACAACTCATTGATGGCTCTGATTTAAGCCAAACCAACACACTTTCCCCTAACATGGCTATCGCGTGTTTGCTTTGTGAAGTTTCTGGCGCAGACCATAGTGTCGATGATAGAGAACAAGAAACAAAGCGCTCTTTATTGATGAAACTGCTTTCATTAAATGAAGAAGAATCAAATACTTTGTTAGAGCAAGCGCAACAGAAAATAAAAGATTCCGCTTCGCTGTACGACTTTACCTCTCAACTAAGAGAACTGACTCAAGAAACTCGTTACAACTTAATCAAAAGCATGTGGGAAGTCGCTTACGCAGACGGCGAAATTGACCCGCTAGAAGACGCGGTGATCCGTAAAACAGCAGAGCTACTCTATGTTGATCACAGCGAGTTCATTCGAGCAAAGTTACAGTCTCAGTAAAGTAACGAGATGAGTATATAGGTCTCTGGCTAGCTCCAGCCTACCCCTATAATGACAACAGATATCGCTTCTGTAGCCATAAAAAAACGCGCACTCTGCGCGTTTTTCAATAAGCCAACGACATTGTTATTTAAAGTACTGGTCAAGGTATGTGTTTAGCTCTTTCCACACTAAACAGACTGCATGACAAAACAACAATGGTTGGATGATAATTTAATTACAAGCTAGCTAGGTTCGAATAACTAAAACATGGTCAAAGCAAGCTTAGCTAAGTTGTATGCATCTACATAGCCAGAGTGTTGACGCCCTTCCCAGTCTATTCCTTTTGCTTCTTGAGCGGCTCGATGGCCTATACGTTTATCTTTAAGACGATTTTGAATACGGTAGAGTGTCGCTAAGTTGATGAACTCTGTGAACGGTGCTTCAATACCTTTTTGCTTACACTCTTCTAGCAGAATGAGGTCATCTCGCCCCCAAGATGCAAAGATTTTGTTGCGACCACCGAAGTTCTTAACCATAGATTTAAGCACTTCTTCTAGTGGGCGTCCTTGCTTTTCAATCTTACGTGGTGTGATGCCCGTTAACTCAGCGCAGAACAGAGACACTTCATCGTGTTCTGGTTTCACGTAGTATTGAGCACGCTTGACTATCTCACCTTTAGACAAATCTATTTCAGCTAACCCCACTTCGATAATTTCACCCGTGCTGCCGACGCCATTTTCGTTCCAGCAACACATTTCTAAATCGAAGCATACAATACGGTTATGGTTCATAGTTTGCCTTGGTTCCTAACATAAAAATTTAAAGCGTGCGATTCTATCGTAACACGGCGTAAAACTCGAATTTGTGCGCCCATTTAATCGCCGATCGACACATTATTACGGCCGTTTTTTTTACTCAAATAGAGTTGACTATCCATTTTGTGATACAAGCTCTCAGGATCTTCTTCTTTATGGATAACCGCACCGATACTCAACGTACAGATGATTGACGCATCACCATAATCAAAAGCCGTACTTGCCACAACACTCCGTAACTTTTCTAGGTAAGCTTCTAGCACTGCTCTATCAATGACTTTAGAAATAATACAAAACTCGTCACCACCAGCTCGGTAAAACTTATCTCCCGGTTTTAAATTAGCACTGACCAGCTTAGTGACATGTTGTAACGCTTCATCTCCACCTAAATGGCCGTGTTTGTCATTAATCACTTTGAAGTGGTCGATATCAAAACCAACCAAGGCGAAGTTAACACCTTTGTTTATCTGATTGAGCAAATGATCGTTGAATGCTCGGCGATTAAGTAGTTGAGTTAGAGGGTCTCGCTCTGCCATTCTTTTTAATTCAACGGTTTTGAGCTCCAACATGACCGCTAAGCGCTCTTTTTCTCGAGACTGTAAATTCACAATCCAACTGATCAAAAAGGCGATTACCAATCCGGCTAGCGTCGTGCCCGCTAAAATAGAACGCTCCCAAGCTGAGACTGCGTCAGAAAGCTTAAAGTCAATACGCCATTCACGGTTAGGCAGTTGAATGGTTCGGCTTATAACGGTTCCTCGAATGTTATCCCAGCTAGCACTTTGAAAGAGAACAGGGTCATCTGCTGCGTCGAATCCCAAATCTTCTACGCGCACCGACATATCGAGCTCCGTCGCGGTTTTCGTAATCAAATCCTCAAAGTAAACCGTACTTCGGATAACACCGGTCACTACTCCCAATAAATATTTGTTCTCGAAGTCGAACACTGGATGGAACACCAGCAACCCAGTCTTAGGTATGGACTTGTCATAACCATCTTGCAGTAAGCGAACTTTATCCGAGACATTCGCTCGCCCATTTTCGGAAATATCATCCAAGATTAAATCGAAGCGTTTACGCGAAAAATAGAAACCCAATAGAGAAAGGTTTTCCGGTGTTCTTGGGTAGATATCCGACGCGATAAAAATTGGCTCATTGTGTTCAAAAATGTACCCGTAGGTTTTGGGACCATCTTTAGGAACGGTAAACGGTTGGAAGTTTGGAAATTTTTGACGGGTCTTTAAAATATGTTCATCAAGATCTTCGAATTCGACCTTTTGCATCCATTGAAGTCCAATAAGACTTCGTGAGCTATTAATCACTTGTTCCGCATACATGGGAAACGATGGCCAATAGCTTCGCTCAATCGAATGGAAAAAGTTTGCGCCCGCACCAATGAACTTTAGATCATTCTCGACGTTTGCTTTAAGTGATTCTGCTTGTCGGTCGGCTAAAGTATCAAACGTCGTCTGTGTATACCGTTGCTGCATTGTATAAGCAGCACCAACTACACCAGCAGTGACACATAAAGTCGCCAAAAAAGCTAAAATAGAGTCTGAATGTCGTTTTATAAAGCTCTTATGAGCGGTGCTTTGTGTCATATCGTAATTTTTGATACTTCCGTAAGTTAAACTTCGGGATCTATTGAAATACTGCGTTAGCAATGCACAAACATCAAGCAACAACCTATATTGGGGAGTCTGATCGTCGATTTTTCACGCTGTTCGTACGGTATAGTCACGAATTATTACAGCCTTAAGCCTTGAATATGCTAACATCCGTCATCATTTTAATGTCTAAACTTGGTGCAAGATCGCAAAGACGATCGTTTTAGTGAACAAATATGAGCCAATACTGAGCACCAATAAATCAATAGAAAGAGAAAAAACGTCATGAACATTGATTTGAACCTAATTCCTCAAACGTTCGATATGCTTCACGCTGGCCTAACCGCATCGAGCGTTTTGCTTCTTCTAGTTGCAGTGTCGCGTAAATCAAAAGTGGTCGAGAAAGTGGTAGAAAAACCAGTCGAGAAAATCGTCGAGGTTGAGAAACCAGTTGAGAAGATCGTTGAAGTAGAAAAAGTAGTGGAAGTAGAGAAAGTCGTCGAAAAAGTGGTGGAAGTTGAATCAAAACTTGCAACAGCGTCAACGGACTCTGCAATGCAGCTGCTTTCTATCATGCAACAAGAAGCTCGTCTGATTGACTTCCTAAAAGAAGACCTAACGTCATTCTCTGATGAAGAAGTAGGCGCAGCCGCTCGCGTAATCCACACTGGCGGTCAGAAAGTACTGAACGACTACGTGACGCTAGCGCACGTTCGTAACGAAGACGAAGAAACTCGCATTACAGTTGAAGAAGGCTTCAACCCACAAGAAATCCGCCTAACTGGCAACGTAACAGGCAGCGCGCCATTCAACGGCACGCTAGTTCACAAAGGTTGGAAAGCAACATCAATGACGTTGCCTAAACTGGCTGAGAACTACGATGCATCTGTGATCGCTCCAGCTGAGGTTGAGCTGTAATGGAACACATGAACCAAGAAAACCATTCTCAAGAAGCGTCTGTTGAAACTCAACAGACGCCTAAATTCAGTGTTGGTATCGACTTAGGTACAACACACTGTGTCATGTCTTTTGTTGATACACACAACGAAGACGCTCGCGTTGAAGTGATGCCTATCCCGCAACTTACTGCGCCGGGCACGGTAGAGACTCGCAGCCAATTAGGCTCTTTCCTTTACCAGCCGCACGAGCACGAAATGAACCCGCAATCACGCGTTCTTCCGTGGTCGAGCGAGCCAAAAGCTCTAGTTGGTGCAATTGCACGTAACCTAGGTTCAAAAACACCGATTCGCCTTGTTGCAAGTGCGAAATCTTGGCTTTGCCACGCTGGTGTAAACCGTCGTGATGCTTTCCTGCCAGCAGGTAGCCCAGAAGAAGTGGAAAAAGTATCCCCTCTTCGTGCGACAGAGCTTTACCTAGAGCACCTAAAAGATGCTTGGAATCACACGAACCCAAATCACAACCTTGCCGATCAAGACGTAACTATTACAGTTCCTGCTTCTTTTGATCCTGCTGCTCGCGATCTAACTGCAGAAGCAGCACGTAACGTTGGCTTTGTGCACCTAACGCTTCTAGAAGAGCCACAAGCTGCGCTTTACAACTGGATCGATAACAGCAACGACAAATGGCGCGACGAAGTTGAAGTTGGCGACATCGTGCTTGTGGTCGATATCGGTGGTGGTACAACCGACCTTTCTTTGGTTGAAGTAACTGAAGACGACGGCAACCTAACTCTGAACCGCATCGCGGTAGGTGAACACATCCTACTTGGCGGTGACAACATGGACCTTGCACTTGCGTACCGCTTGAAGATGAAGCTAGCGCAAGAAGGCAAAGAGCTACAGCCATGGCAAGTTCAGGCAATGACACACGCATGTCGCGACGCAAAAGAAGCGCTATTGAACGACAGCGAACTTCAGTCAGTGCCAATCGTAGTACCAAGCCGTGGTTCTAAACTGCTTGGCGCAACGCTGAAAACAGAACTGACTCAAGAAGAAGTACAACAAACACTGGTTGACGGCTTCTTCCCTCAAGTTGCGATTACTGATCACCCTGTTCAACGTAACCGTGGTGCACTAACGCAAATGGGTCTGCCTTACGCACAAGATGCAGGCATTACTCGTCACATTGCTGCATTCTTGTCTAAGCAAGCTAATGCCCTTTCTGCTTCAGGAAATGGCGCAGAAGCAGCAGCTCAAGATTTCAATCCATTCGCTAACATGCCTGGTATGCCAGGTGCGGATGCAACCCAATCAGCTGACTTCATCAAGCCAACCGCAATCCTATTCAACGGTGGTGTTCTGAAATCGAAACTTCTAGCGACTCGTCTAGAAGACACGATCAACGAATGGCTAATTGAAGCAGATGCTGAAATGGCAAAACGCCTAACAGGTGTGGATCTAGACCTTGCGGTTGCTAGTGGTGCGGCTTACTACGGCTCTGTACGTCGTGGTCAAGGTGTTCGTATCCGTGGTGGTATTGCTTCGGCGTACTACGTGGGTATAGAAAGTGCGATGCCAGCGATTCCGGGCATGGCGCCTCCAATGGAAGCATTGTGTGTAGCACCATTTGGTATGGAAGAAGGCTCAAGCGTTGACGTACCAAGCCAAGAGTTTGGTTTGATCATCGGTCAACCGGTTAACTTCCAATTCTTCGGCTCCACCGTTCGTCGTGATGACCTAGCAGGTACTCACCTAGACTACTGGGCACCAGAAGAGCTTGAAGAGCTTCCAGAAATCCAAGTAACGCTGCCAGTATCTGAAGGTCGTCGTGAAGGTGAAGTGGTTCCGGTAACTCTAGCCTCTCGCGCCACAGAACTTGGTACGCTTTACTTAGAAGCCATTGCCGCTGATAACGGTCAAAAATGGCATGTTGAGTTCGATGTGCGCGAAGACGCGAAAAACTCAAACGAAGAAGAATAAATAGAAATCAAACGGCATCCAATCGGGTGCCGTTTTTAAATACACGAAGGTTTGTATGGCATCTCCTCGTTTTCTTGTTGGTATTGACCTTGGCACCACAAACACTGTGGTGGCGTATTGTGAAATTACCGACAACCTTGAACAATCCGAAGTATCCCTATTTGACATCGACCAACTGATTGGTCCGGGTGAAGTGGTTCGTAAACCATTGCTGCCCTCTTTCCGCTATCACCCTGCGGTTGGTCAAATCTCCCCTTCTGACCTAACACTCCCTTGGGAAAACGAACCTGTCTCTGGCGACATTAGTAATGTGATCGTGGGTGAATGGGCTCGTGAATTAGGCGCTAAGGTGGAAGGACGTCAGGTATCCAGTGCTAAAAGCTGGCTATCGCACCAAGCAGTGGATCGTAGTTCAGACATTCTTCCTTGGGCTGGTGCGCAAGACGTAGATAAAGTATCCCCCGTCATTGCTAGCGCAAGCTACCTCAACCACATTCGTCAAGCATGGAACTACCGTCATCCTAGCAACAAGCTAGAAGACCAAGATGTGGTTGTGACCGTTCCAGCGTCGTTCGATGAAACCGCTCGTAAACTCACGCTTGAAGCCGCTGAGTTGGCAGGTTTGAAAAAAATCGTCCTGCTCGAAGAACCACAAGCCGTATGTTACGACTGGTACGCACGCCACCAGCAAACCGCAGCTGATGAGCTCAAAGAGTTGCCACTGATCCTAGTGTGCGATGTCGGCGGTGGTACCACCGACTTAAGCTTGATTGAAGCCAGTTTCTCTTCTCAAGATGAACTAGCCCTTGATCGTATTGGTGTTGGCGAGCACTTGATGCTTGGTGGTGATAACCTCGACTTAGCATTAGCACACCTTGCAGAGAGCCGCTTCAACCAAAGTAAGAAGCTCACTGCAGCAAGCCTAACTAAGCTGATTCAGCAAACTCGCAAGGCGAAAGAAAACCTGCTTTCAGCAAGTGCACCTGAAGAAGTAAAAATCACCATGCTAGGCAGCGGCTCGAAACTTCTTGGCGGAACAAAAAGTATTGGGTTGAGCAAACAAGAAGTGCACCAAATCGCTTTAGATGGCTTCTTCCCGCTTTCTGATTTCAGTGAAGTACCAGACAAGCGCCGCAGCGCCGTCGTCGAGTTTGGTCTTCCATACGTTGCTGACCCAGCGGTGAGCAAACACGTTGCCGAGTTCTTAACTCAGCACCAACAAGTTGCTCGTGCCGCTCTCGGCATTGAAGACGACAAACAAAATGCAATTCCGGTAGGTTTGCTACTTAACGGTGGTGTGTTCAATAGTGAACTTGTGACTGAGCGTGTCACTACCCTACTGTCCGATTGGCGCGGCGCTCCTGTTACGGTATTAGACAACCCACATCCAGATTGGTCTGTTGCACTAGGTGCTGTTGCGTTTGGTAAAGCACGTCGTGGTGCACAGCTAAAAATTGGTGGTGGTGCAGCGCGTTCTTACTTCTTGCATCTTCAAGAAAAGAACAAGATGGGCAAAGCGCTTTGTTTACTTGCAAAAGGTACAGAAGAAGGACACGAGATCCGCTTAAGTGGTCGTCGCTTCTCGCTTACCCTAGGTGAACCCGTTCGCTTTAACCTGCTGACTTCTACCCACGACACCTTAACCAATAACACCGCTATTCAAAACGGTGTGATGGTTGACGTTGATCCGGACTTGTTTGCTCCTCTTCCGCCTTATATCACCACCCTTGAAGGTGAAGGCGCCGAGCTACAAGCCAACCAGAAAGAGCGTGTAGAAGTGCAACTGGCGTGTCAGTTGACTGAAGTCGGCACACTTAAGATGGAATGTGTCAGCGCAGAAGACGATAGCAAACGTTGGGAGCTAGAATTCGAAGTTCGTAATAAGCAAACCGATGACAGCGAGCAAGTTAAGCTTCACCCTAAACTGAACGAATGTAAGGAGCTGATCGCTCGCCTTTACAGCGGTAATAAGAAAAGCGCGGAAAGTAAAGAGATCAAAACCTTAGCCAAAGATCTTGAGAAGAAACTGGGCAAACGTGATGAATGGGATTTCACTACCCTACGTCAACTGTTCGATACCTTTGCACAAGGTCGTAAGCGTCGCCGTCGTTCTGAACAACACGAGAAAAACTGGCTTCGTTTGGCAGGTTTTGCACTGCGTCCGGGCTTTGGCGATCCAACCGACTCATGGCGCATTGAGCAAGTTTGGGGTCTCTACCAGCAAAACATTCAGTTTAAGAACCATCAAGGTTGGACTGACTGGTGGGTATTCTGGCGTCGCATTGCCGGTGGTTTAAGCCAAGAGCAGCAAGAAACTATCTTGGCGGACATCGCGAAATACCTACACCCTGGCGCGATGAAAAACCCACAATCCGCCAAAGCAGCGCAAGACATGGGTTACGAATCAATGGTGCGCTTGTCTGCCTCTCTAGAGCATCTAGAAGTCGAAGACAAAGTTCTATTGGCTACGTGGTTCTTGAGCAAAGCCATCAACCATAACCAGTTCGAACAAGCACACTGGTGGGCAATGGGTCGCTTGGCATCACGTACGCCTTTATATGGCAGTCAGCATAACGTCGTTCCTCGTGAACAAGCGGAACAGTGGTTGCCTAAGCTGTTAGAGCAGAACTGGCAGAAAGAGCCAATGATCGCTTTCGCAGCCGTAATGATTTGTCGTAAGACGGGCGACCGACTATTCGATATCTCAGACGACTACCGTGAGCAGGTACTGGCTAAGTTGAAGCAAAGCAAGGTGCCTGAATCTTGGGTATCACTGGTTGAAGAAGTCAAAGAGCTATCTGACAGCGAATCGAAACGTATCTTCGGTGATGCACTCCCAAGCGGTCTGACGCTGGTAAATAACTAAGCTCCCATGCTCATAAACGCAACAAAGCCCTTCTCGTGAAGGGCTTTGTTTTATATGATTCTAATAGCTGACGAAAGACGACTCGTTAGTTCATTTCCGTATTGATTACCACATCACGCGTTTCATTATCCATATCACTGATGCCGACAACTGAGATTTCACGGTCAGATAAATTCTCAATCATGCTGTCTTCCAACCCACCGTCCGTCATCCACGCATAGAATTTTTCCGCAATACGATCCGAACCTTCTCCGACAAACGTTAATGTGACCTTCTTCATTTGTGACACTCCATCAATTTACGATTCAGCCACTTAAGCGTAGTATGTTTCGCAAATATCGACATAAACTAGGACTAACTTCTTTTATGAGTATCGAAAAATTTGACGCGATTTATCAGCGCGCTGCCGAGCGTAAAGGTGGTGAAGATCAACTTGAAGCGCTTTTATCTCATCCACTAAGCAAAGAAGATCTGGCAGCGATTCCCGACGACCGTTGGCTAGCCGCTTTTTCAATGAAGGTATTCCAAAGTGGGATTTCGTGGAGCGTGGTTCGCAACAAGTGGCCGAACTTCGAAGAGGTGTTCTTCGGATTTAAGATTGAGCCGCTGTTGATGCTGTCAGACGAGCAATGGGAAACCAAAGCAACAGATAAACGCATTATTCGCCATCTCACTAAAGTCATGTCGATTCCTGCTAATGCTCGTATGATCCACGAAGCAAAAATCGAATACGGTTCGTTTGGCAAAATGGTTGCCGATTGGCCGCAAGAGAAAATCACCGACCTATGGGCGTATTTGAAGAAACGCGGCAATCGCCTAGGCGGAAATACTGGCCCTTACACACTGCGTCAAATGGGCGTTGATACCTTCATCTTGTCTAGCGACGTTGAAGCTTACCTGCGTAATTGCAAGATCATTGAAGGTGGCAAAGATACGAAAAAATCGCTCGATGCAACCAACAAAGCGTTTGTTCAATGGCAGCAAGAAAGTGGCAGAAGCCTGTCTGAAATCAGCCAAATCATTGCGTTCAGCACCGGCGATAATCGCATTTAACAGACACTGAACCCAAAACAATAACGGCGCACTGATCATTGGATTTAGTGCGCCGTTTTTATGTTCATTGGTTCAAGTACACACTTACTTTGAAGCCAGTGATTCCCACTCAGTCAGTAGCTGCATAATACGATGAGAATCGTCCCATGTTGCACAAGGGTTTTCTAACGAGGTACGCCCTGCTTCAACCGCTTGGCGAATATTGCGCACTTGATAGAAGAAAGCGTCCCCAGCGGCCGGAACAGAAACTTCACGCTTCGACGTCTCGTAAATTTCCACACTAAACTGGTTGTCTTGCGCTGGTAGCCATGGGTTTGAATCTAACGTAATACAGCCTTTGCTACCCAGAATGGTGAATTGGTGTTTCAATCCATGATCTTCGGCAGTGTGCACGCTCGCCGTTTGTTGCTCACCGAATTGCATAATCAAACTCGATTCACAGATATTCCCATCGTTACCTTGTCGACCAATCGCCGTCATAGCGCGGTTTCCAAAGGCTTGTTCACCCAACATGGTTTTCACCACCAAATGCACCAATGACATTGGGTAACAACCTAAATTATACAAAGCACCTTTACTGTCTGGATTCACAAACTGTGCAATCGACGCAATATAAGAAGTATGAATCGAGCGAAGTTCACCAATCTCTCCTGATTTAATCACCGAAACCAACTCGCTGATCAATGGGTGATGCAAGTACATCAAACCTTCAGCAAAGAATACCTTGTGCGTTTCGACTGCTTTTAGTGCCAACTCGGTTTTTTCCATATCTACCGACAGTGACTTTTCACACAGGATCGCTTTTCCCTGCTCTGCCGCTTTAACGATAAAGTCATGATGAAGGTGATTTGGCAATGCTATGTAAATAATGTCGACTTGCTCATCGGCAATCAACGCATCGTAATCGTTGAACGTATTCTCGATGCCATATTGCTCAGCGAATGTCTTTAAGTTCTGCTCCGAACGCCCAGCAACCGCGTACAGTTCACTCTTGTCATCGCCTTGGATTGCCTCAGCCATGACACCTGAGATAAAGCTTGTGCCTAAAATACCCCATTTCATGTTTGCCTCTCCTATTGAGCTTGGGTTTCGAATGCTTGAACTAACTCTGCCATTTCAGCCGCAATAAACGCTTGTGTATGCGGCATAGCAAAATGCGCTTCAATCGCGGCGCGGTTTTCATATCGCTCCCAAAGAATCACACGTTGTGGATCTTTAGAATCGTAGGTCGCATTCGCTTGCAAGCACCCCGCTTCGCTTTGCATATCAAGGCAAAATTGTTCAATGGCTTCAACTACTTGTTGTCTTGGCTTATCGGCATTCATTTTCAGTTCGGCGGTAACAAAAATCGTATCATTCATGATGGATCTCTTTCTCCATTCTTAATCATACGCCCACTGTAATTAACCTCGTTTGATTGATAAACTCTGCTTTAGTTATTTCTTTATCAACTCTGGGTGTGCAATGGATAAATTAACAAGCATGAAAGTTTTCGCTTACGTGGTCGAACACGGCAGCTTTCGTAATGCTGCACACCACTTTGATCTTTCACCGACTATGGTTGGCAAGCACGTGAGCTTTCTTGAGCACAGCTTAGGTACACAGCTGATTCATCGCACCACGCGTAAACAGTCCCTGACCGAAGCTGGCAGACTCTACTACCAAGAGTGCCACCGCATTATTGAAGACATCACCAACGCAGAGAACCTGATCCAGACGCTGATTAACCGTCCAACCGGAACAGTGAAAGTTAATTGCCCTGTCACGTATGGCAAAAAGGTGATCGCGCCCATCGTGGCTGACTTCTTAGCAGAATTTCCCGAACTGAACGTCGAGCTGATGTTGGATAACAGTTTGATTGACCCATACCGAAGTGAAGCTGACGTGATTATTCGAATCGGTGAATTGGTCGATTCGTCGTTAGTCGCGAGAAAATTGGGTGAATACCACATGACTTATTGCGCCTCACCCTCTTACCTTGAGCAACATGCCCCTATCCAATCGCTTGATGACCTTGAACATCATCATTGTTTGGGGTTTCAGTATCACCAAGGAGAAAGCCAACAAGTGGTGAACATGCCATCTAATACCTTTGGAAACAGCAACACCCGATTAACGTCTAATAATGGCGATGTACTTAAGTTTGCCGCGTTAAAAGGCTCTGGTGTTCTTCTGCAACCAAAGATCTTAGTTGAACAGGAAATCCAATCTGGTGCCTTGGTAGAAATTCTGCAGCAACATGCTCCCAAGCCAAAACCGATCCACCTGCTTTACCGTTCAAAACAGCTTTCCCTTAAAAACCGTACCTTGGTCGATTTTATTCTTTCTCATGTGAATCCATAACGTCACCCCATAAAGCGGCGACAATTTAACCATTTAATTAACTTTTATTGTCGATATGACAAATATTATTACTTGTTAATTGTCTTTATTTTTCATGTTGTTAGTCAGAGACACCCATTAACTAGGCATAATTTATTGATTCACACCAATTGCATTGCTCTGACAAAGTGACTAGGATTGCCGCCTTTCCTGAGTGAACTATCAAAAAAAATATCGAGAAATTTAATCTAATTTCTCTTCCTGTTCGTGTGCAATCACAACATTTACACTCATTTCAAATTGCATAAGCACATTCCTTTGCTTATGAAAACGACATTGATTTCTCAACGCTTTTAGTCACGTATGTGGCTTTTTGGCTTGAGAGAGATTTTTATTCAAGGTAGGTCACAAGGACGCTACCCCTTGACTGCATTTACTGGAGGATAAGATGCCTAAAGGTCTAATGCTGACTGACTTAGCCATCGCTGGCTTACTATTAATTTTGGCAAAAGTCATTCGCGTTCACGCGCCATTATTACAGCGTATGTACATTCCATCGGCGGTTCTCGCAGGATTATTCGGTCTAATTTTTGGACCAGCCCTGTTAGACGTACTGCCTTGGACCGATACGTTTACCGCTAACGCAAGCCTATTAACTGCTGCACTTTTTTCTGCGTTAGGTCTGGCAACGGATGTTCCATCACCTAAAACCGTCGCACAGCGTGCTGGCTCATTGTGGGCGTTTAACCAAATCGCTTCTGTTTCTCAGTGGTTGTTTGCAGCAATGTTTGGTCTAGTTCTCACAACCTTCTTCTGGCCAGAGATTAATCCTGGCTTTGGTGTGACAATGTCTGCGGGCTTTATGGGCGGACATGGCTCTGCATCTGTTGTTGGTGAAATCTTCACGGGACTTGGCTGGGAAGATGGCTTCACACTTGGCTTAACGTTCGCAACCGTGGGTATTTTCATTTCAATTTCTGTCGGCATGCTCATGCTGCAATTCGCATTGAAGATGGGTTGGATTCGTAGCTTTACGACCTTCGACAGCATGGACGAACACGAACGCAAAGGCCTTGTTAAGCCTGTTGATCAAGAACCGGTAATGAAAGACACCATGTCTTCCCTGTCAGTCGATTCTTTCGCGATTCACGCGGCGTTGGTTGTAGTGGTAACGGCTTTCTCGTATGTAGCGGCTAACTACTTATCTTCTTTCCACGATAAGGTACAAATTCCTACGTTCGTAACCGGCTTCCTTGGCGGCATGCTTGTGCGAATCATCGCGAAACAAACGAAAGCTTCACGCTATCTTTGTGACGGTGCATTCAAACACGCTGCGGGCATCAGTACCGATTATTTGATTATCTTTGGTATCTCAGCCATCAAGATTACCGTCTTAGCCCAATATTTAATGCCGATGGTAGTGCTTGCAATCGGCGGTATCGCCTTCACACTATGGCTAATCTTCTGGGTTGCCCCACGTATCATGGGAGATGATTGGTTCGAGAAAGGCATTTTCTCTTGGGGTTGGTTAACCGGTACGGTTGCCATGGGTATTGCGTTGCTTCGTATTGTTGATCCAAAAATGCGTAGCAAGGTGCTTGATGATTACGCCATCGCTTATGTCCCTGGCTCAATCACTGACATCTTCATCATCTCTTTGATGCCAATCGCAATGTATAACGGCATGCACTGGCAAGCGCTTGGTGTAGGATTAGGTTACATCGCAATTGTCTTATTTATTTGGCGATTCATTTTTAAACGTAACAGCAGTGCTCTGACACACGAATCTTAGTCGCTTTACTCGGGAGGATTTTATCCTCTCGAGTTCATTCCTTGGTTTTATCAAAATCACTCCTCATCCCGAAAATAAGCAACTTGTTTTATATTTTAGATTTGCAATCCCGATCTCTTATTATCATTCTTTTTTAATACTTGACCTGAAAGTTTCTATATCAGAATAGCCGCCTATTCGTTTCTAAAACATGGAGAAAGGCTGTGCGTCGCTCTCAAGGATTTACTCTTATTGAACTCATTGTGTGCATCATCATTCTTGGTATTGTAAGCGTCGTTGCATTTCCTAAATTTCTTGGCTTACAAAAAGATGCCAGAGTGGCGGTTCTATATGGAGCCAGAGAAGCACTCATGACCGCCAACAACTTTGTCTACACCAAAGCAGTGATTCAATCTCAAGAGACAGTAGATGGCGGCATACAATATAACATTGATCTAGATAATGACGGCCATAACGACCTAATTGGTTACTTTGGATTTATCAAAAATGTTCTTCCAGCAAAAGAGCTAGCAGGCTTTGATCCGCAACTCACTATTAACACTTGGTATGGGGTAGATAGCCCAGACGAGCCCTACTTCCTTATTGGTTTTGCAAACAAGCCTGTTGGTCCAGAACATATGTGTTATGTCGAAGTTTACTACCCAGAAACTCCTGGTGGCCAAGTGAAATACAAAATACAAACTGACGATTGCTAATTCCCATATAGAGTGGCAGTAACACTTTTACTTTTGGTGTCTTCATCGTTATTGCAAGGTAATGGCTCCAAAACCACCATTAACAACTATTTCACATAATGTCGTCGCACAGTTAGCTCATAGAGATAAAACCAGTAATTTGCGCCGACACATGGCTATAATTGAAACAATCTATCGTTTTTAAACCCGCCTATAACTTGTGCTTGTAAACTCATCATTTCGCTCAATAATAGTTCTATAACAAATTCAATAATTTAAAGCGGGAGGCGTAATGAGAATATTCTGGCAGCTACGTTGGTATTTCCAACAAAAGTGGAGGCACTATGTCGGATCCATTCTGCTTTTCGCTGTGATATCAGCACTACAGCTTGTTCCGCCCAAAGCAGTTGGCATCATAGTTGATGGCGTCGTAGACAACACTTTAGATACAAATACGCTGATTCTATGGCTCTCAGGGTTAACTGTACTGATCTTTACTATTTATGGGTGTCGCATCTTATGGCGAATTTGGCTTTTCGGCGCAAGCTGGGAGCTCGGGACCATTCTACGTAACCGTCTATATAGGCATTTATCGACACAGCCACCTCGTTTTTTTGAACGTTACAAGACGGGGGATCTGATGGCTCGTGGCACTAATGATGTGCGTAATATCGTTATGACAGCCGGCGAAGGGGTTTTAACCGCCGCAGACTCTTTGATCACTGGTATTGCGGTTTTAATCATTATGGTAACGCAAGTAAGCTGGAAGCTCACCGTAATGGCGCTTCTTCCAATGCCATTTCTTGCCATCATCATCTTCTTTATTGTGCGTATCCTACATCAACGCTTTCGTGTCGCTCAGGAAGCCTTTTCTACCATGTCAGACATGACACAAGAGTCACTTAATGGCGTGCGAATGCTACGTGCTTTCGGATTAGAAAACCAAGAGCAGCAACGTTTTGAAGAGGTTGTGGATGATACTGGCGAAAAGAACATCGCTGTCGCAAGAGTCGATGCTAGATTTGACCCGGCAATTCAGTTAACCATCGGTCTTTCTTTCCTTCTTAGTGTCGCTGCTGGTGCTTACCTTGTTGATAAAGGTGAGATCACGCTTGGTGATCTGACCGCATTTACGATGTATTTAGGGTTGATGATATGGCCGATGCTGGCATTCGCATTCCTATTTAACATTTTAGAAAGAGGCTCTGCCGCATGGAACCGACTACAAGAGATCTTTGATGAAAAGCCAGAAATTATCAGTGGTAATAAGCCAATAGAAAATAAACCACTTCCGTTAAAAATTGATATCGACGATTTCCACTGGTCTAGTGATTTACCGCCCGCTTTGACGGAAGTAAACATCGAACTTGAACCCGGAAAAATGTTGGGAGTTGCAGGGCCTGTAGGAAGCGGAAAATCGACCCTGTTAACACTACTTTTGCGTCAACATGATTTAGAAAACGGCTCAATTAAATTCGGTGATGTCGAGATCAAGGATGCCCTACTTCCACAGTGGCGCAACCGTTTTGCTGTCGTTAACCAAAGTCCGTTTCTATTCTCCAAATCTATCTTCGACAATATTGCCTTAGGCAACCCTAATGCAGAGAAAGAAGAAGTCTATAGAGCAGCAAAGTTAGCCTGCATACATGACGATATTGAGAAGTTTCCTGAAGGCTACCAAACAGAAGTCGGCGAAAAAGGCATTACACTCTCCGGCGGGCAAAAACAACGTATTGCGATAGCACGCGCTATGCTGCTGAATGCCCAAGTGTTGGTTTTGGACGATGCACTTTCCGCTGTTGATGGACGGACCGAACATCAAATCCTTAAGAATTTGGAAACACACTACCGTGATCAAGCCCTAATCGTTATTGCGCACCGCCTCACCGCATTGGAAGCAGCAGACGAGATCATTGTCTTGAATCACGGCCACATTACTGAACGTGGGCAACATAGCGCTTTATTAGCGCATCAGGGATGGTACGCCGAAATGTTCGAGTACCAAAAACTAGAACAGGCGATGGAGGAATAATGAATGAACCAGACCAGCACGTTTAAACGGTTAATGTCTTACCCATTATCTCAACCAAAGCCAATGATTAAAGGACTCGCCTTGCTGTTTATTGCAGCGTTAGCTAGCGCCGGCGGCCCTTGGTTGATTCAATATTTCATTGATGAGCACATCGCTAAAGGTGACTATTCACAAAATGTTCTGATTTCGCTAGCAGTAGGTTATATCGCTCTTCAGATCGTATCGGCAACATTCCAGTATTTTCAGTCATTGCAATTTAGCATTGTCGCGGCTAACACGATCAAAGCGATTCGTAAGCAAGTATTTTCTGGCGTGATTAAGCAGCCGTTATCTGCGTTTGATTACACTCCTGCTGGAAAATTGGTGTCGCGAATCACCAACGATACGGAATCTTTACAGCAATTTTATGAGCTTTTGATCGCGACCGTGGTGAAAAACGTGGTCATGATTGTCGTAATGCTTGGCGTTATGTTTTTCATGAGTTGGAAGCTCACACTCGTTGTGCTTGCATTGCTGCCGATCGTCATCGGCTTTATGTACTTGTTTAAGCAACTAAGTACAGAAAGCTACCGAAAGATGCGTGACCTATTGACCGATATAAATGCGAATCTAAGTGAATCCATTCAAGGGATGAGTGTCATTCAATTAATGCAACAAGAAGAGCGTTTTAATAAACAGTTCAACGAGCTAACCGCAGAGCATCTGGTGGCATCTAAACGAGTGATTCGGCTAAACGGCTATCTGCTAAGACCATTAATGGACTTGCTCGCTGGTCTTGCGTTGCTTTGCTTGGTTGCGATCTTTGGTTTTAATGGTATTGAGTTGATTGGTGTGGGGGTACTGTATGCATTTATCAGTTATCTTGCGCGAGTTACTGAACCACTAATTGAGATGACTCAGCAACTTGCTCTACTTCAGCAAGCGTTAGTATCAAGCGAACGTGTTTTTGAATTGATTGATGCGAAAGAACAAACTTACGGGGGCGATCATCAACCATTAAGGTCAGGTGCTATCGAACTTAAAGACCTCACATTTAGCTACGATGGTAAACAGGACGTCCTAAAAGACATTTCGTTGAAGGCCAACCACCAAGACTTTATCGCGCTTGTCGGGCATACAGGAAGCGGTAAAAGCACCTTAGCGTCACTGTTAATGGGCTTTTATCCAACGCAATGTGGTGAACTGCTCATAGATGGTCGTCCACTTCAGACATTAGGGAAAGACGTACTTCGCAAAGATGTGGCAATGGTTCAACAAGATCCACATATTCTCCCTGCTTCAGTCAGAGAAAACATCTCTCTCAGTCGGGCGGTTGATGACAATCAAATATGGGATGCGTTAGACAAGGTAGGTTTGGCAGAACAAATTCATCGTTACCCTAACGGGCTAGACACGCAGTTAGGTCAAGGCGAAACTAATTTATCTGCGGGTCAGAAACAGCTTTTGGCGTTAGCACGTGTGCTTGTGGTAAAACCTAAGATATTGATATTAGATGAAGCAACCGCAAATATTGACTCAGGAACAGAGGCTTTAATCCAAAAGAGCTTGGCGGTACTCAGACAAGACATGACGCTCGTTGTTATTGCTCATCGGCTTTCAACTATCCTAGATGCAGACCAAATCATTGTTCTTCATCATGGGGAGTTAGTCGAGAAAGGCACACACAAAGCACTCTTAACGCAAAATGGTCGTTATACTCAAATGTATCAGTTACAGCAAGCAAACCGACATCTACAACAGATTGAAGAAGACACCAAGCAACTCGAAGAAGCGGTGTGATTTTATGCCCGTGCCTTCTTTTTATTTAGTTGGCATGGGCATAATTGGTGTAACTTCAAAATTTAGCCTTGTTAGCTTCCAATTTCTACATAATGTGAACTAATTTTCTATTTCTTACCTATTATTGACATAACCCCTCGCTATATCGCGCAAGGTCGTTGTAAAATCGTACGGTACTTAAGTCTACTGCCTGTGGCATTGGACTGAATTCCGCTTTCTAATTATGCACATTAATCTCATGACACAAGTCCATGGACAAAGATAAGTTTACTAACATCTATCGCTTGCCTGGTTCGATTCAAATTCGTATCGGTAAATGGCAAAAGACGTTCCGCGGCACCTCTGATTTAGTTTTACATCAGGCGCTAATGGAGCGTAATAAGCAATTTAAGAAGCCAGACTTTTTACCTAAAGGCTGGTGTGTCACTCCTATTGATGAAAACGACATTACCATTACGCATCACGGTAAATATATCCAAACCGTTATGCGCACAATGCTGGACAGAAAGGTCTCATACAAGCGACTGTTCCTATCTCGAATGAGTCTCGAAGATGGTGAAAAAGTGCTCCACAATTACAAGCTGGAGTGGGTAAGAAAACATAACCAGATCGCCAAAAAGTACAATCAAATTAAAAAGAAACAATATATGAACTTTGCAAGAGAAGAAGAGGAAACCCTCTACCCTTCGATTCCAAAGGGTGAGTTTGACAAAACATTATGGAACAAACTTGTCGTATCATCGTTTGGTCCGCAGAAAAAGTACAAAAACCCGCACTTTGTCCGTAAAGCCGATTTCTAAATAAACACCCCTAAAGTTAGGGGTGTTTATTTATACGTTAACTCACCAGTCGTAAGTTAAACTTGCAATAACATTTTGTCGGTCGCCATACCAACAAAAGCCATCACATGTCGCTATGTACTTTTTATCCGCGATGTTTTTAGCTGCGACTTGTAGCTTGTAATCGCCGATTCGATAACTGACCGTCGCATCCATTAAGAAATAACTTGGTACTTTTAGTCTCTCTTCGTTGTCTCCGTATGACTCACCTGTATAGCGCGCGCCTAAGCCAACAGCAAAGCCATCAAGAGGTCCATCAAAGAAACGATATTGTGCCCAAGCTGATGATACGGTATTCGCCACTTGGGAAGGTGTTTTGCCAACCCATGCCTTATTGATGTCTTCTTTTATCTCTGCATCAACGTACGCAATGTTCCCGATCAATGTTAAGGATGGTGTCACATTAGCTACAGCTTCAAACTCAACGCCGTTATTTTCTATTTTTCCTATTTGCGTTAATTCACTCAAGTAGATACGAGCCAAGTTTTCTTTTGTTGCCCGATACGTTGCAATATTGAAATAACCATCAAATGAATCCGGTTGGTATTTCATACCGATTTCAAATTGATCACCGCTTTCAGGCTTCGCTGGCTTACCATTGCTGTCTTCTTGAATAATTGGATCAAAGTACTGAGAGTAACTAAAGTATGGCGTGAAACCAGAATCAGAAATATAAGCCGTTCCCACGCTAAACGTCCACTCTCCATTATCGACTTTCGTGCGAGCACCCGTGGTAACATTATGTACTTCATTACTTGTATCGTCGTAACGTGCCCCCAATAACATCGCCCATTTATCGTTGATCAGCATATGATCTTGAAAGTAGACGCCGAGTTGCTGATTATCGATTTTCGTTCTTTGCTTATCGGTTTCGCTCAATGGTTGTAGCGTATTCGGATCGAGTAACATTATGTTATCCGAATAAGTAGGATTAAATACATTAAACCTAGGATCGGGCAAAGCTCCCATTGGTGTGTTTAATAATGCATTACCATTAGCAACGATAGGGTCATTGGCAAAATCTTTACCATCGATACTGATCATTTGAAAATCTATGCCCAACATCAAGTTATGCTCAACACTTCCCCAATTTACTTGGTGCATCAAACGATTATCGATATTAAAAGCATCAGATGACCCATCTTCTGTTGAAGCGCCCCGAAGTATGGTTTTGCGTTCATTTGATGGGTCCAAAGCCTGCCCCAACGCAGGCACGTCAGCCGAGTAAACGTACGAATACATTTGTCTTAGCTTAACATCCATTTCGCTGTAACGAGCTGCTTGAACAAATGAAGTGGTATCATTAAATGCATGAGAAAACTCATAGCCTAAAGACACCTGCTCACGCTCAAACGTCTCCCAGTTAGGATTGCCTATCGCTAAACTATCACTGATCTTTCCATTTTTGTTTGGCGTTAACGTTCCTTCAACTGGCAAAAATTGCAGATAAGGATCTGAGTCGTCTTTTTGATAGCTCGTTAGAAAGGTAATTTCAGACGTCTCATTAAATTTGTACGTCATCGATGGAGAGAGAAGAATGCGCTCTGCTTCTACACCACTAATTCTCGTCCCATTTTTTCTCGCTAACCCTTGAAAGCGAAAAGCTAGCTGCTCACTCACCTCAGAGTTTACGTCAAGAGAAAGTTGTTTACGGTCTTCAGAACCGTACTCCAAAGATACAAGTCCTGACCCCCCATCAAATTGAGGTCTCTTACTGACAACATTGATAACCCCACCTGGAGGGTTTTGCCCATAAAGAACAGACGCTGCACCACGTAAAACTTCAACCCTCTCTAACGCAAACGGATCTATTTGCCAACTATAGAAGCCAGAAGAATATAAACGAGTACCATCTTGATACAACCCGCTGTTCGCCTGTTTAAAACCACGAATAATAAACCAATCTTGCTTGTTATCTTCGCCAAAATAGTTAGTTTGAATGCTTGGTGTGTACTGTAGCGCGTCAGAAATGCTAATAGAGGCACGATCATCCATTTGCTCTCGCGTAACAACAGACACCGCTCTTGGAGTCTCATTGATGGCAATATCAGTTTTCGTCGCTGCCCGACTCTTCGCTCCAAGATAACGAAAATCAGGACCAACTGCACTGTCTTGCTGCTGTCCAATCACAACTATATTTTCATCTTCCTGAGCCAAGACATTTGGCGTTGATAAAGCTAATACAACCGCCATCGAAGTTGGTGTCAGCATAAACTGCCGAGTCATATTCTTCTCCTTTTTGTCGGCAGCCAAACCAACCCTTCATGACTTCAGCGACCGCTGAAAGAAAAGCGAGTTACGGCATCGCCAGTTGTTTCCGTAAAAGACAAACCAGAGGTTTTGCATAAAGCACTCGCATAGGTTACGAATGCCACTACGAGTGCTTATTTGTATAAGTACTTTCTTGGTTGAGGCTTAACTCATCTCTATAAACGGCGTAAACCCCACATTAAATACAAACCGCCAATGAGAGACGCCATAAGTCCTGTTGGTATTTCTTGCGGGTAAAGGACCTGTCGTCCCAACCAATCAGCCAACAACATCACCCCTGCCCCCAGTATCGCGGCGCATAACATGTGTTGTGACGCTTTGTTAAAACCAAATAAGCGAGCTAAATGCGGAGCCAACAACCCAACAAAGCTAATCGGGCCAACAACCAATGTCGCACTGACCGTGAGACAAGCAACTAAAAGAAGCAGTATTGCGCGTGAACGATCAACTCGAATTCCAAGTGCTTTAGAGGAAGCGGCACCGACAGGAAGAATATCTAGCCATCTTACGCAGAGAAAACTCAACCCTATAAAGACAAGCGCAGATAAAGACAATGGGAGTAACGTTTCAACCGAGACATAGTAGGTAGACCCAGACAACCAAGCCAATGCTTGATAACTTCTTGGGTCACCAGTGGCTAGAATAAAGCTCTGTATTGCATTCATCAGTGCGGTTATTGCAATACCAGTCAACAAAATACGCTCCGGCTGAAAGCCTGACTTACGGTTTAGCAGCACAATGACTAATACCGTCGCTAATGCGCCTACGAGCCCGCCTAGAGAAAGAGTGAAAATTGACGAACCAAACCCAGTAAACATCGCGATGATCAATCCCATCGCTGTCCCTGAACTGATACCGATCACTTCAGGACTTGCCATTGGATTTCCACTTAGGCGTTGAATCATGGTTCCAGCAATCGCTAACATTGCCCCCGCAATTGCTGCTGCAAATAATCTAGGTGCGCGCCATTCCAAAAAAATCCAATTTTGGCTAGCAAATAAGTTTGTCCACCCTTCATTTTGCACAGCAACCGTGGCAAAAAGAACAACAGAAATTAACGTGCCGATCAACGCCAATGAGATCGCTTTAGGGTTTAGCTTGTAAACATGTTGACGGTGTCGAGTTAACACTGTTTGAGTATGGCTCTGCGTCTTTTGTGATAAACGAGGTAACAGCCATAACAGTAACGGAGCGCCCAGTGCAGCGGTTGCTGCTCCCGTTGGTATAAAACTCGCCATTAGCCCTGGCAGTTGCTGAATAACCAAATCGGTTAAAGTCAATAACATGGCACCAATCAGCATTGATACCCAAAGCTTATGCTGGATTTTATTGATACCTATCAATCGAGTAATCGCTGGCGCCGCTAACCCGATGAAACCGATGATTCCTACGGCAGAAACCACCCAAGAAGTGATTAACACCGCAAGCCCAAGACAGACAAAACGCAACTTAGCTAACGAGACACCTAAACTCTTGGCACCTTGCTCGGAGAGTTCCAACAGACTTAACGGCTTTGCAATCACAAATGCGATAACCGTAGCAAGTGCGATTCGAGGTGCAAGATACGAGAAATCTCCCCATCCACTCTGAACAAGCGAACCGGCTCCCCATATCATTAACCCATTCAGCTTTTCGGTATTCATCATCAGAATAACCGTACTTAATGATGCAAAGTACAGGTTTATCACTAACCCAGAAACGACGACAACCGTTGGAGATAACGCTCGTCGCCATGACAACAGCATCACCAACCCCATCGATATCACACCGCCGATGAGAGCAACCAAATTAGGCGCGATATCCAACATCCAAGGTGCGAATAGCGTAGCTAACATCAAAGAAAAACTTGAACCACTCGCCACACCAAGTGTCGTGGGTGAAGCGAGAGGGTTACGCAGCACTTGCTGCATCAATACCCCAGCAACCGCTAATCCAGCACCAGATATAATCGTGGTGAAGACGCGAGGCCACCAGCTAAAGTGAAGTAAAACAGAATCGATAGATTGAAAGTTAGGCTCCCATAAACTGCTTAGCGCCAACGAAAATGAGCTTACTTGGTACAATTGGAAAGCACCAATAGAAAAGGTAAATGCCGAAAGTAACACCACAAAGCTTAAAGGCATCGTTTTCATTGTGTTAACTCCTCGACCTTACTCACCGTAACTAACTCTGCGAAACGGAGTGCTGAAGGCATAGAACCAAAACTCCAAACGGGCGCGACTTGCATGACCTTTTCACCAGATTGTTGAACAACATATTGCCAAAATGGGTCTTGAGAGAGCTGCTCTGCTCCACCATAAGGTAATGGCTCTACGATAACAATTTGAGCTTTTATACCAGCTAACTTGTCGATGCCAACTAGGCTGAAGCCCCAGCTATTCGTCTTTTCATTCCATGCATTACTCAACCCAATCTTTTCGATAGCCTGAGAGTAAAGACTATTTTGACCAAAAACACGAACGTGCTTTGTATCCATAAACTGAATCATTAAAAGCGGCGGCTGGTCTTTGTTTATGCGCTGTTTTAATAAAGAGAAACGTTCTTCATATTTTTGTATAAGTGCCTCAGCTTCCGCTTCTCTTCCTAGCTCTTCACCAAACCTCCGAGTGAAACTGGTAAGTACCGACCAATCTGTGATCCCGCTTTCATATAAGTCAATCGTGGTAACGGGGGCAATATCGACTAAGCGATGCTTCATTGAGGAGAAGTACGGGGCAATAAAAATACGGTCAGGTCTGAGCTCGTAAATACGCTCTATATTGGGTTGAGTTCTTAACCCTACATCCTTCGTTTGAGGTGGTAACGGTGGCGATTTTACCCAAGCATCGTAATCTTGCCCTTGAGCAACGCCTACAGGTACGACCCCTAAAGCCAACATCGTTTCAGTTTGTGTCCAATCAACCGACATCACCCGAGGTGACGCCTCAGCTACTGCTTGAAAGGAACCGACCAAAAGCGCACTAAGTGAGAGAGCGAAAGAGAAATGTTTAAGTCGAGTGTTTGTACTGCTCATTATTCCAACCTTTAGCTTGGCATCGCCACCGGATAACCCGCAGGGTGGTCAGAGATCTTCATCTCTATCCCATATATGTCCCTCAACTTAGGTTCAGTAAACACCTGTTCAACATTGCCTTGTGCAATCAAATCACCTTGATGTAATGCAACGATGTAGTCGCAAAATCGTGCAGCCAAGTTGATGTCGTGTAATACAATAATAACGCCCAAGCCCAGTTCTTGACTGAGTTTAGAGATAAGCTTCAACATATCTACTTGATGGCTGATATCTAGCGCAGACAAAGGCTCATCAAGAAGCAAATACTCGGTTTTTTGGGCTAACAGCATAGCTAGCCACACACGTTGACGCTCTCCTCCAGATAACGTGTCCACTAAGCGATCTGCGTATTTTAGTGTGCCTGTCATCGCCATTGCTTCTTCAACAATGTCGTGATCTTTCTTACTCAAACGTCCAAGTAAACCATGCCATGGATAACGACCAAAACCGACTAAATCTCGACCTAAAATACTGTCGGTCACCGGAAGATGCTGAGGCAAGTAGGCAATGTGTTGGGCGAATTTTTTCGCTGAGAGATCGTTAATGCTCGTTCCATGCAGAACCACGTCACCAGCTGTGTATTGCTGTTGCTGTGCCAGCAACTTTAACAATGTGGATTTTCCTGAACCATTGTGTCCAACAAGAGCGTATGTTTTTCCGGGTTCAAATGTCACATCAAACGCTTTTAGCAATGACTTGCCTTCAATCTCAAACTGGAGTGCTTTAGCTTCCAACATCCCTACTTCACCTAATAGCCATTTACGAATAACAGTTATTCAAAGCTCTCATTCGTTGATCACGTTTGCCGTTCTTATTCAACAGAACGATTAATAAGGGAGGTTTTATATAACAACAAAGATACAAATGCAAACCGTTGTCATTATCATTACATCAACAAGATCATTGAGAGAATTGCTAAGTGTTAGTGATAATTTGCTCGGCTGAACTTCATTAGTAAATTATAGGCAGGTCAACGAGAGCAGCGGTCTCCCACTGCTCTCGCATAAATTTGAACGAATACTGCAGCGTATGAAGAAATGAAAAATGCCGCAGTGAATACATTAATGACGAGCGTCAGCGCCAAACTCTACTTCTTTATAGATATCGGCCAGCGACTTTTTACCTTGTTTGTCTTTGGCTGAACGCTTTTTCTTAGTTTGATAATGGTATTCTTGCTCCTGAAGTGCTTGTTCGTGCTCTTTTGCTGACTCAACAAACTCAGGATTTGCAAGTGCTTGTTGGCGTAAGCGGTTTACTCTTTCAAGGGTTTCCCACAACATACTTCACCTCCAAACTTATTACTGTATATAAAAACAGTATTGTTTAAATATTCCTCCTCGTCAACATTTCAACTCCTTTACTGATCTTCACATCAGCCCCAAGCCTGTATAGTGCTCGGGATATTTGTGGATGATTTGCTTTATATAACCTTGATGCTCTCGCAGAGCATTAACACATTCTCGAGATAACCATCCCTGATATACCCATTTTTCAAGCTCTAACAATGCGTATGGGATGGACCACGCTTGTCTATACGGATGGTGCGTTGTCATAAAATCAAAGGCATTCGCGACAGCCGTAATTTGCGCGGCGATTGGTATATCGTCACTGGTTAAACGATACGGATAACCAGTACCATTTAAGTTTTCGTACTGATAAGTAACCATCTGCAAAAACAAAGTCACACTCGGGTGAACCGGATTTCCGATACGGGCAACTATGTCATCCGCTGAATCGATACAACGCTCAATATGTTGAATCAATATCGCCTCTTGTTCTTGAGAGTAATTTGTTCGGCGGCTAGCAATTTCAACTGGCAGCTGACTATCACCGAGCGCATGGAACTGAGCAAAAATACCAATATCTTCGACCATTTCGTCATTCAGGTGATAACGATCCGCTAACTGCGTTGCGATGATTTGACTGTAGTACTTCATGCGTTTGGTATGCGCGTAATACTCCGGTGAGTAGCCTGGCATCATACATTGCATTCGGTTCGCTAGCGTTTCTATTGCGTTGACTACTTGAGTTTCTGATTCAACCGCAAATCGAATCATTTCGAAATAAGGTTTAAGACCATTCAGCGCTTCTAAACTAAACGCATCACGTTGAGTGGAGTTCAAAAATACAAAACCAGTAAAAGCTTTATTGTCATAACAAGGAATAGCAGCCGACGACTGATATCCGTGTTTGAGTAAAATTTGAACCCGAGGACAGTGATTAATATCATGAAGGTCTTCGACGATACGAGGAACCGCGTTTTTAGAGGCAATATTGAGGTGGTGGAGTTTACGGAATGCTGATTCGTGATGGGCTAAACACCAAGTGTCGAACTCACTTTCTGCAAATGATTTGAGCACATCTTGGTCTGGGTGATATTTTGCAAATGACACCCTATCAATACATGGCAAGTGCGCCTGCATCCTGCCTTTTAGCGTTTGCAGTTGCTCGTTAAGCGGTTTTGCAAACGGGTAAAAACTCCGGTGCGCCATGCTTCACCTCCACACCAAAGCAGAGAAACAAGAAAAGCTCATTGTGTTGCAAATTCAATGGTATTTTGAGCGGTTTTCTCCACTTAAATTATCGATATACCACAACTTAAGTGTACGAAATAAAAGCACATTTCTACCAATTTTTTCACCGGATATCTTACGGTAATTTGATCCAGATTAAAAAAGCCAACGAGCGAAACTCGTTGGCCTAAAAATACTGATTGATTATGATGGGTTCAGTAACTAGAGGTTATTCAAAGAACGTTCTAAACAACTAGCCTAGAGCAGGAAGCACACCCAGCGTAATTAACACCTGAGCTAATACGATGCCAGTGCCAGCGATGCCCGTTATCACTAGCGCACCTTGACCACCAGCGACGCGGTACTCCCCAGTAAAATCATCCGATTTACGAACCTTGATCACCATAACCAAAGGCAAAAAGATGGCTAAAATCGCTAAGGCAATCGCTGCATAGCCCAAAGCCATAATAAAGCCCTGAGGATAGAAAAGTGCGAAGCCTAGCGGTGGGGTAAACGTCACTAGTGCCGCAATCAAACGATTAGGCTTATCGTTAGTTCCTTTGATGGTATCACCCAAAAACTCGAATAGACCTAAACTCACACCAAGAAATGACGTTAACAGTGCCAAATCAGCAAATACACCGACAATGTTGCCTAAGTTTGATTGGTGCACCGTCTGCGATAGTTGACCAATAAGCGCGCTCAACCCACCGTTTTCAATAAGAGTACTTTGGCTAACCACACCCAACGTCACGATTTGCCAAAAGATATAAATAACGAGTGGAATCGTCGAACCAATAATAACGGCTTTGCGTAAAGAAGAGGTGTCACCGTCTAAGTAGTTCACAATTGCAGGAATACTTCCGTGGAAACCAAACGAAGTAAAGATAACCGGAATCGCCGCTACAACAAGGCCTTGTTCGATTGGCATACTTAACAAGTAAGATTCCGTAACGTTTGGAGCAAGAAAAGAAAGCACCGCAACCATCGCAATGAGCTTCATCGCGAACAGTACTCGGTTTACTTTATCGACCGTACCGGTACCCACTGTCACAACTAAAGTCACAATCAAGGTAAAGATTATCGTTGATGTAGGCCCTGAAATATCGAGGTCAAACCATTGTGCAAGGCGGTCTCCGAACTGAGCACCACCGCCAGCGATATACGCTGCACACAACGAGTAGAAAAGGAACAACATCGCAAAACTTGCCACCCACTTGCCTTTTTGACCTAGGATCTGTTTCGCCAAAGTATGAAGTGTAGCACTACTCTCCGCATGTTGATGAAGCTCAAGCATAAGCAAGGCAGTGAAAGCCATCAGAGCCCATAAGCCTAGCATGATGATAATTGAAGTTGAAAAACCAATGCCGGCAGAGGCAAGTGGAAGCGCTAGCATACCAGCACCGATTGTAGTGCCCGCAATAATTAGCGTACTACCGAATACTTTAGAACGACTCATTGTATATTAATCTTTACACTTTATTAGAAATTATCAGTATTAGATCGGGCAACGGCGCACCGAAACCAACACCATATTTGTATTACCGTCGATATTGTAGGATCTTTAGCAGAAGATCAAGCAAAGTGTAAGGATAAAAAACCACACATGTAAACTATAATTTACACCTTGCTAATATTTAACAATAACTGTGTGCATTCTTCCCTGTTCATGAACTTGGGAACAGGGTAATTCCAGTGCGCCTCTTTCAGAATTAAATCAACAAGCGCATCAGCATCTTCACGTTGAATGAGCGCACTGGTTTGCTCAATATCAATAGTTGAAAACAAGGACTCCAGATTCGCCAAAAAATGCTGAGCACTTGCGTAACCTAACTGCCCCTCGGCCGTCAACTCATCGAGCTTTCTTAGTTGAGGCTCAATCTCTGATAATGAAAAGCGCAGCACAGGCAACAAGGCTAATCCGTTTGCCATACCATGAGGTATTCCATATCTCGCACCGAATGTGTGAGCAAAGGCATGAACATAACCCAAACTCGCTTTGGTAAATGCTAAACCCGCGTAATAGGATGCCATAGCCATTTTATGACGAGCTTCGACATCATCCCCTTGCATCACAGCCCTAGGAAGATATTTAAAAATGAGTTTAATAGCGGCAACCGAATAAGCCATCGTTTCTTGAGTAGCGTTTTTCGATACATAGGCCTCAATAGCGTGGGTTAATGCATCAACGCCAGTATCAGCCGTGATCTTAGGAGGTAAACCAATCATTAAATTCGCATCTAAAGCTGTCATTAGTGGCACCAGCTTTGGATCCATTAAAGGGGTTTTAATGTGTGAGGAGGGATCTGACACGACCGCAGCGATAGTAACTTCACTTCCGGTTCCAGCCGTTGTTGGAATAGCAAAAAGCGGCGCTGGCATTCGCCATACCTTCAATAGTCCAGCTAATTTTTTTATTGGCCGTTTATTGGTAACTTTCGCAGCGATGACTTTTGCACAATCCATTGCAGAGCCGCCACCCAAAGCTAATATGCCCTCACAATGAAAACGATGATAAGCCTCTAGACCGCTCTCTACCTGATCATAGGTAGGATCGGGCTTAACTTGCGAGAAAACATCTAACTGTAAATCGAGTTTTGCTGCAGCCTCAAGCACCTTATCTACAATACCAACTTGGACTAACCCTTCGTCGGTAACTAACAAAACGCGTTTAAATCCCAGCTCGGTCATCGATTCTAATAGCTCATTCATCGAACCAGGGCCGGAAAACAAGGTTGGTCTCGGCATAGGAAGGATATGGGCTGCTATTTTTAACCCTGCGGTGTAAGTCCGATATAAACGATGCTTCAACATACGAAATCCTTTTCATTTAGAGCTATCATTCTAGCTACTTTTACTACCTATGCTTACTTTGCAATCACACATTTTCAATAAACTTATCTCACTAAAAGGGCTAGCATTGCTGGGAAACCGTACCATTTTATTATCTTTCCTCAACGACATGAGCTACAGAGAAAATGTTTTCAACGACGCTCTATTGTCATGTAGTTAGCAAGCTGCTTTCCCTATTACTCTGTTAGTTACAGAGCAAGCCTCGAAGAAGTCTTCTTATTTTTTGCCTTCAAAAGCAACAATATGAATTCTGTTAATCAGACATCAATACCGTGTGTCTCTGGTTGAGCCCGAACACGATCTACAAAAATAAAAATAAGAATGCGTTACATCATGATTTATTGTCGTTTTCAAATAAGTCAACAAGAGCAACAATAATCTTTCAAAACTTATACTTAGTTCAAATATCTGACTCTTAACCATGAGCTTCAGGTGATATTATTATGCAACTAGGATTATTATCCCGCCCATAATCAAAACTATGTCTAAACGCCCACCTTTTTGGGGTCTATTCGCTGTCGTACCCAATTTTTCCTATCACCTTCTGATTTGGGTTTAGCGTGGGCTAATTAGCAATGTCGGTATAAACCATGAATCATTCTTGCCATTCCCATACGGACATGGGCTTTGAAGTCGATCTGAAACAAGCACTTATCTGGGTTGCTCGAGCACTCGACTATGTAGGTGTTGATGATACGCACCATAGCCACCGTGTCGCTTACATCGCTTACCAATGTGCTCGGGTCATGAACTGGGAACCAGAAAAAGCGGAGTTTTGCTACTTCGCAGGGATGATCCACGATTGTGGGGTCTCCGAAACACAAGAACATAAAATGTTACTTGAGGAGTTGGTGCCACAAGATGTAAAAACACATTGCTTAAGAGGATACCGAAGCCTCAAGCAGTGTCGTTTGTTGCGTCAGTTTGCTACACCTGTTCTTTACCACCATACACATTGGAGTGAACTAAAATATCTTGATTTACCGCCTTTTGAAAAAGAGGTCGCTGCCCTACTCTATTTAGCCGATCGTCTCGATTTTATGCGTTCCAAATACGTCATGAACTGCCACTGCGACATTGTCACTCTTCATGAAGAACTAATTGCAGAATGCATCATGGCAAACGCTGGAACTTTGTTTAATCCAGACATGGCTAAGGCAATGGTTAAGCTCGTTATGACCGACGCATTTTGGTTCGCGATGGAGTCTGAAAATATAGAAACCATCGGATTAAACTTTAAAAGCATTGATTGGCTTCAAAAACAGCTCACCATCCAAGATATGAATAGTTTGGGAATGTTTATCGCTCGAATTGTTGACGCAAAAAGCCCATTTACTTATCAACATTCGCAAAAAGTGGCGGAGTTATCTCGGTATCTAGCCATCAAGCTTGGGTTCTGTGAGCACGACCAAGAGATGTTATTTATTGCTGGGTTGGTGCATGATATCGGAAAGTTAAAAACACCAGATGAGATTCTTCATAAAGAAGGCTCTCTTAATAAACAAGAGTATACGCGTATTAAACGCCATACAATTGATACTCAGCTCGCATTACACAAAGTGTTTCCCAACGCTAAAATAGCGGAGTGGGCCTCTAATCATCACGAGCGTTTGGACGGTTCTGGCTATCCTTATCATAAAACAAGAGACGAACTCGATGTACCATCGCGTATTGTCGCGGTTGCCGATGTTTTTCAAGCTCTGTCTCAGGACCGTCCCTACCGCGGACGAATGGCTCAAGCACAAATCGCCGCGATTATGGGTGAGCAAGTCGCTAAACAAGAACTTTGTCCTGACGTCTATGAAGTACTAGAGCGAAACATGACCGAGTGTTACGAGCTATCAACTAATGTTTAATCGATAAAGGGCGTATCTACGCCCTTTGCTGATTTTATGCTGGTTGCAAACCAATCATTTTGCAATATCAAGTACATTGTCTCGCACACCATTGATTCTGAACCAACCTGCAATGCTGAACCGCTCTGCGTTGGTCGGTAAAACCTCATGCGGGAATTGCTCAGATAAGAATAAAAGTAAGCGTCCTGATTGAGGAGGGATGGTTGCTATCTTATTATCGTTTAGATCGTAAACCACCAATTCACCTGCATCCTTTTCCGTCCAAGATTCGTTCATGTAAAAAACGGTTGTCAATCGACGGTTTTCATTGCCCTTAAAACAATCTAGATGCTTTTGGTAGAAATCCCCTTCCTCGTACTTGGCAAAGTGAGCTTCATACTCAAAAAGCCCCAGAAACAAGTGACGGTTCACTTCTTGGCGTATTTCTTCCATCTTATCTAAGTAAGAAGTAACCGCGTGCCCCATATTGGGCGATAACCATTGAATTTTGTCACTTCGAATTGACTCAATACGTGTCACATCGTCATTACGACCAATACGCGCTTTTTTCCAGTTACTTGGAATGCAGTCTCGTAATTGAGCCACTTCTTGTTCAGAAAGAAAATCATCCCAGATGTAGTAGCCATGGGTTGCTAACGCATCGATCATTTTATCCATTATTGTCGTTCACTCATATTAGTTGGGCGGTCTATATAAAAAATCTTCAACCCCACAACAAATGCGATTTTTTGTCGAAACGACAACAAAATAAAAAGAGAGTAAAAATAGGTGATGACGAATATAAAAATGCCGCTCATATGAGCGGCAATATCTTTTATTATTGACGAGCTTCTAATCTGGTTGGATGAACTCGCAACGGACTAAGACGTTTAATAGTCGGGCGTTGTTTGTTTTTTAACTGGATATGACAAAGTTCCAGAATTAAGCCGAATGCCATCGCAAAGTACACATAACCTTTGTTGATATGAATTTCGAAGCCTTCTGCCATCAATAAACCACCTAACAAAACGAGGAATAACAAAGCAAGTGTCTTAAAACCAGGGTAACACGACACCAGGTTATTGATTTTTTCGGCTGTCATGACCATCACGATAGCAGACGAAACAATCGCTGCGACCATAAGTGGGACATCACTTGTCAAACCAACGGCGGTTATCACCGAGTCCATCGAGAATACAGCATCCACGGCAACAATCTGCAACAGAACTACCGTTAAACCAGTACGGGCGTGAGTTGAGTGAGCCGACTCGTTGTGATTTAACCAACTCCACAACTCTTTCAGGCTTTTAGCCAAGAGGAATGCACCACCCGCAATCATGATGACGTCTCTTCCGGTAAGCGCATGGTTCGCCAAAGAAAATAGCGGTTGAGTTAGTTGCATGATCCAAGAGATTGAAAACACTAAACCAATACGAGCAATAACAGCAAGACCAATACCAAGGTTTCTTGCCAGCTTACGTTGGTGCAGCGGCAGTCTTTCACATAAGACAGAGATAAAAACGACGTTATCAACGCCTAAGACAACTTCAAGCGCAAACAAAGTGGCGAAAATAGCCCAAGCTTCTGGTTGCATAAAAAGTTCTAGCATGAGCATGTCTCCAATAATAAGAAGACATATGGTGAAGGGTTTTGTCGACTAAAGGGGTCGTCCATTAATTATTTATACCTTTGTTACTGAGGGATCATGAGTAAATCACCAAACAATCAACAAAACAATATCTATTTTAATTAACAAGGAACAAGTTTAATTCGTGTACAAATCAATCAACTCCTCCAAATTGATTAAAATTACATAGAAGCTTTAGAATTGAATAAATGAAAGCATTAAAGTCCAACAAAACTAAGATAAATTTCTAGACTTATAAGCACCATCAACCCTTATGCAACCCATTAAATGCATTGAGCTCAAAGAGAAACAGGCGTGTTTCCGAGATAAACAATAGTAAAAATTTGTTTCATGCTGATATACTGCCAAAAATCATAAGAAACCATGCTATTTATGGACTACATTGCTCTTTCGCGTATAAGCCTTAAACATCTAACTGTTTTACATATGTTGTTAACCACTCACAGCGTCACACTTGCGGCAGAACGCTTGTGTGTAACACCATCGAGCGTCAGTAAAACGCTCGGACAGTTGCGCGAAACGCTAAAGGATGACCTTTTTTATCGTGATGGCACTCGCTTAGTGCCGACAGCATTTGCGCTGCATATAGGCCCATCAATCCATGGCATACTCTCCAGTATGAATGGGTTATTACATCAAGGCTCTTTTAATCCGGCTTACTATCAAGGTAGTTTTTCATTAGCAATGCGTGAAAGTTCGTTTGAGCTCTTTGCGCCAGTTCTACAGCATCTGTCCCAACAACTGAGCAATCACGCGCACTTGAATGTCCATGCGAAAGAGGAAATGAGCTTCGATGCATTAGCAAGAGGTCAAGTGGATTTTTTGTTGCTTCCTCACGATCTCAGCCAACCACCCACACAAAATAAAGACTTGGTCTGGAAAACCATTTTGAAAGACGAAATGGTTTGCTTAATGAGAGCATCGAACCCACTCGCTGAGCAACCCCTATCTGTTGAAAGTTACCTTTGTGCAAGACACATCGGTATTCATGATAAAGATCTGTCACAACCTTATTTTGAGCAAAATCTCACCCAAAGGCATTCAAAGCGAAACTTGGCCATGCGTGTAGCCGACTTTGGTTCAGCTGCGGTGATGTGTCAGCACTCGGATTACTTGTTCACATGCTCCAAGCTTTGGGCAAGAGCGGCAATGCAAGCAAAAGGTTTGGTTGAACAAGCTCTTCCATTCGATTACGGACAGGTAGCCTACAGCCTCGTTTGGAACAAAGCGAGCTTAAACGATCCCGCTTTAAAATGGTTACAGCAACAATTACTCGACGCCTGCGCCATGTTAGATGCCTGTGATGCGTAAGTATAGATAAACAACGGTACTACGTGAGTACTGTCGGCACTGTGATAGGGTTACTCACGTAGCATCGAAGCTCTGATTTTAAGCGTTCGATATCATGATGAGAGCACATATCCCAAGTTAACGCCTCCCCCACTACTCCGTGATGCTGAAAGGCATTTAAACGGATAAGCACCGATTCAGGAAGAGTACTCAAGTAACGCCCAATTGCTACGATTTCTATATCTAAATCACTTTTTTGGGGGATATGCAGTAAGCGGACCTCGTACAATTTTTCGTGCTCAACAAGGTACTGAAGGGTTTTAAATACACGATGATTATCACGCCCAGTTAGCCACTGATGCGTCTCCGTCTGCCACGCTTTCAAATCGATCATTGCGCCATCCAGAAAAGGTAGAATACGCTGCCAACCAGCAACCGCTAAAGAACCGTTACTGTCGATTAAACAAGAGAGGTGCCGTAATTCAGGATCTTGTTTTATCCCTTTAAACAGCTCAATAATGAAAGGAAGTTGTAAGGTAGATTCCCCACCGGATACAGTAACACCACTGATGAAAAAGCGATGTTTGCGTATCAAATCGAGCATTGTTACTACAGAGTAGTCAGTAATTTTTGGATTAGATTGGTTCTGACATATCTCTATACAATGATCGCAGTGGGTGCACTCCTCTTTAAGCCAAACAACGTTGTTGTTTTCGTCGAACTTCAATGCGCCTGCTGAACATTCACTCACACACTCACCACAATGATTACAATGGTTTATCGTGTGAGGATTGTGGCAGTTCAAACACTGATAGTTACAACCCTGTAGAAAGATGACTAGACGATTTCCTGGCCCATCAACACAAGAGAAAGGAAGGATACGAGTGACTTTTGCCAAAAGGCTTCCACTTCGTCTAGACATCTTGTTCTTTCCTAAACCGAACTTATGCCTGCGTGTAAGTCGGTGTTACTTCATGACTCACCACACGTGGCGAGCGTTCTAAAATTTTGGTATTTTTTGCTGCTTCTGCACCTAGAAACGTCGTGTTGGTTCTCGAACCTTCTTTATCATATTTCGCGACATCTGAAAGTTTGATCATGTAGCCTGTCACGCGAATTAAGTCATTTGAAGTGACATTCGCGGTAAACTCACGATAACCAGCATTTAGTGCCCCTTTACATAAATTGAACATCGCTTCTGGGTTAGATTTCACCGTTTCATCAATCGTCAAAATATCGCTGATACCCGCACGATAATACTGATGATGCTTCGCCGTTGCTTGTACATAAGTGACAGGGTCTGGCTCTGCACCATAAGGCAGACGTACACCTGGCGTAACATCATGATCTAAGCTAATGCCGCCTTGTGCATGTAAGAGCGCTTTGCCATCTAAACCATATTTCACCGGGGTTGAGTCCACCAGTTTAGCCAGTGTTGCTGAAACATCATGAGCAAAAGTATTTGCTCGATCATTTTTTCCGTATCGCCCTATTTGCCCTTCTTTTTCAAATAGAAGGTTTACCGCTTCGGCCATGCCGTAAACGCCATACATTGGCGCGAAATAGGACTCTTTTATCAACCCTTCTTGCGTCAAAAAGCCTTGAAAGAAGTTCGATTTTTCATGCAAGTGCGTGCTTCTTGCGTTTATGAGCTCGACCATTAATCGATGGTAAGAAGGCAACGCACTGTTTAAGAAGTCGTTACAGTCTGATGCTCGTTTTGCAACTTCTTTTAAATTCATTCGCACCAATGTGTTCGAGCCACCTGCTAATGGAAGCGAGTTGTAGCAACTTACAATACCAAAGCGTGAGCCGTTGTAGGCTTTCGCGTGCATTGGGTAATTGGCAATATGCGGTTTACTGCATTCACAAATGTTCTGTGTCGCTTGACGAAGTAAGTCATCAGGCGTAACTGTCTCGTCGTACATAAAGGTGAGATTCGGTGCGATCTGCTTGAGCTCCGCATCTACTTTTAAAACAGTGCGACAAATAATGTTGTCTGTCGGTCCGACATTCACATGCATAAACGCATCTGGCAATGTGCGATCCAGCATGACCCAAAAATGTTTTAACTTTTTGTAAATCTGGCTCTCTGTTAGGTCGCCTATGTAAGGCAACAAGACATCATCTAACTGGCCTAAGTAAACCGGAATGTTCGTTACCGAAGGAACATGATGGTAAATGATGGTCAGCATGTTCAACGCATCATCGAAATCATCAGCCGGAGACAACTCTAAATAGTCTGAGCCTTGCGCTAGGAATTTAGCGTAATCAGGCAACACATAGCGAGGTTTAAACGGTGCATGACCTTCAAACATATCGCAGATGATGCCTTCACCCATTGCTTGTCTCAGTGATGGAGATACGGTCATGTAAGGAATGCACGCTTCCGCCTCTAAAGCTAAAAAACTCGACTTCTGTTTTGGAGAAAGACGGACGTCGGTCGCGATATCTAGAAAACGTTGTTGTAGTTTAGAAAGGCTTGTCATCTAAGATATTCCTACAAAGTAACCACAAGCCCACAAGACAAAATACGAGCTCTACCCCTAAAGAGTAACGTGATTTTACTCCTGCTTGGCTGTTGCCACTAATGAAAATAAACAAAACGTCTATTTCCATTCTGGAAATAAGACAAAGCTAAATTAGCGCATTCCAACTTACTATATGGGAAAACCTAACTGCGTACCGAAATCTGTCTTATTTATCGGTTTGCCGTCGACAACATCACGCCTGCACCAATAAATACTCCACCAGTCAAACGATTGAACAACTTCGCCCTTCCAGCGACAAACAACCAATCGGAGGCTTTTACCCCTAACAATGCATAAAATGTTAGCCAGCTAAGCTCAAAAACCACAAATGTAGACGCGAAAATCGCGTATTGAGCCAGTAGCGGTGCGGAAGGTTCAATGAATTGAGGAAACAAAGCGGTGAAAAAGACTATCGCTTTGGGGTTACTAGCGCCAACAATGAAACCACTAGTGAACGCGCTGAGCGCTGTCGCGGAACTTTGAGTCGTTGCCGTTTTATTAAAATCTGTCTGAGATGAGCGCAACGCTTGAATACCTAACCAGATTAAATAAGCGGCGCCACACCATTTGATAATATTAAAAACTAACTCAGATGAAGCAATGACAACTCCCAGCCCGGTAAATGAGAGCGTAAGGATGATCGTAATCGCAGACAAACTGCCAAGCGCAGTCATGAAAGCAATACGAAACCCACTACTCACTCCTTTACTTAAACACAACAGTGAGCTTGGTCCTGGTGAAGCTGTGAGCACGAGAATGGCAAGAGTGTAAAAAATCCATGTATCTATTTGCATTGGCATCCCTTCCAGCAAAATGAGGTTTATAGCCCATTGTGTATAGAACTATTTTATCGCCCGGTTTCTATCCATGAAGCCGAGGTCTTAATAACCATCTTGCATCTAAATAACTTAGAAAAAATTAATAGATAGTTATGCAAATAAAATACGATCTACATGCAAGGATGTAAAGCCTGTTGTATAAGCTTATCTATTTCTCTTAATCATAAAAAGGCTTAGGATCGATCTCTAACGATGAAGGCGCGATCGCTCTTTCAATTTTGTACGCACTCGTTTTTAAGTCCACCATCGTGACATCAATGTATCGTTTATACTTGCGGGAGTAGAAACATTTCACTTCTGGCTTTAATGCTTGAGATTCATTTGAAGACCAAACAATACCAACACGCCCATCGTTCAACTCGACAATAGAGCCTACGGGGTACATCCCAATGCAATTAATGAATTTGTAAACTAAGTCTGCGTCTAAATGAAATGGCGTTAGACTCAACAAGATTTTAAACGCTTCGGCAGAACTCATGCCTTTTTTGTAACAGCGATCAGCCGTTAGCGCATCGTAGATATCTACAATACAGCTCATACGGCCGTGAATTGGAATCTCCTCCCCCTTCAAGCCTCTAGGATAACCATTGCCATCTAACTTCTCGTGGTGCATCAAACAAACATCACGGCTTACGTCACTAAGCCCTTTTACGTGAAGGATAATCTCACCTGCGAACACTTGATGTAGCTTCATATGTTCAAATTCTTCAGGCGTTAGCTTCGCAGGCTTGTGCAAGATCTTATCATCGACTTTAATTTTACCTACATCATGAATAATGCCACCTACAGCAAGCTGTTTTAGCGTTGGCTTATCCAAGCCCAAGTACTTACCGAATGACACTAAAAGACAAGCGACATTGACGGAGTGTTCCAATAAATAAGAGTCTTTTTTTCGGAGTGCAGAGACACACTGCAACGCATCTGAGTCAATAAAAACACTTTCAATGACATCGTCAGCCCAAGCTTCTACTTCATCAACTTCTATGATTTTTCCTTCAAAAGTTTGATTCAATAGTTTTTGCGCCAAATCTTTTGCTTCGGCGATCAGCTTTTTGGCTCGCTTGTGTTGGATGTCTCTCGAACGATAAGCTCGTTGACCCCTCTTAAAATCTGAGTGTTTCTGCTCTCTCGTCTCTTTAGTGGCATCAGTTGATTCATCTACAGGCTTGAAGACACACTGCTGCGAAGATAATGTTTGATCTACCCAAACATACTTTACGCCACTTGTAGCAAGCTTCTTAATGCCTTCAGGGCTAGATATCCGCCCTGCATTGGCTAAATTGACGCGCTTGTTGTGCTCTATCGCGGTAACAAACATACCAACGCCGATATCAGCGAGCGCAATTTTGATTGAATTTTTCGGATCGTACTGCATATAAAGAAGGCTTACTCGATATTAACGTCCGCATTATAAGAGATTTGATTACTTGGCGTGATAATAAATTTGAATTGATTACAATTAATGAGCATCCTGTCAATTAATAATCGGTCGCGCTCATTAAGTCCTTTTTGTTATTATGGTTTTATCCAAGATAACATATATACAAATGACGTTAGAAAACAACGCATTGATACCGACACAACTGAAAATAACTTTAGGATAATTATTCATAAATATTTATAGATTGCGGACGGCATCAATAACTGTATTTTATAAATGATTTTTACTGTTGACTATTTTTTATAAATGTCGATGATTAGCCGCCTAATCTTAGTATGTTATTAACCTAGTAGCGCATAAAATGATAGCCAAACAATTTGAACTGACACTTTTGTGATTGTAATGTACGCCAGCAGATCAACTCTATGTTATCAAACCCAACACTCATCTCTGATGCTAAAAGGCTCGAGGAGGAAATATCTTGACCACCATATTTGACCAACAAGTCTCAGATAGTGACCGAGAGTTCCTAAAAATCGTCGAAGAACGATTCATTCATATCTTCGATGTATTTAACGAAGGCCTCTTTTACATGGATGAGTTTGGCACCATGGTATTTTATAACAAGGGCTTTTATGAGCAGCTTGGTATCAACGCTGGTCGAATCAGCTTAGAGCAATGGTTAGACCTTGTTCACCCTCTCGATCGAGAAAGACTCTCCACTCGGGTCGATGCTCACATCATTACCAACAACACGAGGGTCACAACGACCTACCGCGTGCGTAAACCCAATGGACAGTACGTCTGGATTGAAGGCGTAGCCATGACCAAAGAAACAGAACATGGTCATTATATGGTTGGTAGCCACCGTGATATTTCTGAACGCAAGCTGATGGAAAGCTATATTCATCAAGTCGCATTTCATGACAATGCGTCAGGTATGGCTAATCGCGCCCATCTCTTGCTGGATATTGAAGATAGTGTGCGAGCCACCGATTCTTGTGCATCTATCTGTTACATTCAGATAGAAGAGATTAAATCTTACTTAAATCAATATGGCAGCGAGTTGGTCGATGGGTTAGTGGAAAAATTGCTACAAACTCTCAGTCACCTACCTTCTCCAAATAGTTCTGTATATCGCGTACATGATGATGACTTTGCGATTTTGATTCACGATGAATGCTCGGTAGAAACGCTGCAAAGTTATGCCGAAAGTTTAAAGGAAACCTACCACGAGGCAGTGATTGAAGAGGGCCAATACTTAGGAAGTAACATTAGTATTGGTTTGTATCCTTGCATAGATCCAAGTCACTCAGCAGAGGAAATATTACGTAAAGCAGCACGAACTTGTCAGTACGCAAGCGAGCAGAATAAAGACCGTGTTGCGGTTTACAGTGAGAAAACTCAGCATGCCGTAGACCGTTATTTCTTTATTGAGCAAGGTCTAAAAAGTGCACTAGAAAAACAGACATTAAGCGTTAAGTTTCAGCCAATTATTGACGCCAAAAGCTCAAAAGTGGTGAGCTTCGAATCTCTGGTTCGCTGGCGTAGCAAAGAGTTTGGCGAAATTTATCCAGACGAATTCATCCCCGTGGCAGAGAACAAAGGTTTGATTGTCGAACTCGGATATCAAGTCTTTGCCAAAGCGTGTGAATTTATCAAAAACTACCGTGAGCGTTACCAAAACCAAGTTCGTGTCAACGTGAATGTTTCAGTACTTCAGTTAATGAACAGTGAATTCCCTGCGCGAATTAAAGCCATGGCGGATGAGGTTGGTGTCGATCCTGAGTCTATTGTTTTGGAACTAACAGAAACGTTTATTTTGGATAATAATCAGACAGCCATTGCCCCTCTGAATACCCTCAGGGAACTAGGATTTGCACTCTCTCTGGATGACTTTGGATCGGGTTACAGTTCATTAAATAGCTTCTTCGACCTCCCGATGACACAAATCAAAATTGATAGGTCGATGGCGTGGAAAACACTAACCAACCGCTCTTCACAAGAATATCTGAAGTTTCTTATCACTATGTGCCAGGAAAATAATATTGAAGTAGTGATTGAGGGAATTGAAGACGCCAAAATGTGTGAATTTTTTACCGAAATGGGCGTCGATTATCTGCAAGGTTATTGGTTCTCTAAGCCACTTTCTGTTGCCAGTGCAAGCCGCTATTCGTTGAGTTAAGCATACTATAGCAATATTCCGCACGGCCACGTTAAACATGCTGAACTATTCACTATAGATTTCAGACACTAACTGGCCGTGACGAAAACAAGCTTAATGTCCCCCGATTAACGTAGACGTTCAAACACCACACTCTGATCTAAATGCTCGTGATACTGAGTGTAATCTAAGCCCACATCAAAGATATATTGGGTCACCAAGTTTCTAACGCACTCTATTAATTGGCTTGCTTGCCATGGTTTTTCAAAGTAGCGGTCAATGCCTGCGGAGTTGATCGCATTAATCGTATCGGTGTGCGTCGCTTGCCCGGTAAGAAGCACTTTCCTCGTAAAGCCAAAACGACCGTCTTTTGATACATCGGTCAGCAGTTCTACTCCCGTTTTACCTGGCATCACATGATCGGAAATAATCAATGCGATCATCTCGCCTTCTGCATCAAATTCATCCATCAGTTCTAGAGCCTCACCTGCTGATTCGCAGTCTTCGACATTCAACCATTGATTTAACGGCTCTAAATCTTGTAGAACCGCGCTTAGTACCTCTCGTTGGTCATCAACGCAAATTACATTAAGCTTCTCCATGTTCACCCTCTACTGGTAACTTGATTCTAAAAATCGTTTTTTCACTGTCGCTCTTTACCACAATAGAGCCGTTATATCCGGCGATAATGCGCTTTACAATCGACAGACCTAACCCTAAACCAAATGACAAGCCCCCCTTTTTAGTGGTGAAGTTTGGCCGGAAAATTTTTCTACGTGTCGCTTCATCAATTTCTGGTCCGTTGTTAGCAATCGTGACCAAAATTTTACCCTTACTCTCCCGAGTATGTATTTCGATACCGGGTTTCTCCGTTTCACCAAGTGCATCGCACGCATTCTTTAATATATTTACCCAAACTTGGACGAGTTCGGTTTGAGAACCAATAAAAGCAGGTAAATCCGCAGGGCTAAAACGAACACTCACTCGTCTTAAGTCACTTTGCAATAGAGCCAAGGCGCGATTGATTGAATCATTGATGTTAATCGCTTCATCCAAGTCGATATCCGTGCGCCCCAATTGTTTTACGGATCGTACAATGCCAACGGTATGTTTAGAGGCGATGCGTAAGTCATGGAGATCTCGTCCCATTTGCCAGAAACGTATCGCTTCTTCTGGTCTTTTTAGCCAATGTTCTGAAAGGAAGTTATTTGGAACGGCTCGCGCAAGATCACGAGCAACCTCCTTGGTTAAACCGTAGTATTTTTCGAAGTGGCGCCCCCGCTTTCTCGCTTCGCTAGAAGAGACTTTCTGCCCTTGCATTAAACCAAAATCAAAAAATTGACTCGCTTCCGGATGAACTTCTTCAAGCAGTTCCATGATAACTGTCTCTAGCCGTTCTGATTTACTGCTTACAACGCCTATCGCATTGTTCAACTCATGAGCAATACCCGCTGCAAGCTGCCCCAACGTTGTCATTTGCTCTGCGGTATGAAGCTTTTGTAGCGCTTTTTCTTTAGCTAATGCCTCTTGCATTGCGCGCCGTTGACGACGAGATAATTCGTTAACCATCACAGGCATAAATTGTGTCGTCAATGGTCCGTATGTCGCCTCTTCCACGGCGGGTGTATCACGTTGTATCCAAGCCAATTCAACATCGGTTTGAGCAATCACTGTCGAAGAGGCAGTCCACGTACCAGAAAAGAAACTATGTACGCCAATAAACGCTCCTTGAGACGCAGAAAATACCTGAATCGGTTTCTTGTCATCTTCCGCGTAATAGCCCGCCAGTTCTCCCGACAGCACATAGTACAAGCGATCGTTGTAGCCAGCTTGCTCAATAAGCACCGACCCGGATAGAACCGTTAATCGGCGTTCAAGGTGATTAAAGTAGCGTTGTACTAACGCGTCTAACTTCGTTTCGTACATGGGTTATCCAATATGCCCAACAGTATGTAAAATCCACACCATCACAAAACTGAGTAATACGCCAATCACGCCTAGCACGGCACCGATACGAGCCATTTGGCCGCTCTCGACATGCCCTGTTGCATGAGCTAACGCGTTTGGTGGCGTACTGATTGGTAACGACATACCGAGTGAAGCGGCAAATGTCACGACCAAGATCAGAGTAACTTCACCGCCGAGAGGCGTTAGCGAAGCCATAGAAGTACCCAGCGCAGCCATTATCGGCATCAGCAAGTTTGCGGTGGCTGTATGCGACATAAAGTTTGCCATTAACAAGCACAAGAAAGCCGCACCAAACAAGACAACATATGGCGAGAACTGATCAAACGGAATGCTGTGTACCACCAGCTTCGCAAGCCCGGTTTTATCTAGAGCAAGGCCCAGAGCAATACCGCCTGACACCAACCAAAGCACATCCCAAGAGATTTTCTTCAAGTCTTCTTTGTTAATGATGCCCGTCAATGAGAACACTGCGACCGGAATTAATGCTACTGTGTAAGAATTCATTCCATGTGCAGAACCCATCAACCAAAGAATAATCGTGCCGGCAAAGGTGACGTAAACCATTATTGCTTTGGGTGTTTTCAAAAACTTGCTTTTAATGTTCAGATCGATGGTGGTTTGTTCGGCTTTATACAAAAAGCCAATCAGAAACCAGGCTAACGCCATCATCACAATAACGAATGGCACACCAAATACCATCCATTCACCAAACGTAATTAAGTTGTCACCAACCAAATATTTTAGGGCGATGGCATTCGGTGGCGTGCCGATTGGAGTACCAATGCCACCAATGTTGGCTGCAACAGGAATACACAAGGCGAATGCAATTCGACCTGGGTCTTTAGGCCCGAAAACCGCTATCACAGGGGTTAAAATGGACAACATCATCGCTGTTGTTGCGGTGTTTGACATAAACATGGAAAAAACAGCGGTGATCAGCATCAACCCCAGCATAACGAACTTTGGTTTTTGTCCAAATGGTTTGAGTAACACTCGGGCTAAGTTGACATCTAACCTGTACTTTGTCGCCGCCATAGCCAAAAAGAAACCGCCGAGGAAGAGCATGATAATCGGACTAGCGAAGGTCGCCATTATCTCGTTGTATTGTAATAGCTCACCAAAATGTGGCTGCCCTTCTTGCAAACGAAAGAGCACAATACCTTTATTTGATACAAGCAATAGCTCTAGGACAATGATCACAACCGAAGTGGCGTAGATTGGAATTGGCTCGAATACCCAGCAAAGTGCGGCAAGCAAGAAGATTGCAATCACTCTTTGCTGGACGATAGTAATGCCATCAAATGGGAACGCAGAGAGAGGCATCAACCAAACAAGCAATGGTATCAATGTTGGAACAACGTATTTGAGATAAGGGCGCATAGTACTACTTCTCTTCCTGAGATGGTTAGCCAGACACATTTGGCGTTTGGAACGCTATTACCCGCCGCAAAACCAAAACTTTCAGACTGTTTTTAAGCCTTCAGAGACGAAATGCGGTAATGGCGTTCCAGAGAAGATTATGTACACTGTTTTCAAACAAAACGTTGGTGCGAGATCAATGAACTCGTTTTCACATTGGAAAACATTTTATATCTGTGTTCAAGCTCACTAAATGCTCACTATTTAAGTTAAATATACTTTTCCATCATAAAGTTAGTTAAGGTTTCTCCCCTAACCTCAACACGTTGTCGAGACTTAACTGTGAAACCCATTTTCTCGTAAAAAGGTCGGGCGGTAATACTCACTTCAGAATACAGTCGTTTTATCCCCTGTACTTTCGCCTGTGAAAAAAGAAAAGACATCAAATCACGACCAACACCTTGTCCTTGGTATTCATGATGGCAAAAGAAATGATCAATCAAGCCGTCACCTTGCAAATCACAATAGCCAACGACCTGCCCTTCTATCTCCGCGACGTATGGTTGAATATCGTCCATTTTTCGTTGCCACACATCGAGGTCAAAATCTGATGGTGCCCAAGCGGAAACTTGTGATTCCGTATAATCGCGACGATTAATGATTCGCACAGTATGGTAAAAGAGTGCCCACAGTGTTGGGGCATCCTCGGTGCGATAACAGCGTATTGAGAGCATCAATTTCCTCATTCCTATTCAATAAATACTAAGCATTAACGCAAAGTGATACTAGTGAACTCATCATTTTCAATGCCAATCACTAAAGGCTTCCCAATCTGATCACTGTTCATCAATACGGTAGTATTCAGCTCACGGCTTGATCTGCGTATATTGCTTTTTCTTATGATATGAATATTCACAATATAATCGGAATACTCCTTTGTGATTCCGCCGGAAAATTCTACGTGCTCACTTTCATTGTCTCGGACAACATGAAATTTTCGATTGGCTTGAATATCAGTACTGATGGAGGAGTCGCCATAGCTCAGCACAACGGACGTTGGTTCGCTATCTTGATTGGCAAAACAGCCAAATGCGAACATGCTTAATGCGAGTATACTTTTTGATTTAAACATTAATTATTCTATTTCTAGTTATTTTTCTGCTATTTGCATGACCAAACAGCACTTGTTCTGTGAGCGCCTATTGTGCCATAGCTGAACGCTGGCTCTAAACGCGCAAAAAGATGAGCGATGAAAATTCCGCCCAAAACAAGCAAATGTGAGACAATGTGAGGGTCCCAAACTCACTCAACCAGTCAAAACCCACTGTAAACCTCTGTTTTTTTTAATGTTTTTAATTCATGTGGCCGTGTAAGGAATACATACAACCTCTTACTTTTTCATACGCAACTAGACGAATCGTTCGAGAAATACGGCATCGTCTATGCCACATGTTACAAATCGGCTTACCTTATTATTACGTATGAACTGGAATTATGGCACTAACCTTCCCTCTCTCTTTTAATAAGGAGAAGATTTCAACAATCAGGCTTGCCACGTTTTTATAGCTAAAATCAGTAGAGCGTCCAACATCGGTTGGTCTAGGAGCAATAAATGAAAGACCCTCTCAACTTTACTCACCTTGTAAAAATTGGGTTCATGTCAATCGCGGTTATGCTGGGTGGATGCACTCAAGGAGATTGGCGTACCGCAAGCAGAGAACCTGCGGGTATCGCACCCGATCCTTCCAATGTCAAGCATGCTGTGATTGAGTTTTACGCCGCAGACGCGTTTGGTTGGCGAGGCTGGTTTGCCGTTCATACATGGTTTGCAATAAAGCCTGAAAATGCGAACGAATATACAGTCTATGAAGTAGTCGGCTGGAGAGTGAATCGCGGACAACCCGCTCTATATCAGTACCAAACTGGGACGCCAGATCGATATTGGTATGGTGCAAAACCAGAAAAGATTCTCTCCATACAAGGTGAAAAGGCCCGCCAGCTTATCCCTAAAATACAAAGTGTTATTAACCAATACCCTTGGGCTGAAGAATATACGCTGTTTCCAGGGCCAAATAGCAATACATTTCCGGCTTGGGTGGGTAAACAAATTCCAGAATTAGAGCTGAACTTGCCGTTTCGCGCAATTGGTAGCGGTTACGCCAGCGATTAACAGCAAAGGTTAGTCACTGGCTCGTTTTATGTTCAGCATAAAGCGCAATATCTATTGTGCGTCGTCACCCAACTCCGTTCTATTTCTTCCATTATGTTTCGCTTTATAAAGTGCATTATCGGCGTCTTTCATTACTGCTTCAATTGGTGTGTCATTGCCTTTCCAGTGAGAAACGCCCAACGAAACCGTGACCTTACCAACCACCTGGAAGTCATGTTGTTCCACGTTGTGTCTAATACGCTCTGCAACATCCATAGCGTGGTTTACGTCTGTTTTTTCCAAAAACATCATAAACTCTTCACCGCCAGAACGACACAGGTGATCATTAGAGCGAGCTTGGTCTTTCATTAACTGCGCAAACTCTCTAAGTAAATTGTCACCCACGTCATGGCCATAGTTATCGTTTACGCTCTTAAAGTGGTCAATATCTAGCGCCAAAACAGAGAACGCGGTATTTTCCTGCTTAAACAAACCAAGAACTTTATCTAATCCACGTCGATTCAATAATCCAGTCATCGAATCTGTTAATGTATCCAGTTGCAGCTTATCAATGGTTTTTGACACGATACCAAATGCTTTAAGAAAGCTAAGCTTCAAATGTGAGACCTCAAAATACCAAGACTTAACCAGTTTGAGATCATCGATAGAGGATGAATGTTCTTCGACACCTCGCACAGCACCCGCTAACTGCCAAAGTGGTCTAGAAATAAGAAGGGACAAGAACCAAATTAGCAACAAAGTTAATAAACCAATTGGAATCGACTTAAGGAAAACATTCCACATCTGTTCATCTAGCACAGATAACGTCATCGATTTCGGGCGCTGAGCAACAATTCCCCATCCTGATGACTTTACTGGTGCATAACCAGCAAGCATTTCGACGCCGCGAGAGTTAACAATTTCTTTGTTACCGCTCTGCCCCATCGTCACCGCTTTGATTGCCTCATTATCGTCGATTACTTCACCAACTCTCGACTGATCTGGGTGATAAATCAGAGTGTTACTCTCATCGACAACGTAAAGGAAAGAACCATCTTTGTATGCGTGCTGGCTGAGTAACTCTGCAAGAATATTTTCTTTTTCTAGATAAATAGTGCCGCCGATATAACCTAAATATTCATTAGATTGAGAAAATATAGGGTATGAGATGGTTAACAAGTAATTTCCAGCTGGCGATATAAATGGTTCAGTAACAACCGGTGCTTGAGCGTTTAAAGACTGGCGTTTTCTTTCACCCACTAACCTTACACCTTTCACCTGAAGTGTTTCAGGGGATACAGAAATAATAACCCCTTTTGCATTAACGACAACCACAGAGTTAAATGATTTGGTTTGCGTTCTTAATCTCTCAGCCTCTTTATCAAGAAACTGAGCGTCATGCATCTTGTCTTTTAGCACGTTCGCACTGTATTTTAGCTGCGACATTGAGCTTTCTATGAAAGAGTCTGTCATTTCAGACATTTTTTGGGCGTAAACACGGTTTGATTCTAACGTGTTATTGATGATGAGATCCCTTTGAACACGATAAATCGAGTAGAATGCGTTGATCAAAGTGACAAGCACACTGAACACACATAGGGTGACAATAAGATTTCTAAGATTGAGTTTTTCTTTTCTTCTAAAAGACATTGCCAATGGCCAACTTTGAAGGCTTTCTATATGAATGAGCGTATAGGTTATATGAAATTGATTTGATTTTCAGGTAGTAAGTTGGGATCAATGTTAATATTTGCTCACATTAAAGAACACTTTATGAGCTAAAAAGAGAATTCAGTAGCACGATAAAGAAACCGTGCTACTTTCATATTTGGCGTTTAAGAGGGTTTTGTCTCTGTCATCGTTTTTAATATATCCACAACTAGCTGATGATCATCTAACTGCGGTAAACCCGATACCGTCACAACCCCAACCAAACCAGACCCAGAAAGCCGAATTGGGAACGCGCCACCATGAGCGCAGTACTCACGAGCATCGAGATGAGGCTGATTTTCGAAATCACGTTGCTTTTGCTTGTTGTACAGAGAAAGATAGTAAGAGCTGTGGCCATACCTTAATACTGAGTTTCGCTTCCTACGGACCCAATCTACATGATCAGCGCAGGTTCCTGCCATCGCGTATTGAAATAGCGTTTGTCCAAAGCCGTAAACCTCAATAGCAACAGCCGCGCCGCGAGCTTCAGCCTCTTCTTTTAGAGCGAGGCCGATAGACCACGCAATATGGTGATTAAATTCCGCCAACTGAAGTTCATGCTCTTGCAGGGCCACGAGTTCAAGCGTCAAACTCATGGTTTCACCTGAATCGTTTTACCCGTTTTACTGCTTTCCAATGCCATCTCAATCAGAGCGATATTCTGTACTGCTTGAGCGGCAGGAACCGGGTTATCAGTGCCCAAACGAATGGCGTCTGCCACACCAACAAAGTAAGCTTGGTACGCGCCTCTCTCCGTTTTGATAGTTTGCGCACCGTCTTCGTCGTAACGGACGCCGTATAACGCCTCATCTTCTTCCGACCAAGCATCGTTTTCCGGCAAACGGCCTTCTTTTAAGTAGCCCTCTTGAGGATCTAATCCGAACTTTTCATATTTAGCTTCCGTACCCAATACTTTGTAGCGGAGATTCGGCTCTGGGCTATACAAGTTTGAATGTAAATGCACAATATGCTCAGGGTAATGAAGTATCAAGTTGTAATAATCAATCGTTGTCGCACCCGGGCGCATCATTCGACATTGTGCGTCTATCGCATCTGGCAAGCCAAACAACACCAATGCTTGATCGAGAAGATGAGGAGCAAGGTCGAATAGAATACCACCACCATCTTGGGCTAGCTCTCGCCAGCGTTGACGAACTTCAGGGCGGTAACGGTCAAAGTGTGACTCGAATAGCTTTATATCACCTAACTTACCTTGTTCGATAAGAGATTTAACCGTGAGAAAATCTCCATCCCAACGTCTATTGTGAAAAACGCTCAGCACCAGACCTTTCTCTTCCGCCAAGGCGATAAGTTCATTACCGTCTTCTATACGAGTAACAAACGGTTTCTCGACGATGACGTGTTTCCCATTGTTCAACGCACGCTTTGCAAGTTCGTAATGTACGTCATTTGGCGCAGTAATGATTACGAGCTCTGCATCACTATCATCGAGTAAAGTATTCGCATCAGAAAACCACTTAGCATCTGGCCAATCATTTTGAACCGCGTCCTGTTGACGAGAGCTTATCGCGCTCAGCGTTAAATTTGGTAGCGCTTTAATGAAGGGTAAATGAAACGTTTTTGCTGAATATCCGTAACCAATCACAGCGGTTTTTACGGGATCGTAAGCCATTCTAAGATTCCTTATTTCGGTGACACAACAATACATTCAATATCATTGTGATCGAGGAGTTGTTGAAAATCTGATTGAGGAGGATGATCGGTAATAATGATGTCGATCTTTGACAAATCACATACGTGGTGGAAATTGTCGCTACCAATTTTTCGGGATTCACAAACGACGATGACCTGCTGAGCTTGAGCAATCATCGCTTGTTTCATTGTTGCTTCTAACAAACTATTTGTTGTCAGCCCTCGGGATGACAATGCACACACGCCAATGAACGCTTTGTTCACGTGATACTGCTGCATTTGCTGCTCTGCTTGCGCCCCTAAAACTGCTCTGGCATACGGGTCAAAGTGTCCGCCTAAGAAATGAACGTCCATTGTGTCGTTTGTCTCAGCAGCGGTCAGCACATCAATGCTGTTAGTAACGACGTTGAGCTTGTTTTCTCCACAACGCGCTTTTCCTGCATAGAGTGGGAGCAGAGATAAAATGGTGCTGGTATCAATAACAAGATGGTCGCGCTCATCCAACAACGCTGCGGCAGCTTGAGCCAGTCGATGTTTAACGTCACTCACGGGTCGACTCGCGTATGCCTCGGTATGGGAAGAGATCGGCGCAAGCATGACACCACCTCGTATTCTTTGTAACCCAGGTTGCTGACTCAACTTAACTAAGTCTCGGCGAGCTGAATCTCGCGAGATACCAAAGTACTCACAAACTTCAGACAACGTTACTTTGTTTTGCTGCTCCAGCTTCGCTCTGAGTGCTACGAGTCTTTCTTCTTGTGTCATAACTTAAATTCACTTAAGTGATTTTAAGTGAACTTGCCACAATAATAGAAAAATTACCAACAAAACCACTTACAACCAACTCAATTGACCAAAGGTTAACCAAAGATAAATGAGCAGCAAGGCAAAACTTCCTAGGACGGTACGTTCACTCAAACCCACATAGTTAGGCGTATGAAGTTTATTTATACCCGTTTAAAACAACTGGCTCATCTAGCCCTAACTTCACTCTATTTCTTTTAATAAGCGCTTTTGGTAGTGGAATAAACCCAGCATTTCGTACCTGTTGTGTATTGTGGTCGGTTGTAAGGAGTTCAAATAGCTTTGATTTTTTGATCTTCTGATTAGTGTCGAATTGTTTATTTATATAAACGTAATAGACCACGGAAAATGGATAGCGAAGAGAATAGATGCAATCTGTGCTCAAAGAGCATGAGTCATCGTTATGATGAACAGAGAGAGCCTTGTAGCTCGACCACTGTTCTGAGTATTTAAAATCGGAGTATCGCATATAAGCTTTGGCTGAAAAGTCGTCGCTTAAAGCCCGTTTCAATCGGTCTTCATCAAGCATTTGAATCGATGATTGACAACCATTAGAGCTCACATCTGGGTTACTTAAACGCATCTCCCCGAAAGCATACGTATTTGCATCACAGCGTTTCAATTCACTAACGGAAACACTATCTACCGTACTCTTTTGACTATTGATTACGACAATAGCGTTTGCCATTAAAAACAAACGTGTAGGCCTGTGGTCTCTTTCTCGTTGAAATCGGGAGATGTTTTCATCTGACCATTTCTTAGATGTGATCGCAATAGAGGCTCCGTCATTTAGCATGTCGTTAAAACCACCAGACTGAGATGCAAGCGCTACATTTACACTTGGCTCATCTATCAATGTTTCTATCGTTTCTAATATTTCTGGTTCGACAAAAATCGATGTTCGAGCCTCAGAGTCAGCAAATGCCAGCGGTGAAATCAAACATGAAGCTAGAGCAAAGAAAGGCAAGACTTTAATTTTCATAATTCAACTCCAACTTCGAATTAGGTGTCAACTCGCTGTCCGAACTAAATATAGTCCACGCTTGTTCAGTACTTTCAGCTTTCGTGTTTACAACAGCAATTGTGCGCCTTTCCCGTTTTTTTAGTTGTACCGTCAATGCCGTATTCTGATAAAACTCTTGCTCTTCAATTCGATTATCTTGAATGCCGTTTCTCACTAGCAATTCTCGTATAGCTGCCGTCCTTTTCTTTGCCAACGCTTTGTTGTATTCGAGTGACGCTTCAGGGCTTGTGTCTCCTATCAGTATGACTTGCGCATTTGGGTTACTCTGAAGCAGTGCTTTCAACTCGCTTAGCGGCATATCATGAGATGGCGTTACCTGATGCTCATCCATCGCAAAGAAAAAACTGATCAGGTGTGTCTGCGAGTCGTTGACCCAATTCGCACAGCCTTCACTGTCAACAACGACACCTTTTGGCGTATCTGCGCAGTTATCTCGTTGGTTTATCACACCATCACTATCATTGTCTTTAAGGTCGTAGTACTGGTAAGTGGTCAACGTCGTATTCGGTGATTCAGCACAGCCTGCTAACATGAAAACTAGAAGACTCGTAACTGCGAATTTATCCATTATTGTTCTCCTTCCAGTTCTCTGGATACTCAACTCGCAACGCATAAGTCAGAATCCCCATCGAGTTGAATAAACGGTAAGTGGCAACCAAATGATCGTACTTTGTTCGGGTATAGTTCCGTCTCGCAACAAACGTTTCAACTTTGGCATCTAATACATCTAACAAACTGCGTCGCCCTACATTGAACTGCTGGATGTACCCTAATTCAGTTACTTTCGCCGCATCAACGTTGACTTTTAAAAACTCCATTTGCTGTTGAAGCAATGTATGTGCGTCCCATGCCAGCCTTACACCTTCATTCGCATCTAGTTCTGCATTTGCTCGAATAGCCCTCGCCTCCTCTACTCTCCAGGCGGATGACTCCACTCGGGAGTCTGTAGAAAAGCCGTTAAAAAGATCGTAGTTGACCGTCAGCATAACCTTTGCATCTTCGTTAATGCCTTCAATATTATCCACGTTGTCTGTTTTGTTGGCTGACAGCTCAAGCTTGAGCTCTGGGTAGTAATCCCCCTTTTCTCTTTTTACTTCATGTCGAGCCGCCTCTAAATCTTTCATCGCCGACTGTATGGATGGGTGCAACCTAACCGCTTGTTTAAGTGCTTCGTCAAGCTTATTCGGAAGCAATTCCTGCGGGTAAACAGGCTCAACTAAGTTTTGCGGCGCTCGACCAACTAAACGTACAAATCTTGTTCTAGCATCGGAAAGATTGTTTTGGGCGGCAATCAATGAGGACTGTGTTGTCGCGACACGCGAAGAAACCTGTGCTAAATCGGAGTTGCTGGTTAAACCTTTTTCTTTTTTATCTAGAATGAAACGGTAGATCTCTTGGTGTTCACTTAAGTTTCTTTCTGTCAGTTTCATCAACTCTCGGGCATGTAAAACGTCCACATACGCTCTGACAGTATCTAATGCGACATTTTCCGCAGATGCCAATAAGCCTAAGCGTTCAGCTTCAGCCTCGTAAGATAGGCGATCAACATCAGCACTTGTTTTAAATCCATCAAATAACAGTTGGGAGATTCTTACGCCCATCTCCGTTCTTTCTAATGTTCTATCTTCACTGTCGATGTAGTTTCCGTTGTTATATCGAGTACCTTCGTACCCTGCTGCTGCATACAAATTAACCTGAGGAAGAAATGAACCATTTATGGCATTTCGGTCTCGTACCATCGACTCATAGCGAGAATAGCGAGCAAGCAAACTGGGGGAGCTATCGAGAGATAACGTAACTGACTCCTCTAAAGTCAAAGCGTTTGGCGACGATGATACTGCAAACAAGACCAATAACGTTGATTTAAGCCGCATCTTATATCCTTATGTCTATCTTTCTCTGAGCGAATTCTCTTTCGCACGTAATATAGGTTTTAACCAATAATTCAGTACTGTTTTTTCTCCTGTAAGAATGTCTACCACAACCTGCATTCCCGGGATGATCGTAAACTTATCATCAACCTTGAAAGTAACGTTGGCACGGTAGTAGGCATTGCCCTCTTCATTTTGAAGTGCATCGGCGCTTACGTAGGTAACTTCTCCTTCTAGGCCTCCGTAAATGACAAAGTCATAGGCAGACAACTTTACCGTTGCCGGCAGGCCAGGCCTTATAAAGGCGATATTCTGAGGAGAAATTCTCGCTTCAACGATTAACGTGCTATTACGAGGGACTATTTCTAAAATAGGCTCACCCGGCTTAACCACACCTCCGATGGTTCTGACAAAAACATCTTTGATGGTTCCATCGACCGGAGAAAGTAACTGCGTTCGATTCAACTGATCCGCAATCGCCTGACGACTTTCATTGAGCTGCGCTAGTTGCGTCACAACTTCATTGAGCTGCCCTTGTGCCTCTGCCCTAAAAGCAAGCGCAGTACCACGATAATCTGCGATGGATTCAGAATACACAGCCCTTTGCTTTTGGGCAGCAGCTTGTGAACTCGCGATGTCTCCTTTGAGCTTTATAACGTCTCTATTCAGTTTTAATAATTCCACTTCAGCCACCGCGCCACTAGAAACCACCTCTCTCAACATATCTCGCTCTTTCGAGACAATAACCAGACTGCTTTTTAGTGTTTGAATGGTATTCAAGGTATCTAGATAAGCTTGCGATTGTTGCTCAATTCGCAATTTAGCCTCCTCCAGCTCAGACTCCAGTTGGCTCAACCGCTCAAGATAGTTTGCTTTGGCATTCAGATAGGCAGAGTGGCCGGTCATCGAAATATCAAATGTCTGAGGCTCGATACTCACTTGTTGTTTCCAATCCAGTTGGAGGCTATTCACTTTTACCGTTTCTAATTCAATTTGAAGCCTCTGCTTTCTGGCGAGCAAAGATTCAACTTGTTCAGAGGTCTCCGAATAGGTCGACTTAAACCTTGTATCATCCAGAATGGCGATGGTTTGCCCCTTAGTGACGCTTTCACCAGGCATGACAAGTAACTCCTTTAGAATGCCTCCCTCTAAGCTCTGAATCGTCTGAACAGACAAAGTAGGAACAACTTTTCCTTCGCCGACAACCACTTCGTCTAACCTCGCCCACGAGGCCCAAATAATCACACTCAGCACTAACGCGGCAGACAACCAAATCAACGTTCTCGAACGGTTTGCTAAATGAGCATTACTCCAACGAACTGTGCTCATCATTGACCTCCTTCGCGTACAATTGATACTGCGCGTACTCTGTTCGTCTTCGCGTTAGACTGTTGTTTAGCAAAAATTTCTTGGGGCGCTCCTTCCCTCAAAATTGTGCCTTTATCAAGCACAACAATTCGATCACAAAGCGATAATAAGGAATGTTTATGAGAGCTAATAATCATCGTCGTCGAGTGCGGCAACGATTTGAGAGCATTAAACAATGCATTCTCAGCAGGCTGGTCTAAGGAACTGGTTGGCTCGTCTAAAATTAATGCTGCTGGGTTTCGATAAAAAGCTCTTGAAATCGCTACAGCTTGCCTTTGCCCCCCCGACAAATAACGGCCTCCTTCTCCGACTTGCGTTTCTAGACCATGAGGAAGGCGACTCATGTACTGGTTCAAACCCGATAATTCTATCGCACGGCGTAATCGTTCTTGATCAATAACATGATGTCCTAATACTATGTTTTCCATAATACTGCCGTATATAAGATGCGAATCTTGGCCAACCCAACCCGTTTTCTCTCTTATCAATTCGGCAGGCCAAAGCTGACTGTCAATGTCATCGAAATAAACGCTGCCCTGTGAGGCACTGAGTTGATTGGTCATAATGGAAAGGAGTGTAGACTTTCCTGCTCCTGCACTACCAATAACGCCAACGCGTTCGCCTTGCTTGATAGTAAGATTAATATCTCTCAAACATGGCATATCAACATCTGGGTATTGGAAGCTCACGTTTTCTAAACGTATATTCCCTGTAAATTCGGCAGACGTAATGACCTGGCTGCGTTGCGCCTCCTGAGGTAAAGACATGATAGAATTTAAGCCTTCAACCGCTGTTTTTGTCTGTTGATAGCGAAGTAACAGCATAGCTAACTGGTTAATCGCCCCCGCAGCACGACCGCTAAGCATGACAATAGCAATGAGCCCCCCCATGCTGAGCAATCCCTCAGAAATTCTGTACACGCCTGTTACAAGTAACATTACGGTAATTATCTGCTGGCTAGATTGAATGGAGTAAGCAACGATATTCGAATAGTTTCGCGATTGATTTTGCCAATCAGAAAGCATGGATACCGTTTGCTCCCAACGCTTTTGTGCTTCTCCCGTAGCGTTATTTTGCTTAATCTCTTTTAAAGAGGACAATGAATCAAACAAGTGAGCTTGTCGCTTCATGGATAGTGCAGCACTTTCCGTATGTGATTGTTCTATTTTTGCTTTTACCGCAAAGCCAAGGATCAGCAGGGTAAACATGACGGCAATAGGTATGAACATCATTGCCCCACCTAGCCAACCTATTAAGACTAAAAATAACAACGTAAATGGGAGATCAACTAAGGTCACAAGAGATGCAGAAGTAAAAAAATCGCGAACACTATCAAAATCTTGTAGTTGTCGAGCGAATGCACCGACTGATGCAGGACGGTGTTCAAGTTTCATCCCCATAACTTTAGAAAAAAGTATCGAAGAAAGCTTGTTATCGATGTACTTACCCGCGGTATCAGTGACAACTCCCCTTGCTTTACGCAATAGCCAATCAAAAATAATGATGACGGAGACACCAGCGACCAAAACCCATAATGTACTGAAAGCTTGATTAGGCACTACACGATCGTAAACGTTCATAGTGAAAAGCGGAATAACTAGCGCTAGCGTATTGATAAGGAAAGAGGCAATCAAAAGATCTCGATACCACGGAGACATTTCTTTCACTACGGCGAAAAGCCAATGTTCATTATAATCCGCTTGAATAGAACTTATCCGTTTGTCCAGCTCTGGACGCATAGAAACTTGCCATGCTTGAGGCTGGAATTGATTATGCAGCTCCTCGCTCGTGACGTATTGCGTTTCACCTTGATCTTCACTAAATAACGTGACTTGATAATCGCTGTTATGTCGCTCAGATATAATAGCGGGTTGTAACGTCTTCCTATTGATTACCACCAATGGAAAGCTCAACATTGCGGTGGATTTTAAATCGACTAATGTGAGTTCAAGATCGGCTCGCTCAGCGGCTCTGATGAATAAGTCACTATCCAATCTACCCTCAACAAGAGGTAATCCAGAAAGCACCTTTTTTGTATGGTGTCTAACCTCAAAATAGCGCATCAACCAAGTTAACGATTGCACCCAAGGATCGTTAGTCTGCTCACTTGATGAGGATGAGTGATGCTTCATGACATACCACCTACTAGCAAGTTGTTGTCATCAATCATCTTCTGTAAGACATTTTCTTCGGCTACGCCAGTCGAGTCACCTTTGTAAAGCTGATCAAGAGTGACGCCCTGCATAAGAATCTGTTGTTTTGTCCCCGCCTCTTCTGGTTTTATGTGAAGCGTTACGCCATCATCATTCTCTGTTAAATCGAGCTTATTATCGACTTCTGTTATCGAGCTAGCGGTGATTATAGAGGCAATGTCAATTGTGTCATTATCATCACCAATAGCGGATATTTGGAAATCGTTGATCACATCGTACGAGGGCTTTAACTCGTTACCGAGCCCTGAACTATCAAACTGGAATACATCGCTGCCACTTCCTCCAATAAGCAAATCATTAGCATCTGTCGCAAGTAATGTTTGGTCACCCTCTTCCACTAAGGCAACATTGACTACCTGAGCAGCACCTTCTGCGACAGTAGCACCCAGTGTTGCAATCGGTTTTATCGACAACGTAAAATCACTTGCACCGCTAAACCCGCCAACGATGGAAAGATCAGCGACATCCTCTTGATCAACAGTATAAATGCCGTTCAATCTTTCACCATGACTCAACTCTAGATCTGTTGGTAATCCGCGAATCTCCACACTTCCAAACTCTTCGGGTGCAGGGTTGACTAAATTCATGCTCAACCCTAAAGGAATACTCCCAGACGCTTCAGACACAATAGACTGATAATCGGCCGTTAGTGTTGGCTCATCAGCTTCAGGGGTAACAACAATGGTTAGATCGGTGGTTTGCACATCTCCAAAATCGGTTTCGAGTGTCCCTGACACTATCGCTTGATCAAACGTTCTAACATTGAGAGCAACATCCATCGTTCCAAATGCATCCTTCGGAACGAACTCCAAACCTGACACTTCATTTGCTCGCACTAATACCGTCGCCACGACATTGCCCGCGTCATCGAAGGTAAAGGATGAGAATTGAGTTCCAATACGAATCCTACCTAAGCCTTCCAATGCAGAGGGTTCAGAGCTTGCTTTGATCAACATCGACACTTCTATATATTCGTTGCTATTTGTTTCAAAACCGCTCGCTAAAAAGTCAATCGAAATGGAATCACCTTCATCTCCAGTGAACGTGTTAGAGGTTGTATTCAACGATACATCGTCGCCAATCGGTTTTACGCCGACGTTGAACTGAGAAGTGGTATAGTTATAGTCGTTTGATCCAGACTCTTGGGTAATAGCTTGCAGTGTTAGTGAAATATCCCCACTAAAATCTAGTGGCGGTAGAAAGTAAACCTTATCAAGTTGCGCTTGAGTTAGCTGCCACTCCTTGCTCTCACCATCCGTTGAACCGTTATCAGGGAGTAATTCGAACGTCCCATTATTGTCCCAAACCAACACGGCTCCGTCTGGCACTCCTGTCATGACCAAAGACATCGACTCAGAACCATCTTGATCGATTAATGATGCAGATAAGTTTCCTAAATAAATATAATTATCTTCATCACCAACTACGTCTTCTGTTTCCAGAACCGCTTTATCAACCACTGGGGCAACGGTAACGGTAACTTCTGTTGATTTAGTTTGAGTATCTTTCGCACTGTCATTACTTAAACAACTTCCCGTGACTTCATCAGTAATGTTTGCGTCAACGGAAATAACAAGCTCTCCACTGTAGTTTTCAGGTGGGATTAACTGAATTTCGTTTAGACGCGTAACATCTGTCACTACCCATGTTCCATCACCGTTGTCAATGAGTAGGCTCGGGTCCACGGCAGTAAACCGCGCATTCTCGTCAGACACAGATAAAGAAACCCAATTGACACTTTCAAGGCCAGTCGCTGCGTCACCTTCTCCAGTAATGGACTGCATTGGCCCTTCACTATCGCCCAATACAAGAGCAAGATTCAGGTTGGTTATAGTATCTTCTTGAACCGTAACTTGGCTTGGTGCTATCGCGATATCATCGACAGCAGGAGAGATTTGTACCGTAATGGTCTGAGAGGTTGTTTTCGAGTCACCATCGCATGGGGCCGTTTCTGTCACTTCTAAATTGAAAGTAATGCATCCAGCAAAGTCCTCATCCACGCCAGTAAGCGTCAAGGAAGACAATCCAGCGCTAGAAATTGAATAACCCAATAGATTGCCTGCATTATCATAAGCAGGTATCACCCCTTCGCCAGTAAGCTCGACTCCTTCAGGTAAAGAGTCTGCGGCGACAAAGAAGGAAACTAAGTTACCATCACTACTCGCCACATCAGGGTTTAAAAACGCCCCAATTGAGACATCTTCACCTTCTTTACCTACAATATCCCCACTTTGAACGCTTCCTGGTTCACCAGGATCAGCACACTGGTCTCCATCTCCTTCATGGCCAGTAATTTGAATTTGGAACTGGCCTGTGATGTATTGGGCATCCGTTCCATCTCGAACATACGCTAACACATTCACATCAAGTATCTCTGTGTTAGATGGGCTATAAATCGATGCGCCAGCAAGCAAATCTTGAGCGGTTTCCAACACGCTATCACTTGTGATTCCTTCCATTGGAATCAGCCAGTTCCCATCGGCATCTTCAGAAGCACCATTCGGATGAGTAACAATGAGGTCTTGACCCTGCGGTATCTGTAAAACGATGTAATCGAGATACTCTGAACCATCAATATCCGCTTCTGTAAATGTAATGCCTCCACTCACGTCAACAGCAGACCCATCCGTACTTGTGAATACTTCAGTCGCGCCTTCTAAACGTGTTTTGTCAATATCTTCATTACCAATATCCACTTTTCCAGAAACCACGACGCTCAAAGAGCCATTGATTGCCTTTACATCAGTCTCCAGCGTAGGAGACGTGTCTGTCACTTCGTACTGAACTTCCAGGCTAAACGTCCCACTTAGGTCTTCATTAGCTTTTACAGTGATTCGTCCACTGTTTAACAACTCAGATAATGTTGCCGAGCTACCATCGAGTAGTTCATTGAGTTCTAACGGTAAGTTACTTTCCTCTACTGCATTACCATCAAAGTAAAGTGTTAAGCCATCTGGAATGGATACAATGGTGTATCCTGTCAAGGACTCACTAGAATCTATATCTTGATTAACGACAGGCTCAAGATTTAGTGTGATGAAATTGTCCTCAATACCATTGCTTTGTAATTCTTGGCCGTCAGTTTGATCAACAATAGGTGAGATTTCCATTTCCACTTTAAGAGGGGTTTCAGCAGAATCACCATCCGGCTCTGTTGAAACGACGATAACATCCATGCTCAGTGTTCCACTAAAATCTTGCTCTGTTTTGAGATAAGTGTTTTCAAGAACAGCGTTCGAGACCTGATAAACTGGCCCCGTTATTGGGTCCACGTAAGCAATTGGAAGAACAATAGGGTCACCATTTACATCTGTCAGTTGTGTTCCCACAGGGATGTTCTGAAGCAAGATATTAATTTCTTCTGATAGATCGTCGTCTGATGTCTGGATGATAAAATCCAGTTGTATCAGGTTATCTTCGTCTAACGTAGAGAGATTACTAATTACTTTAGTCGCTTGATCATATTGCCAATTCCCCTGTCCACCATCTAGGACAATTGGTTCATCGACCACGCCTTTTAGCTTAATATCAATGGTTGCAGATTGGCTCTCAGCGGTTTCATTAATAGGTGCTAAGCCATCAATAGTCGACTCTGTTGAAATGGCGGTTACTTGAAGGGATAGAGATTCAGTAAATGAGCTGATATCCGATTTTGGTTGAAGTAACGCCTCCGAATTGGCTAGAGCATTGGAGGTCACTAGGTAGGTATTAATACCGATAAGCGTAATCCCAGCTCCGACAGGCAATGTCCAACCATCTTGAACTTCTATGCGATAAGACAGAGACTCCGAGCCATCTGTGTCAGTGAGCCGCCCTAGGATGTACTCTTTTAAGTCAATCGCTTTGTCTTCAAGCCCCTGAATGTTTTTAACGGTCAGCGTAGGCACATCGGCATCTGGAGATATATCGACAACAACTTGCTCAGTGATCTCCGCTGTTTTATCTTGCTCATCGGCAAACACACTACCCGACTCAGTCGTTACTGCCGTTACATCAAAAGTAAATCTTCCGGCCAAGTTTTCGTTAGATGTGATTTCAATTTGATCTAACTCGGATTGGCTATACGCTTTCCCTTCCTCAATAGCACTTCCGTTAAGTGTTAATATAAGTCCATCTGGAATATTCGAAATTTGGTAGTGGAGCGTTTCAGAACCGTCTTGGTCAAACTTTTCAGCAACAATATTGAGTGAAAGTGATTCAGCGGAATCTTCAACACTTTGATAAGAAAAGTCCGAATCATTAGACCACTCTGGCAAATCTGCAACCGGTAAAACGTTAACATTTAACGTGTTATTGCCTTGTAATACAAAACCATCTGGTTCGACATCAGATACGATTAATGCAGACACTGCTAACGAAACTTTGATAGTGTTGCCCGACAGGTTTAGTGCTGGTTGATAAGTGAGATCACCATTTGGAACAGTGAATATACCCACCCCCATTAGCTCTGTACCAGAAAGACTAATAAATCCGTCATTATCATCATCTTCAAGGCGCGCTCCGTCTAAAAACAGAGCCCCTCCTTGTAGAGATTCAACAGAGATCCTTATCGCTTCAACACGCTCATTATTCTCCGTATCCCCAGGAGAAACTCTAATCGGTAACGCGACTGGCGTGGGGTCTCCACTGTTATTCGCGCCATTATCTTCTAACGTATCTACATTAACGGTTCGAATAAAGCCCCTAGCATCATCAAGAATTAATTGAGCTTCACTGCTTGCTTGGTCACCGTCTGCATCCGTCACAGTTATCGTTAGATCATCAAGCAAACCACCTACAGGCGTATTAACAATAAGCTCGGTAGTTAGCGTAAATGTCCCATCTTGAGCAATAGTCAGCGTTCCATATTTTAAGTTACCATCACTACTATTGATTAAATCGATGGTCCAAGCATCATTGCTAAATACCGAACTCGCCGTATCGTATGTTTCACCTGCATAGGTCAAACTTGAAATCAACGTGCCATCTGAACTGATTAAGTCGGCATTATTGCTAAACCAGTTTCCCGAAAACTCATCCCCCTCGGTAAGTTCAATTTCTATTGGTGAGCTTGTGTCTTCAGGGATATCATCTACTACACCAACGGTATATGTCTCAGCTTCAGACTGGTCGCCATCCTTATCAACGGCATAAATTGAAAAACTGAGTTCTAATGTGTTCTCGTCTGCTGGAACACCGTCAGGTTCATCGTGTTCAAGTGCGCGGTATAGATCAAACTCGACAGTCCCATCGGTATTAAATCTAATTCTGAAGACGTCTTGCTCGCTTTCATCTCTTGCATATAACCAACCATTCGAGTCCGGTGAATCAAGCGAAACCAGGCTACCACTACTTGTTTTATAGCCGAGCGCATTGAACATATCGATATTCACGCTCACACTGGCGATAGAGTCTGAACCTTGTAATAACGTAATGGATGGTGACGAGCCCTCGATGCCAGAATCAAGCGAATCATCATTCAACCCGCTTTCATTGACTGTGATTCCCTCTGTAATTACTAGTTCCGGAAACAAGCCATCATAGACCAGTATGTTGGACTCCGTAGAGATCTCGCTTCCATCAGAATCTCTCGCCACGATGGGCATAGAGATCGACAATTGCGTCCCATCACCTAAAACATGGTCAAGCGAGTGATAAAGCTCTACAGTTACATTAACGGTAGACGTATCATTTGATGGCAAAGAGAAGTCACTAGGTAACGTGACCCTAAATATAACGTCTCCAGTGTCAGAAATTGCGTCAAAGCTTCCATCATTGTTATCGTACCAAGTGACAGCCTCTCCGTTATAAGTAACAGCATCACCAAGTGTAGTTTTGACAGTATCTCCATCATTTATGTCAACACCCAGATACACAATCGGATCGAATGATGACGTAACTATCACATCCGTATTCGCTATGGCTGAAACCCCATCAGGAGCAATGTTTGTATCGACAGGTGTTTCGGTCAACTCGACATTGCCACTATTGATTAGCGCTTGTCCATTGTCGTTATCTATCACATTAATGTCTAAAACGACCGACGTGTTATCTTGGTCTGAGTCCATTGCAGTAACAACGAGAGGCACGTTTGGATCAATATTTTCTTGTTGGTCGAGAGCCTGAAAAAGCTCAAAGGAGTAGGTAATGTCGCTATTTGCATCAATAGGTAATGAAGCATTGAGGGTAGCTTGAAAGATGGGAATCTGAGTTTGCCCATCTTCGTCAAGAATATAACCATCAAGTGTTTTGCCATCCGCAGAGACTTGATAAAGCACAACTTGTTCACCACTCGTCAACAAGGGTTGTTCAGAGACGATGAACGACAAAGATTCGAGGTAATCACTGCCAACCTCAACTTGAAAATTCCCTGAGCTCAACACACTTCCATTTGCGAGATCAGATTCTTTTACTTCTACCCCATTCAAATTATTTAAAGTTGGGTCTGCGCCATCCTTTAGAACATAGTCAATTTCATTCTCTACAAGCGGTGTGGCATCTAAATCTACGCCACCAATGGTCAACGGGAAAGTGACCGTATCACTGCTATTGAATTGATCGATAGGGTGCTCAAGAGTAAGCGAAATTGAAGCTAGTACATCGTTACCCGACTCAATGCCACTCAATGTTAACGTAAATACAGTGACACCATTGGCAAATGCTGTAATTTGCTTTCCACTGGAACTTAACGTGTAGCTAAGCTCATTATCAGAGACTGAGCTTGTAAGCCCTAATGCTTCTAACTTAGTAATAGATGACCCACCGAAATACAAACTACTCGGATCCGGATTGTCAGATCCCGCGACAATATTGACAGTTCCTTCAAAGTTCAATATCGGGCCATCCAAAGGGACTTCTGTTACGTCTATAGTCGCATTGCCTACGTAACCTGCTTGTCCATCAGTAATGTCAATGGTCGCGTTAGCCAAGCCATAGTCTTGGGAGTCATCTGCCGCTAAATAGCTGAAAGACACACTTTGCTCGACCGAATGATCTAGGTTTCGATCTGCATCAAACTGCCAAGAGCCATCAGAAAATACGGTTAATTCGCCTTTTTCTAAACTAAAACTTACGGATCCCCCCTCTAGAATTGACTTCTGCTCCCCGCCAGCCTCTACAAATTTCACATAAAGTGTTCCATCAAGATCAATGTCATTTTCAAGTAGATTGCCCGTAATTGTTTGATCTTCTACGACTGAGTATGTGTCATCTCTAATCACCGGATCAGAGTCATAAATAGTAATCGTTAACGGTGCCACAACCGTCTCTTGTGTGCCGTCAGCATCACTTTGAATGCTTTCAACCAATACGTTAGTCACCAGCTCATCTTGACCTACACCATGATCAATCGCTTCATAAAAAGTAATTTGAACCGTACCATCATCATTGACTTCTGCTGAGAAAACTAATCGGTCGTCAGTCGATGTTCCTTGTAAGCTCAAC
>NZ_JAKKCS010000010.1:0-180949 GCF_021728075.1 Vibrio sp. D54 | reverse complement strand
CCGGAAGTAATCGCAGACCGGATATGGAAAGGACTAGAACGAAAAAAGGCGTACGGATTTCTCCATAAGCCTTAAGGAATAATGGTGGCCCCTCGCAGACTTGAACTGCGGACCAATCGATTATGAGTCGACTGCTCTAACCACTGAGCTAAGGGGCCTTAATAGGACAACGATTATAGGGGAAGCGTTGCAAGGTGTCTAGATACCAACTAGGGCAATTGCGCTTAGTTTTTATCCACTTAGAACAGTAGATAATAAAAAAGGTGACCTAAAGTCACCTTTTTTGATTTCTAAAAGCTTGTATGCGCTGCGATTATTCGTCTAGGAAGCTGCGCAGAGTCTCTGATCGGCTTGGGTGACGAAGTTTACGTAGTGCTTTTGCTTCGATCTGACGGATACGCTCACGAGTAACGTCGAACTGCTTACCAACTTCTTCTAGAGTATGGTCAGTGTTCATGTCGATACCAAAGCGCATACGAAGTACTTTCGCTTCACGTGGCGTTAGACCTGCAAGCACGTCTTTTGTTGCCACCTTAAGGCTAGTTGCAGTTGCAGAATCTAGCGGAAGTTCTAGCGTTGTATCTTCGATAAAATCACCTAGATGCGAATCTTCGTCGTCACCGATTGGTGTCTCCATTGAGATAGGCTCTTTAGCGATTTTTAGAACTTTACGAATCTTGTCTTCTGGCATTTGCATGCGCTCTGCCAGTTCTTCCGGTAGTGGCTCGCGACCCATCTCTTGCAACATTTGACGAGAAATACGGTTTAGCTTGTTGATCGTTTCGATCATGTGTACCGGGATACGAATCGTACGTGCTTGGTCCGCGATTGAACGAGTGATTGCCTGACGGATCCACCACGTTGCGTAAGTCGAGAACTTGTAACCACGACGATATTCGAACTTATCTACTGCTTTCATCAGACCGATGTTACCTTCCTGGATCAGATCCAAGAACTGTAGGCCACGGTTGGTGTATTTCTTCGCGATAGAAATTACAAGACGCAAGTTCGCTTCAACCATCTCTTTCTTCGCACGGCGAGCTTTTGCTTCACCGATAGACATACGACGGCTGATGTCTTTAATGTTCTGTACGTTTAGAGAAGTCTCTTCTTCAATCATTTTTAGCTTAGCGATTGAACGACGGATTTCTTCTTCGTTACGTTTGATCTTTTCAGCGTATGGCTTGTCTGAAGCAAGAACTTCATCCAACCAAGCTTCACTTGATTCATTACCAGTGAACAGCGCGATGAATGATTTCTTCGGCATTTTGCCGTATTCAACGACAGACTTCATGATCAGGCGCTCTTGAGTACGAACGCGATCCATAGCAGTACGCAGTTCATTCACTAGGTGATCAAACTGTTTAGGTGTTAGACGAAACTCGCGGAATACGTCTAGCATCATTTCATTAGCAACGGTTGCTTTCGGGCTGTTATAGCCGTACTCGTTGATTGCTAATTGAAGATTTTGATAGGTGCTGCGTAGTTGGTTGAATTTCTCTAGCGCTAATTCTGGATCGATACCTACATCTTCTTCAGAATCATCTGAATCGTCATCGCTATCTTCGTCGTCATCAACGTCTTCATCGTCTTCTTCTTCTAACTGAGATTCAGTCAGTTCAGAACCGATGTGTGTTGCCGTTGGTGCAGCGGTGTCGTCAGCATCTGGATCTACAAAACCCGAAATTAGGTCTGTAAGACGTAGTTCTTCAGCTTGAACTTTGTCAAATTGCTCAAGAATGTACGGAATTGTGCCTGGGTATTCAGCAACAGACGATTGAACTTGGTTAATACCTTCTTCAATACGTTTTGCGATGTCGATTTCGCCTTCGCGAGTTAGAAGTTCGACAGTACCCATCTCACGCATGTACATACGTACTGGGTCTGTTGTACGACCAATCTCACTCTCTACGCTAGAAAGTGCAGCGGCTGCAGCTTCGGCTGCATCTTCATCGGTAATATTTGTGTCATCGTTCAGTGCTAAATCATCAGCATCAGGAGCAGTTTCTACTACCTTAATGCCCATGTCGTTGATCATCTGAATGATGTCTTCTACCTGTTCTGAATCTACGATTTCAGCAGGTAGGTGGTCATTTACTTCGGCGTAGGTCAGATAGCCTTGTTCCTTGCCTTTAATAACAAGTGACTTTAGCTGTGACTGCGGATTGTGATCCATAGACGGTATCCAACTTCGTAATCTGGTGAAGGAATCAGTATGCGAAATGCAAACCACTTACTATAACAAATTAAATCGTTGCTGACTAATTAAACAGGGTTACGCTTTTAAATCTAGCATAAGTGCTAGCAGCTCCCTTTTCTCTTCGGCTGATAAACCGACACTTCTTGCTTTGGCCTGCAGGTTTTCAATTTGTTTTTCTACGCACTGGGCAATAATTTTATCCAGTGAGTCTAAAAAGATTTCTTCTTGGTTGTCCTCATCGAGTGGAATGTCCCAACTCGCGAGACGAGACAGAAGGGTCTCATTTTGGCTGTTTCGCCAATGCTCTAATAATTGGCCTGTGTTGATATGGGGATGCGCTTGGCATTTATCAAGTACATCAACAAATAAACTTAGACCAGGAATGGGCAAATCTCTAACGCTAGTTAGATCTGGCACCATACTTACGTATTGTGGGTTTTGAATCAGTAACGCGATCACTTCTCGCATCGGCGTTCGCTTGATTTCTTTATGAGGTTGAGGCCTTTTATCCTCTTTACCTTGTTTTGAAATTAGCTGCTGTAGTTGGCGTTCATCAACCAAACCCAAACGGCGGCCAAGCAATTCTCTCAAGTATAGTCTTAAAGTGCCGCCAGGGACTTTATCAATGAGAGGAACCGCAAGAGTACTCAGTTTTGCCATGCCTTCTTTCGTGCTCATATCGACCTGCTGAGTCAATGAGCTGAACATGAATTCAGACAAGGGCATCGCATTAGACACTTGCTGCTCAAATGCTTGTTTTCCGTTTTGTCGGATATAAGAGTCGGGATCTTCTCCATCCGGCAAAAACATGAATTTTAACTGGCGACCATCCGTTAGGTAAGGCAATGCATTTTCCATGGCACGCCACGCGGCTTCACGGCCTGCGCGGTCACCGTCATAACAACACACGACGGTGCTTGTTTGCCTGAATAACACTTGCAAGTGATCGCCCGTTGTCGAGGTTCCCAATGAGGCAACGGAATAATCTACGCCATATTGAGCAAGCGCGACAACATCCATATAGCCTTCAACCACTAAAATTTGTGGTGGCTCACGATACGCTTGTAGTACTTCATAAAGGCCATACAACTCTTTACCTTTATGAAATATCGGGGTTTCGGGTGAGTTGAGATATTTTGGTGTCCCATCACCTAATACTCGACCACCAAAGCCTATTACTCGGCCGCGTCTGTCTCGAATAGGAAACATCACTCGACCACGGAATCGGTCGTAGCGGTTGCCTTTATCGTTTTCAATCAACATGCCGCCTGTGACGAGCATGTCTTGGTTTTCTTTATTTTGGCCAAAGTTCTTACGAACTAAATCCCATTCATCAGCCACATAGCCGATGCCAAACTTCTGGACGATTTCACCAGACAGGCCGCGATCTTTTAGATACTCAATCGCCACCTTACTTGCTGGCTGTTTGAGTTGGTTACGATAAAATTGCGCAATGCTGCCCATTAAGTCGTATAGGTTACGTTTTTCACTGCTGCTTGCTTGTGGGCCTGATTGAAACGAACCATTACCGCCGCTACGTTGTTCACGAGGAACATCTAAACCCAAGTATGAAGCGAGTTCTTCAATGGCTTCGACAAATTCTAGTCGGTCGAATTCCATCAAAAAATCGATGGCATTTCCATGCGCGCCACAACCAAAACAATGGTAGAACTGCTTTTCTTGACTGACACTGAATGAGGGTGTCTTTTCGTTGTGGAACGGGCAGCATGCGCCGTAGTTTTTGCCTTTTTTCTTAAGTTTCACACGTGCGTCGATGATATCGACAATATCAAGTCGAGCTAGAAGGTCATCGATAAAACTGCGAGGGATGTGTCCAGCCATAAAACCTAACAAAAAAAGAAGATGATGAGTGGAGTGAATGCCTTAAAAGAATGAGCGTATTGCCCATTGATTTCATTCCATCCATCCAGATACAAACAAGCCGTGCGCTCCAAAGGATAGCACGGCTTGCTGCAATTGGGTGGGGTACCTTAAGCCAATTTAGCGCGAACTAAACCGCTTACTTTACCCATATCTGCACGCCCTTGAATTTGCGGTTTCAGAACGCCCATTACTTTGCCCATGTCTTGCATGCCAGCTGCGCCAGATTCAGCAATCGCGTTCTCGATGAGAGCCGCTACTTCTTCGTCTGTCAGTGGTTGAGGCATAAAGTCCTCAAGAACGGTAATTTCTGCTTGTTCCGCATCAGCAAGATCTTGACGACCCGCTGCTTCAAACTGCGCTACAGAGTCGCGACGTTGTTTAACCATCTTGGTCAATACTGCAAGAATGTCGTCATCGTTCAGAGTAATCTGTTCGTCAACTTCACGTTGCTTGATTGCTGATAGGGCTAAACGAATAGTACCAAGGCGCAATTTGTCCTTGGCTTTCATCGCTAATTTTTGCTCTTCTTTGAGTTGATCAATCAGAGCCATAACTAAATTCCTTTTGGAGCTCAGTTATTAGTACAGGCGAACGCGACGAGCGTTTTCGCGAGCTAGCTTCTTAGCGTGACGCTTTTGAGCTGCTGCTTTAGCGCGTTTGCGAACTGTAGTTGGTTTTTCGTAGTGCTCACGACGACGCACTTCAGAAAGGATACCTGCTTTTTCGCAAGAGCGCTTAAAACGACGTAGAGCAACGTCGAACGGTTCGTTTTCACGTACTTTAACTACTGGCATATGCCTTTCACCTCAGGGGTTATTCGTTAACGCTGGTATTCAACAGACCAAATCACAATTGTTAGGTCTCTTACCAGCTTGATCAAAAATGGTGCGGAATTTTAATCCGATCACAACTACTTTGTAAAGCCTTTTGTCGATTATTGTCTGTACAAAATTTGTTTGCAGCACCAAGGCGAGGTAATATGACGCCCAAATTTCCTCTATACAGAAAGCATACTGAGAAAACCATGCGCATTATTGGTATTGAAACCTCTTGTGACGAGACTGGCATCGCAATTTATGACGATGAAAACGGTCTCTTGTCACACAAGCTATACAGCCAAGTAAAACTGCACGCAGATTACGGCGGTGTGGTGCCTGAGTTGGCTTCACGTGACCACGTAAAGAAAACCATTCCTCTTATTAAAGAGGCACTAAAAGAAGCGAACTTAACTTCAAAAGACATCGATGGTGTCGCGTATACCGCGGGGCCTGGTCTTGTTGGGGCGCTATTAGTGGGTGCGACTATCGGTCGCAGTATTGCTTATGCTTGGGGAGTGCCAGCGGTGCCTGTTCATCATATGGAAGGTCACCTATTGGCTCCAATGTTGGAAGATAACCCTCCACCGTTCCCGTTTGTGGCGGTATTAGTATCGGGCGGCCACTCTATGATGGTGGAAGTGAGAGGCATTGGTGAATACAAAATTCTAGGTGAGTCGATTGATGATGCGGCGGGCGAAGCGTTTGATAAAACAGCGAAGCTAATGGGTTTGGATTACCCAGGCGGTCCACTATTATCTAAACTGGCGGAAAAAGGTACACCGGGCCGCTTTAAGTTCCCGCGTCCAATGACGAATGTGCCAGGTTTGGACATGAGTTTCTCTGGTCTAAAAACCTTTACGGCTAACACGATTGCTGCAAACGGTGATGACGAGCAAACCCGCGCGGACATCGCATTAGCATTTGAAGAAGCTGTGTGTGCTACGTTGGCTATTAAATGTAAGCGCGCGCTTGAGCAAACAGGCATGAAACGCATTGTTATTGCTGGTGGTGTGAGTGCTAACCGTCGTTTGCGAGCTGAGTTAGAGAAGTTAGCGAAGAAAGTTGGCGGCGAAGTTTACTACCCACGAACTGAGTTCTGTACAGATAACGGTGCGATGATCGCTTACGCAGGCATGCAGCGCTTGAAGAATGGCGAAGTGGCTGATATGTCAGTAGAGGCTCGTCCACGTTGGCCAATTGATCAACTAACACCTGTCGCTTAATCAAATTTATGCGGTAAGTTTGAAACCGGTTCTGTGTAATAAAGGTCTCTGCTCCTCAGAGGCCTTTATTTTTAATTATTCAATGAACCGCCTCGTTTTACATTCTGACTGATGCGATCAGTTCGCTATTGTTTCAGTGCTAGGATGACGTGGAAGAATAAGAAATGGATATAACAATGAATAAGTTTGAAATTGAAGGTCAGCAACTTGCTTATCTAGATAAAGGTGAGGGCCCTGTGCTTCTATTTGGTCATAGTTACCTTTGGGATAGCCAAATGTGGGCGCCACAAGTTGAGGTTTTAAGCCAGTCATTCCGTTGTATTGTGCCAGATCTTTGGGCACATGGTGAATCGGACGCTGCACCTGCATCGACACAGTCATTGGCCGACTATGCACAACATATGTTGGCATTGATGGATCATTTAGATATCGAAGAGTTCTCGATAGTGGGCTTATCTGTTGGCGGCATGTGGGGAGCAGAGCTAACGGCTCAAGCGCCGCAACGTGTTAAGTCACTGGTATTGATGGATACCTTCATTGGCTGGGAGCCAGAAGTTACGTATAAGAAGTATTTTGCAATGCTTGATACCATCAGCCAAGTCCAAGCAGTGCCTGCGCCAATTATTGAAGCCGTTGTGCCGCTGTTCTTTGCCAACAACGTCAATCAGGATAACCCTAAACTTGTCGCTTCATTCAAACGCAGTTTAGAAGACCTGAATGGTGAGCGTGCGGTGGAAGTAGCTCGCATAGGGCGCATGGTGTTTGGTCGCCGTGATGTGATTGAGGATTCGGAAAAATTTGCTCTGCCGACGTTAATTGCAGTGGGCTGTGAAGATAAACCCCGTCCAGTTTTTGAATCTTATTTAATGAAAGACTGTATCACAGGCAGTGAGTTGGTGGAGATTCCTCAAGCGGGACACATCAGTTGTTTAGAGCAACCTGAGTTCGTCAACCAGATGTTGTTGAGCTTCCTGAATCGAGTTCATGCGTAACCAATACATCCTTCTTTAAACGAAAAACTCGGCATTAAGCCGAGTTTTTTTGTGTCAGTTTTTTCTCGCCGATTTTTGGCTCGTCGCCAGACAAAAGCCGACGAATATTTTGATGATGCTTAAATACGATTAAGCAGCACAGCATAGCAACAGGTAACGTGTATTGCGGTTTAAACATCCAAGTATAAAACGGAGTGACCAAAACCGTGACGAGAGCCGCTAAGGATGAATAGCGGAATAGCGCGGCTACTGACAGCCAAGTTAACATTACCAATCCTGTTAAGTCCAAACCAATCGGAGCGATAGCGCCAAGCGCGGTCGCGACACCTTTTCCGCCTTTAAAGTGGAAAAAGATGGGGTACATGTGGCCAAGACAGGCAGCAATGGCGATGACACCAAGAATGATAGGGTCGATACCAAGAAAGTATCCGCCCCACACGGGGATAGTGCCTTTGAGCATATCGCACAACAAGACTGAAACAGCGGCTCCTCGTCCGCCAATACGCAATACGTTCGTTGCTCCAGGATTGTTAGATCCCACACTGCGTGGGTCTGGCAGTTTTAAGAGTCGACAGATCAAAACCGCACTGGAAACCGAACCTAATAAATAGGCGGCCATTGTCATTATCAGTGCCAGTGCGTCCATAGAAGTCCTTGATGGATTGGAATTTAATGCTCGGTTCCCGCGTAGTTGCTATCATACCCCGAATTTACATAATGCAGAAATCCTCACTGTGATAGAGCTTGCATTATGTGATTTCTTGTATATAAAGATGCTTTCGCAGTTTATACCTAAGTAACATTGTGATGACCAAAGTAAATGTTACTTAGGTATAGAATACTACGATCAAATTACCCCTCACGGGTATCCGACCTCTGTAATAGAAGGACATAAGATGGCTCTGGATAAAGTTTTTATTGAACAGTTAGAAGTAATCACCACAATTGGCGTGTACGACTGGGAACAACAAATCAAACAAAAGTTGGTTCTAGATATTGAAATGGCACACGATAATAAACCTGCGGGCAAAAGTGATGATGTGCAAGATGCACTGGATTATTCGCAGGTGAGTGAGGCGGTACTTAACCACATTGAAAATGGTCGTTTCTTACTGGTCGAGCGCGTGGCTGAAGAAGTAGCAGAGCTTATCATGCAGCGTTTCTTTGTGCCTTGGGTGAAAATCCGCCTAGCGAAGCCTGGCGCCGTGCCACAAGCACGTGCTGTTGGTGTGGTGATTGAGCGAGGCCGAGCATGATCACCACCTATATCGGTGTTGGGACGAACGTAGAAAGAGAGCAACATGTGCTTGCTGCGTATCAGGAGCTGCAACGGCTTGGAGAAAATCTCCTCGTATCACCGATATATGAATGCGAACCTATTGGTTTTAGCAGCAAGAATTTCTACAACTTTGTCGTTGCAATGCGTACCGAGTTGTCATTAGAAGAGTTGAGCCATCAACTACGCGAGATTGAATTTAAGTGGGGGCGCGAAGAAAACGCGCAAAAGTATCAGGATCGAACACTTGATCTCGATATAGTGTTGTTCGGTGAGCGCGTCTCCAAGAAAAAACCTGAGCTACCTCGCAGTGATATCTACAAATATCCTTTTGTCACAAAGCCACTGTATGATCTCGAACCGCAATTAGTTATCCCAGGCGATGGACGCACAGTCGCAGACATTTGGCATGCTATGCAGCCAGTCGATTCGCTCAAACCCGTTTCCTTTCATTTTTAATTTGAGTTGTTTACATGAGTTATTTTGAAGCCTTTATTTTGGCTCTGATTCAGGGGCTGACAGAGTTTTTGCCTATCTCAAGCTCTGCCCATTTGATCCTGCCTTCCGCTATTTTAGGATGGGAAGACCAAGGTCTGGCCTTTGATGTTGCTGTTCACGTCGGTACATTAATGGCTGTCGTGATCTATTTTCGTCATGAAGTAATCACTTTGTTTCAAGCGTTATTTGCTTCGATCTTTAAAGGAGATCGCAGTAAAGAAGCTAAATTGGCTTGGATGATCGTGATTGCGACGATTCCAGCTTGTGTGTTCGGCTTATTGATGAAAGACATCATTGAAGTGTATCTACGTAGCGCTTACGTCATCGCGACTACTACGATCGTATTTGGCCTGTTGCTATGGTGGGTAGACAAAAACGCTAAACTCGTTGCCGATGAATACCAAACGGGTTGGAAGAAAGCTGTATTTATCGGTATTGCTCAAGCCTTAGCGATGATTCCTGGAACTTCACGTTCAGGGGCGACCATTACAGCAGCGCTTTACCTTGGCTTTACTCGAGAAGCGGCTGCCCGCTTTTCATTTTTAATGTCGATCCCAATCATTACATTAGCTGGTAGCTACTTAGGTATGAAGTTAGTGACCAGTGGTGAACCTGTCCATGTTGGTTTCTTACTGACTGGCATTATCACATCGTTTATCAGTGCGTACATCTGTATCCACTTCTTCTTGAAGATGATTTCACGCATGGGCATGACACCGTTTGTGATTTACCGTCTGATTTTGGGCGTCGGTTTGTTCGCTTTTCTATTAAGTGCATAATTGATGTTAACGAAAAACGCCCGTGAAATCCGCGGGCGTTTTTGTTTGTTCGTTACTTCTTAAGTGCTGCTTTCACTGCTTCAATACGTCGTTTTTCTTGCTCGTCACGAATCGCAGGGCCTTTAAAGCCCTCTTTGATTATGGTTTGAACGTCAACTGCCGCTGCTGCTTGGTAGGCTTGCCTAAAAATATCCGCCTGTGGATATGGTTGCGTTTCCAGTCCTTTACGACCAGCGTGATCCGCTTGGCAGCAAAGCAAGATATCTTGCAGACGTTCGGACTTACGCCACACATCAAGTTTATTGAGTATTTTAATTATGGTTTGTGGTTTAAGTTCAGCCGCGCGATGAATATTGGAGTGCTGTTCGCACACCATCAAGGCTAAATCACGAAACTCATTTGGTACCCGGACACGTTCGCACAGCTTTTTGATCAGTTTTAATCCTGTATGGCAATGCATTTTGTGGCTTGGCCATTCGCTCTCTGGCGTCACGCCTTTACCCAAGTCATGCACTTGGGCGGCAAACCTGACGGGGAGTGAGTTACTCAATTTTGCGGCTTGCTCTGCCACCATCAAAGTATGGATGCCAGTATCGATTTCTGGATGCCACTTCTCAGGTTGAGGTACGCCAAATAATGCATCAATTTCAGGTAACACCACGGTTAATGCACCACAGTCTCGTAGAACCGATAAGAAAATATCAGGGCGAGGAGTAGAGAGAGATTTATGCCATTCTTGCCAAACACGCTCGGGAGTCAGTGTGCTCAGTTCTCCGGACTCTGCCATGTGACGCATTAACCGCATAGTTTCGTCGGCAACCGTAAAGTTTAGATCAGCAAGCTTTGCAGCGAAGCGAGCGACACGTAAAACGCGTAGAGGGTCTTCAATAAAGGCGTCTGATACATGGCGTAGCAGTTTATCGTTGAGATCTTGCTGGCCATCATATGGGTCATGGATCGTGCCATCACTCTCCATTGCCATCGCGTTAATGGTTAAATCACGACGTATCAAATCTTCTTCTAAGGTGACGTTTTGATCGAAGAAACATTCAAAACCAGTGTAACCAGAACCTGACTTTCTCTCTGTTCGTGCAAGGGCATGTTCTTCTTTACTTTTGGGATGCAGAAATACAGGAAAGTCTTTACCAACGGCGGTGTACCCTTGGGACAACATCATCTCAGGCGTCGCGCCTACGACCACCCAATCATTGTCATAACTATCAATTCCGAGCAATTTATCTCGAACTGCGCCACCTACTAAATAAACTTGCACGAATTACCTCTTAATTTATGGATATGCCGTTGGACATTGTAGCAAGCAATGGTACTTTTCTTTACTCCCGAGAGTAGATGCGGCTATGTTTATATTATATCTGACTATTCTCAGGTGGTTTTTTAGCTGGAGAGCCTAATGTATAAGGACTTTTTTGGGTTTGTCGAACAACCATTTTCGATTGTTCCAAACTCACGTTATTTGTATTTAAGCCAACGTCACAAAGAGGCAATCACACATCTCCAAGCCGGGCTAGGCGATGGCGGTGGTTTTGCTATGCTTACTGGCGAAGTAGGTACAGGCAAAACGACTGTCGCAAAAGCGATGCTGGCGAATTTGGGTGATAACACCAAAGCGGGTCTTATCCTCAATCCCACGTTTTCGAGTAGAGACTTGCTTGAAGCCATTTGTGATGAGTTCAAAATCACCTATCCGCCAGACGCAAACCTCAAACAGCTAAACCAGGTTATCCATCAATATTTGCTGCGTAATTATCGTTCAGGTTGGCAGACATTGCTGGTCATTGATGAGGCTCAACACCTTGCTGCCGACGTTCTAGAGCAGTTGCGCTTGTTGACCAACTTGGAAACCGATACCAGAAAACTGCTCAAAGTGTTGTTGGTCGGGCAGCCTGAATTGCAGCGGTTATTACAAACAACACAACTACGCCAACTTGCCCAGCGTATTACCGGGCGTTATCACCTGTTGCCGTTGGATGAAAAAGAGACAGAAGATTACATCGCATTTCGACTACATACAGCAGGTGGCGACCAGCAACTGTTTAATCGTGCTTCTTGTAAACTTATAGCCAAATACAGTCACGGTATACCGCGGCTCATCAACCTTATCTGTGACAAATCCCTCAACATTAGTTATCACCAGGGTAATGTGGTTGTGGATAAGCAAACCGTTCAGCAGGCCTGTGAAGAGGTGATGCAGTTTCAGGCAGATATTTATCAGCAAGATAAAAAAGAGCGCCGGACTTTCCGTTGGCCTGCTTGGGGCTCTGTCACGGTAGGCCTTATTGCTGCATTAAGTACGGGGTGGGCGGTCGTGAATTATATGCCAGCTCAAGCGACGTCAGTGTTGACACAAGTGACGGAGCCAAGAGTAGAGCCAACACCAACCGTCGTCAGCCAACAGTTAACGGATGAGCAGCGTGATTTATTGTTAACACAAAAACAGTCGAACCTCGCTGTAAATGATTTGTATCGTTTGTGGGGATATCAAGCATCGGTTCGCGATAATCTTTGTTTGTCAGAACCGCAGTCGACTATGCGTTGTGAGCGTAAAATGGCGACTTGGCCGCTGTTGATGCAACAAAATCGCCCTGTGATCTTGGAGTTGAATTATCAAGGTGATGTTGGGTATGTCATTCTATATGCCGTCGGTAATGACCAAGCTGAAGTGCTCAATGGTAAGCAGCGTCTCCGTCTGCCAATTTCATGGCTAAAGCCGTTGTGGCAGGGCAATATTATCGAACTGTGGCATGCTCCGCTGAATGAAACATTACGTTTAGACATGGAAGGCCCTGCGATTGAAGTATTAGACCGATTATTAGCAGAAGCGGTGAGTGAGCCACTGCTTGAAACGTCTATTTTTGATGGTGCGATGAAAGAGCGAATCGAATTATTTCAACGTTGGCAAGGAATTGGTGTCGATGGTATTGCAGGTAAGCGAACGCTAGACCGACTTCAGCAAAATGTTCAGCCAGATGCGCCTCAACTGGCGAGAATCGAGAAGGAGGACGCATAATGTCAGCTGTGAAACATATAGGTCTGTTCTTGCTGCCAATCACTGCTTCTGCTATCGGAGTCGCTTGGTACTTAGATCTCTTTGCACCGAGTGTTGAAGTAGATACAACGTCCCCGATAGAAAAGGTAGAAGTGGTATCACCTTTCAAAGTATTGGACTATCCAGAGAACACCCAGTTGGCCCAATTGCCAAGAGAGTGGCCAAGTGCAGAGCTATCGCGTGATTTTGGTACATTTACCACCCCCGATGAATACACGAGCCATACACCAAGCAGAGATGAAACACGCAACTCAGCATCAACCCAAACGACTTCTGCTGCTGAAGAGGACCTCGGGTTGTCTTTGGATGATCTGGACTTATCCTCATTATCTCCTGATTTAGCTAGGAAGGTCGAAAATGCCTTATCCCGAGATGATGACAACTCTTCATCACAAACGGCACGCGTGAACGATTTAGAGCGCAACGCTCACCAGTGGCAAGGGCGTCTACCTGCGCTTAATTTGCAAACCCATATGTACGCTAGTGATGAAAATCGCCGTTGGGTGAAAATTAACAATGTTGAGTATCATCAAGGGGATGTCGTTGATGATCAGGTCACTCTAAGAGAAATACAACCGCAAGCTGTGATTGTTGAGTTCCAAGGTGAGCAAATTCGTATACCAGCGTTGTATGAGTGGAAAGGGTAACTCTTGTAGAAAAACATCAAGCCAGCGAAATCATATCGCTGGCTTTTTATTTTTCAGAGCATCTTTTGCATCTATTCTGGTGATGATTTTTAGATACTCAAACAAGCAAAATATAGCTTTTCTCAGTCGTTTAAATAGCACCAATATCATTCATCTATTGATAGCGCGATTCCAGTCAGCGTTGTGTAAAAAGACACCATCTTCACGAACTTCGGAGTAATGACTTGGTCCACGTTAGACCCCATCACATAATAGGAGTCTAAACAGAGACACATGCGTATTCTGATTTTTTCTTTAAGTATTGTTGCATCGACAAGCTATGCAGCAAAGCCAGACCCATTCCCAGTTACACCAGATAGTCGCGGGCAAGATTTCATGGTCAGTGCGACGAATCCTTACGTGAGCAGTACCGGTTACTCAATATTGAAAGAAGGCGGTAACGCTGTTGATGCTATGGTCGCGATGCAGATGGTGATGTCTGTCGTTGAGCCAGATATGACCGGAATTGGCGGCGGGACTTTCGCGCTGTTTTATCAACATGACGAGAAAAAATTTCTGGCCCTTGATGGTCGAGATGAAGCGCCCTCTAGCGCGAACCCTGAAATGTTTGTTGAGAATGGGGAAGTACTCAGTCGCAACGAAATATTAGGCCCTCGTTCTGTTGCGGTTCCGGGCACGTTGCGGTTGCTTTACACCACTCATGAACAATACGGCAAGTTGCCATGGGCAGAGCTGATTAAGCCGGCGATTACATTGGCGAGCAATGGGTACGCGATGAACAGCTACACCTACGACATCGTAGTAAGAGAGCAAAGCCGACTTGAGCAAGATCCGGAAGTGAAAGCCTTGTATTGGCAAGGGGACGATATTAAGCCGACGGGAACCTTGATGAAGAACCCTAAGATGGCTGAGACGCTGAGGAAGATCGCGCAACAAGGCGATCGTTACCTTTATGGTGGTGAGCTTGGTCAGCACATCGTAGAGACGGTTAATAGTCGTATTGATGACCAACACGAGAAGTTGTCTTTAGAAGATTTTAAACATTACCAAGTGAAGCAGCGTGACATCATTGAGAGCGACTACCGTGGGAATAAAATCGTCTCTTTTGGTTACCCAGCTTCGGGCGGTGTGATGGTCGCTCAGAGTCTTGAACTGCTCGCACCCTATGACATTGCCCATATGGCGAAAACGGATGTGGAACCTTGGCGTCTCATGACTGAAGCGATGCGAATAGCAAAAGCCGATCGTATTGCGTATGCCGGAGATCCGGATTATGTGGAAGCGCCAGTTGAACAGTTATTGTCTAAAGCCTATCTAGATCAGAGACGTGATTTAATCCCTGATAATGGCACTTTAAAAGAGGATCCAAAAGCAGGACAGATAACGCAAACTCAGTATGCGCAATATCAAGGCTTCGAGAGCAAAGATACAGGGCATATTTCTATCGTCGATAGAGATGGAAATGCAATTGCGATGACCAGCACGGTAGGAACGGGTATGGGCTCGGGTGTGATGGTCGATGGCGTTATCTTGAATGCACAAATGGCGAACTTCTCACCTCTGCCAACGGTTAACGGCAAACCTACACAAAACTCAATTGAAGCGGGCAAGCGTCCACGTTCGGCTATTACGCCATTAATGGTGATGGACAGTGATGATAATTTGCGTTTGGTGGTTGGGTCACCAGGTAGTTCACAAATCCCGGGGTATGTACTCAAAACCGTGGTTGGGGTGCTGGATTGGAACTTATCAGCGCAAGAGGCTATTGACTTACCAAACATTCAGTACGGCACCAAAATAGACCGCACTAAGCCTTATGACCCGACTGGCTTGCTGGTGGAAAAGAAAACGTTCGCAGAAATGCTGGTGCCTGAGTTTATGGAGCTTGGCTACCCAGTGCACGTTATTCCAGTGGTAAGCGGTTTGAATGCAATTGAGCTAAAAGATGGCAAGCTTTATGGCGCAACGGATCGTCGTCGAGCCTCTAGTTCAATGGGGGAGTAGTACTCACTTCTATCAAACGAAGCAAACTAAAAAGCCAGTCAATATCGACTGGCTTTTGCGTTCTTTTTAAAGATAAAAGCGTAAGGGTTTATGCCCAACCCGCAGGAGAGCGCTTTCTACGAGGCATGACATGCGGAAGAATCAAACCAAATAGTAAACCTAAACCTGCAACACCGCCGCCATAAGTGAAGTACTTAAGCAGCATGTCATCTTTTTGTGTATCCAGTTTTGCGCGTAGCTCGCGGTTTTCTGTTTCAACAGAAGTAAGCTGATCGCTGATCTCAGAGTATTTATTTTCTAGATCTGAAATTTGTTGGTTACGTGTTTCGAGAGAGGTAACAAGACCGGCTTTCTCTGCATCAGAAGTTTGACGAGCATTAGCAAGCTGCTCTTTTACTTCGGCTAGCTCTTTCTCAATGCGAGGAAGGCGAATTGCCATGCTCTCTTGGTTTGTCACAAACTTGCTTTGTACCCAACCAGTGCGACCACGGTCATCACGAACTTGCGTATAGCCAGTATCTCGGTTGGTTTTAATCAGTTGTACTTTAGAACCGGCGTTAACACTACCAATAATACGGTAGGTGTTATTTGGACCTGAGTGCATAAAAGTGAAGAGGTCATCAGAAATATAACGGTCTGCTGCTAGGGCCGCTGGCGCTGCTAGCAAAGTAAACAAAACCGTGATGATTAGTTTTTTCACAGTAAATCCCTTAACGATTTTTCTTGGAGACAGCGTTGGCACCGAATGATTGGAGCCGGAAATAGACGAATAGTATGCAGTTTCAAACTTCGGTGCAACAAAGAAGGGAGGCAAAGCCTCCCTTTCTGTGCGTTTGAGTCAATAATGACAAAGCGCTTACATTCTATTGACGAGTGTCTTAAGCGAACATCGCTTGAAGTCCGTAGAAGAATACTACGGCCAATAACGCACCTGCTGGTAGTGTAACGATCCATGATGCCACGATGTTACGAACTACGCCTAGGTTCAGTGCTGCGATACCACGAGCAAAGCCAACACCGAGAACCGCACCAACCAATGTTTGAGTGGTTGAAATTGGCAGGCCTGTACCAGACGCTAGAACTACTGTACATGCTGTTGCTAGCTGTGCTGCAAAGCCGCGGCTAGGCGTTAGCTCAGTGATGCCTGTACCAACGGTTGCCATTACTTTGTGACCCAGTGTTGCAAGACCGACCACGATACCAATACCACCAAGAGGTAGAATCCACCAAGCGATGGTGCTTTTCGTGCTGATTTCGCCCATGTGTTCAACAGTCGATACGACAGCAGACAGTGGACCAATGGCGTTTGCAACGTCGTTTGAACCGTGTGCAAATGCCATCGCACAAGCGGTGATAACCATCAGAACGCTGAAGATACCTTCCACGCCAGAAAAGCTGCGGTCCTCTTCGCGATTAGCGAATTTTTTCTGGATGTATACGTAGCCGCCAATCATCACAAGTGCTGAAACTGCTGCTGCCCACATCCAGGCTTCACCATTGGTCAGGTGAAGACCAACGTGTTTTAGACCTTTTTTGATGGTTACAAGTGCAATCACCATTGTTGTGATGAACATGTAAACAGGTACAAAACGTTTCGCGTTAAACAGAGGGTTCTCAGTATCAAAAATCAGGCGCTGTGCGCTGACAAAGATAACGTAAGCAAAGAAACCTGAAATCACTGGCGTAATAATCCAGCTACCAACAATGCCTTGAACGCTGCCCCAGTCAACCGCTTCAGTACCTACTGATACGCATGCAAAACCAATGATTGCACCGATGATTGAGTGAGTCGTTGATACTGGCCAGCCCATGTAAGAAGCAAGAAGCAGCCATGTACCTGCTGCTAAAAGCGCAGACATCATGCCGTAGACAAGAACATCTGGTTGACTAGCAAATAAAGAAGTTTCGATTACACCTTTACGGATAGTGTCGGTTACTTCACCGCCTGCAAGGTAAGCACCTGCAAATTCGAAGATCATCGCAATGATGATAGCTTGTTTTACAGTTAGCGCTTTTGAACCTACAGATGTACCCATCGCATTAGCAACGTCGTTCGCGCCAATACCAATCGCCATCATGAAACCAAAAATCGCTGCAACAATAATCAGGACAGTGCCGTAGTTCGCAAGGATATCCATCGTAATACCTAGTTGTTTTATAACAAGCGGAACAAAATTTTACGCGCGCCAAACCATAAGACGATGAAAATAGTCATCGTCCCTATGACACGTGTTAATTATGCTCTTCGTTATGTCGTTAACTTTATGTTTTAAGATCGAGATAGCATGACTTCCAAACGAGCACCTACGCGCTGCGCTTGGTCGGCAATACCACCTACCCATTCAAGAATCTTGTATAGGAACATGACATCGATAGGGTTCATGTCAGCTTCAATCACCATCAACTGTTGGCGAAGTTCAATCTGCATGGCATCGGTATCATCTTCGATAACGTCTAATTGATGAATCATTTCAGCGACGAGCGTCACTTCACGGCCTTTGAAGCCGGTTTCTAGCAATTCATCAAGTTCATTGATTACCTTTTGCGCCTGATCGGCAGCATCAAGACAACGTTGAACGTAAGCGAGGAAGTTTGGTTGGAGAGCCTCAGGGATGACAAGTTGACGACCATATACACGGCCAGCAATGTCTTTTGCCAGGTTTGCAAGTTTGTCCTGTTGAGTCAAAAGCTCAAGCATGTCAGTACGGTCGACTGGCATGAACAAACCGCGAGGCAGTTTTAGACGGATTTCACGTTTCAGCACATCCGCTTCTTTCTCTAGGTGAGAAATTTGTGCACGGATTTCTGCTGCTTTTTCCCAATCACCCTTTGAAGATACTTCAAAGAATTTCACCAAGTGTGAACAACATTCGTTGACACACACAACGTGGCGTTGCAAAGGCTTAATTGGGGACTTTGCAAATAACCCCATAATTGTATTTACTGGCATGGTCATTCAACCTAATAACTATAACCTTAAAAAAACATACACCATTTCTGAGTGCTTGGCGAAATGTTGAACGATGGCTATAAAGGCGCGCATGGTAACGCATTAAATCGCTCATTAAAACTGTTTTAGATCATCATTCCGGCGATATTTCTCTCTTGCCGTGTGAGAAATTACGCAATATCCTGTTTCTATCTGCTTTGAAAGGTATAGCTATGGAAACCGAAATAGAACTGAAGTTTTTTGTTTCTCCTGAATTTTCAGAAACTTTAAAAGAAAAAATTTCTGAGACAAAAGTACTTCAGCATAGTTGTCGTGACTTGGGTAACACCTATTTTGATACTGCCGATAAATGGCTTCGAAAGCACGACATTGGTTTAAGAATTCGCCGTTTTGATGATGTATTCGTCCAAACCGTAAAGACAGCAGGACGCGTCGTCGCAGGCTTACATCAAAGACCAGAATACAATGCTGAGCACACTAGCGACGAGCCTAATCTGTCGCTTCATCCTCTAGATATTTGGCCTCCAGGTAAAGATGCAGAAACGCTGCAATCCGAGCTTATGCCATTATTCTCGACCAACTTCACACGTGAACAATGGCTGATTGGCATGCCCGATGGCAGTCAGATTGAAGTTGCTTTTGACCAAGGCTTAGTTGTAGCCAAAGGTGAAGACGAAGAAGAGAAGCAAGAGCCAATTTGCGAAGTTGAACTGGAACTTAAGTCTGGCCAAACCGAAGCTTTATTCACACTGGCACGCAGCTTTTGCGAGCAAGGTGGTATGCGCTTGGGTAACTTGAGCAAAGCGGCGAAAGGTTATCGACTTGCAAGCGGTTATGCGGGTGATGAAGTAAAATCATTGGCACTTGTGGACAGTAGTCCGACGGATACCGTTGAATTTTGCTTGATCAACTCTTTAGAGCACGCTTTGTCTCATTGGCATTATCACGAGCAAATTTATGCTGAGCGTGACAGCGTGGAAGCACTGCGTGAAATCAGTAATGCCATTCGTTTCATTCGTCAAACATTGACCATTTTTGGCGGGATTGTCCCTCGTCGCGCGAGCGCGATTCTGCGCCAAGAGCTTAAATGGTTGGAAGAAGAACTGAGTTGGTTGGATGAGCATGCACACCTTGAAGAGCTTTTAGATGACAAAGGCAATGTGCTGCGCAAGTTGGATGCGCGTAAGTTCTTAGTATCTGAGTTGACTCAGCAGTTACAAGAGTTGCCAAGCCGTGAAGAAGTGCTAGGGTTGCTCAATTCCGCGCGTTACACAGGGTTACTGCTGGATCTAAGCCGCTGGATCTTAGCGCGCGGTTGGCAGCCATTTCTTGATGAAAAAGCACGTGAAAAAATGGCAAGTAACATCATGCCGTTTTCAGTTACTCAGCTCGATCGCACTTGGGCTGAGCTAATGGAAGCTTTCCCAGCAGAGCGCGATTTGACGGCGCAAGAGTACGTTGATCAGCGTTATCGCTTATTGCGTAACCTCTATACTGGTATTGGTTTCGCGAGTTTGTATAACTCGGATGAGCGTAACAGCTTCCGTTTACCATGGGCGGATCTAGTGCATGGTATCGATGATCTGCTAATGCTGAACCACTTACTCCCGTTGGTTGATATGCTGGAAGACGCAGAAAAAGAGCAGTTAGAACGCTGGTTGCACCGTCAAGAGCGCTCAATTTTGCATGCAATGGATCAAACCCGAGCGATCAGTGTGGAAGTTCAGCCTTATTGGCGTGAATGATCGTTCTGGTGATAAGAACAAAAAAATAGGACCGCATGGTCCTATTTTTTTGTCTCTGTTTTACGTTGTTGTAGCTCTTTTTCCATGAAATCGAGTCGTTCTAGTATTTGCGCTTGTTGGCTTAGGAGCTGCTCGAGCATACGTTCTTTATTGATTGAACTGTGCGTCTGTTGTTTCGTTGGGGCAGTAAGGATAGAGGTGATAAGACCCGAGATCATACCAAAGATACCCACCCCGCAAACAATGATGATGACAGCCAAAAACTTTCCTATGGAGGTCACTGGATAATGATCGCCGTAACCAACCGTTGAGATTGTTACAAATACCCACCACAAAGCATCGGCGCCAGTACGAATATTCGCTTCTGGGTTTTTCGCTTCGATAAACAGCATTGCACTAGAACCGAGTGTTATGAGGATAACCATCAATAGCAGTATAGAGGCGACCGTGGTTTCGCGGCGGTTTTCTTTGAGCTGATGCAAAATGAACTTTGACGAACGCAGTACTAATACCACTCGCATAATATGAAAAATACGAGCAAAGCGCAGGGGCTCTATCAATGGGATGCTCGCCACGAAATCTATCCAATGACGTTTAAGGAATAACCAGCGATCTGTGGACCGGATCAAATCAATGGTGAGCTGTAGTAGAAAAATACTACAGATTATGAAATCCAGACCGATAAGAACTTGACGGGTTTCGTGATCGATCGGGAAAAACAACAAGCCAGAGATCACAAATAGTGCCATAAAAGACAATATTAGTGACAACAGGCCCATCGGTCGTGTGCTGTCTTTGATATCATTGTTTTTCATACGAAGCTCAAAATAAATCGCGTAACCACGCAAAGCGCGAACATAACTATAAGTAATATAAAGATTATAGATAAAGACTATATAAGACTCGGTGGAGAACTGACAATGGAAAAGCTGGCATTTAAGCCATGGGAAAGGGTCATATCCGACATTCGACTGGTGCCTAAAATGGTCATGTTGATGGTCTTCAGCACTGTCCTGATCGTGGCAAAACAACTGTGGGACGCAAACACTTTTTACGACTCACTTTTAGCGGCGACACAAAACGCGCAAGTTGCCCAACAGCATTATGAAGCATACTTAACGCAAGTTGCTTGGCAAACCGCCTTATTGATAGTGGTTTTTGTCGTGCTCTTATTAGCGGCGGCTAGAGTAATGTTGCGTCAAACACAGTATCTGAGCGACGCGATCAAACTGATGGCGAGCAAGAACCTCTCTGTTCCATTTGGTATGGATTGTAAAGATGAATACGGAGACGTGGCACGTGAATTAGAAAAGACACGTCGACAATTGCACGATGTGATTCAAATGCAAATTAATGCGTCTGATGAATTATCAACGCTCACCGAAGTCATGACACTGAGCATGTCGGAAACGAAGGAATCGGCGCAAGAAGAGTTTAACGAAATTGATCAACTTGCTACGGCGATGAGTGAAATGTCGTCGACGGTCCAAACGGTTGCGGAACATGCCCAGACGGCATCTTCTCTAACAGAGCAAGCTTCCGCGCAAGCAATTTCTGGTCAGCAGTTCTTGCAAAGTACAATGGCGAAAATGAGTGAACTTTCATCGGATATCGCTTCATCGGCACAAGCGGTTAACCAAGTTGAAGAACGTGTTGAAGCCATTGGTAGCGTTGTGGGGACGATTCAAGGCATTTCTGAACAAACTAACCTGCTTGCACTGAATGCGGCGATTGAAGCGGCGCGAGCTGGCGAGGCTGGGCGGGGTTTTGCTGTGGTTGCAGATGAAGTTCGTAACCTTGCCCAACGCACACAACAAGCGACGGTAGAAATTCAAGAGATGATCGCACAGCTGCAAACCAGTGCTGAATCTGCGGTAGAACTCATGGAAAAAAGCGTTGTAGAAGCGGCAGATGGAAACGAGCTGGTTTCTAATGCTGGATCTGAGCTCGATGGTATTGTTGGGCAAGTGACGCAAATCAATGATATGAACTTCCAGATCGCGACGGCGTCTGGTCAGCAAAGCAGTGTTGCAGAAGAGATGAGCCAAAACCTCACCAATGTACGTGAGTTGGTGGAAGCCTCAGTTGTTGTTGTTACCGAGCTGCTAGAAACCTCTGAAATGATGCAAAATAATGCAGGTGAGCTAGACAAGAAGATCAAATCTTTCCAAGTTTAATATTCGATCCCGAACTTTTGATAAAACGCCCACAAACCTTTTGTGGGCGTTTTTATTTGCTTTCAGTCTGGTATAAAGAATGAGTTACCGTGCTTTTCAAACAAGGAAGAAAAATGCAGCTGCCTTCGCCACTGATTTCTATCGCTGAATCTGCCGTACAAAACGCCCAAGACGCAGGTTATTTTCCCCTTTGGCCCGATGAGGTTGCGCAGCAATTTCGTTATGTGGCGGGCTTAAGCCAATTTATAACCGAAGCTATTCATCGCGATGAAGTCCTAGCCCGTGAGTTGCCAAGTATGTTAGCGCAGCCAAGTCGTCAGGAGTCTTACCGCTCACGCCTTGCTGAACTGTTGGAACAATGTCCTGATGAGATGTCTGGTCATCGCGTATTGCGTCAGTTTCGCAACCGAGAAATGGTGTACATTGCGTGGAAGGATTTCACGCATGCATGGTCGCTAGAGACGTCTTTAAGCCACTTATCTGAGTTGGCAGAAGCGATGATTTTTGAAACCTATCAATGGCAATATCAAGTGTGTTGTCAGGAGTGGGGCACGCCAACAAGTGAGGACGGTGAAGTGCAGCCGATGTTAATTATCGGCATGGGGAAACTAGGTGGTGGCGAGTTAAACTTTTCTTCCGATATTGATCTAATTTTCACGTACCCAGAGAATGGCGAAACCCAAGGCGCACGCCGAAGCATTGCCAATGCCCAGTTCTTTACTCGTCTTGGTCAACGCATCATCAAAGCGCTCGACCAACAAACCTTCGATGGTTTTTGCTACCGCGTCGACATGCGACTTCGCCCATTTGGAGAAAGTGGCCCCTTGGTAATGAGCTATGCCGCACTTGAAGATTATTACCAAGAACAGGGGCGAGATTGGGAACGTTACGCGATGATCAAAGCTCGGGTGATGGGATGTGAGATGTACCCGCAGTATCAAGAGCTACGCCAAATGCTGCGCCCTTTTGTTTTTCGTCGTTATATTGATTTCAGTGCGATTCAATCTTTGCGACGAATGAAGTCGATGATCAGTAGCGAGGTTCGCCGCCGAGGGTTGAATAACAACATTAAGCTAGGTGCGGGTGGCATCCGAGAAATTGAATTTATCGCTCAAGTTTTTCAATTAATTCGAGGTGGTCGAGAGCCTTCTTTGCGTAATCGAGGGCTGTTGGAAACGCTGCAAGGCATTGAAGAGCTGGCATTGCTTACTCCACAAGAAGTCAGCGATCTAGAAGCCGCATACAAGTACTTGCGTCAATTAGAAAACTTGTTGCAAGCAATGGCGGATAAGCAAACCCAGACGCTGCCTGATTGCGAAACCGAACGCTTAAAGCTCGCCACTGCGATGAAAATGAGCTGTTGGGAGCAATTAATTGAGCAAACCCAGCAGCATATGGCAAATGTTCACCAAGTTTTTGAATCACTAATTGGTGATGATGAAGAAGACGAGGGGACTACTGTTGCTCGTCATTTTCATGAGCTATGGGATATGGCCGACAAACAAGACGTTCTTGAGCATATCTTGCAGCAGGATATTCAGATTGAAGACTTTGCTTCATGCGCGAAAACCATCATCAACTTTAAAACCGATCTGGCCAAAAAAACGTTAGGCCCACGTGGACGCGAAGTGCTCAACCGTTTGATGCCGAAAGTGTTTGATGCGGTCTTTGCCCATCCTGATGCACAGTTTGGTTTATCTCGTGTACTTCACTTGCTACACAACATCTGCACTCGCACAACTTACTTGGAATTATTGGATGAGCATCCAGCGGCTCTGGTGCAGCTCGTACGTTTGTGTACCGCAAGCCCAATGATTTCAGAGCAGCTGTCTCGTTATCCTATCTTGCTTGATGAGTTAATCGACCCTGCGCAGCTGTACAATCCCATTCCATTAGACAGTTACCGTACAGAGCTGCGTGATTATTTGGCGCGTATTCCTGAAGATGATATGGAACAGCAAATGGAAGCGTTGCGTCAGTTTAAGCAAATTTGTATTTTGCGTATTGCAGCGGCAGATATTGCTGGCGCATTGCCAGTGATGAAAGTGAGTGACCATTTAACTTATTTAGCGGAAGCTATCGTGGATGCGGTGATCAGTCAGGCTTGGTTGCAAGTATCTGAAAAGTATGGCGAGCCAACGCATGTGAAAGATCGTGAAGGTAAAGGCTTTGCTGTAATTGGCTATGGTAAAGTCGGAGGGTGGGAGCTCGGCTATAACTCCGACTTGGATATTGTCTTCATGCATGACTGCCCAGTCAATGTCTACACTGACGGCAAAAAAGAGATTGATGGTCGTCAGTTCTACCTTCGTTTAGCACAGCGTATCATTCATATTTTCTCCACTCGCACCGCTTCCGGTATTTTATACGAGGTCGATACCCGATTGCGTCCGTCCGGTGCATCGGGTTTGTTGGTTAGCCCAACAGACGCGTTCGACGACTACCAACATCAAGACGCGTGGACATGGGAGCATCAAGCACTTGTCCGCGCGCGCATGATTTATGGTGATGAACCACTGGCAATTGCATTTCACAATACGCGGCATGATGTGCTGTGCAAAGCACGCGATCAAGCTGAACTGAAAAAAGACGTTGTCGAAATGAGAGAAAAAATGCGCGGTCATCTTGGGGGGAAAAAGCCAGGCCGCTTTATGCTCAAGCAAGATGTGGGTGGGATTACCGATATCGAATTTCTCGCTCAGTACCTAGTGCTCAACTATAGTCACGATAAGCCGAAATTGACGCGTTGGTGTGATAATGTGCGCATCTTTGAAACGCTCATTGCGCAAGATGTTATGGACGAAGACCAAGCAATGCAGTTGATACGTGCTTACACGACAATGCGCAACGAAATACACCGCCGAAATCTACTCAATTTAGACGCTGATGTGGTGGAAGATAAGTTTGTTGCCGAAAGGGAGTGGGTAAAACAGGCTTGGAATCAGTGGTTCAGTTAAGACCATATATTTAGCCTCGATAAGGGCTGTGATAAACTCACTTCGATTTAATTTTTGGAGACCAACAATGAAACCAATTCTACCTGATTACAACAGCGCTGGTGTGCTCATCATCGGTGATGTCATGCTAGATCGTTACTGGTATGGCCCAACCGGACGCATTTCTCCTGAAGCGCCGGTTCCTGTTGTAAAAGTAGAAAACAATGAAGAGCGTCCTGGTGGTGCTGCGAACGTTGCGATGAACATCGCATCACTAGGTGGCCATGCTCACATTGTTGGTCTAACTGGGGAAGATGAGCCTGCAAAAGTGCTGACGGAGACGCTGAGCTCACTCAATGTGAAGTGCGATTTCGTTGCACTGCCTGATTACCCAACGATTACGAAGCTTCGCGTAATGAGCCGTGGACAACAGCTTATTCGTCTCGACTTCGAAGACAAGTTTGAAAACACAGATTCTGCACCTGTGCTATCACGTATGGATGCCGCACTGCCAAACGTTAAAGCCGTGATTATGTCTGACTACGCAAAAGGCTCGTTAGAGCATGTTCAGGCATACATTCAAAAAGCGCGCGCAGCAAATATTCCGGTTTTCATTGACCCGAAAGGTGCGGATTTTGAACGCTACCGTGGCGCAACACTTCTTACGCCAAACATGAAAGAGTTCGAAGACGTTGTAGGTAAAGTGAAATCTGACCAAGAGCTAGTAGAGAAAGCACTGGCTTTGGTTGAAGAGTTTGAATTTGAAGCGCTTTTAGTGACACGCAGCGAAAATGGAATGACCTTGATTCGTCGTGGCCAGGAACCCTTCCATCTTCCAACTCAAGCGAAAGAAGTGTACGACGTGACAGGTGCGGGCGACACGGTTATCTCTGTATTGGCAGCGTCTGTTGCCGCAGGCAAATCATTTGAAGAAGCGTGTGCACTAGCAAACGCAGCGGCAGGTGTTGTGGTTGGTAAACTAGGTACGTCAACGCTTTCTGAGATTGAATTAGCAGAAGCGGTACATGGCAGCCAAGACACGGATTACGGTGTGATTTCAGAAAAAGCACTGATCGAAGCGGTGAAAAAAGCACGTGCTCGTGGCGAGAAAGTCGTTATGACAAATGGCTGCTTTGATATTCTGCACGCTGGGCATGTGTCTTACTTAAACCATGCTGCTGAACTGGGCGATCGCCTAATCGTTGCGGTAAATACCGATGAGTCAGTAAAACGCCTTAAAGGCCCTGGTCGTCCGGTAAACCCAACCGATCGCCGCATGGCGGTGTTGGCAGGTTTGGGCGCTGTGGATTGGGTTGTACCATTTAGTGAAGATACGCCGCAGCGTTTGATCTCAGAAGTTCTACCAAGCTTGCTAGTAAAAGGCGGTGACTACAAACCAGAAGAGATTGCTGGTGGTAAAGAAGTCATTGCGGCGGGTGGTGAAGTTCGTGTATTGAACTTTGAAGATGGCTGCTCGACCAGTGAAATCATTAATGCAATCAAAGGCGGTAAGGGCTAAGCCTGCTGTTTGTTAGCATTGAAATGCTATTTGCTCATAAAGGTCGCTAAGTGCGGCCTTTTTGATACTTGATGCTCAGAGACACTTTTAGGCTCTGAACTACAAGTAATAAAAAACGCCAGCTGATAACTCAACTGGCGTTTTTTATTTATTGAGACCTGAAGTATTCAGTTCGCGGTTATTTTGCCGCTTTCAAACCTGCATCAACGTCTAAGATGTCTTGTTCGCTTAGCGTACCAACGGCTTGGCGTAGCTGAAGAACACTTAAAATGTAGTCGTAACGAGCGTTCGATAGGTTTTTGTTCGCATCGTATAGACGACGAGTCGCGTCCAGTACATCAACGATAGTACGAGTACCTACATCAAAGCCAGCTTCTGTTGCTTCTAGTGCAGAGCGTGCAGAAATAACCGCTTGCTCATACGCACGTAATGCGCCGATAGAGGCGTTAATGTTGTTGTTTTGTGCGCGAACATCTTTTACTACGCTACGGTACTGTGCTTCAAGATCTTCGCTTGCTGCCACGTACGCGTATTCAGCTTGTTTGGTTTGAGAGGTTACGTTACCACCTGTGTATAGCGGTACAGCAAGGTTCACACCAATATTGAAGTTGTCTGTCGTGTTGTTACGAGAGCTATGAGAAGTATCACCGTAGTTGTAACCACCGTCTAGAGAGAGCGTTGGTAGGTGGCCAGAGCTTGCTAGTGAAATATTGTCACGCGCAATGTCTTGAAGAATACGTGATGATAGCAAGGTCAGGTTTTTGGTTTTTGCTTCATCAATGAGCGATTCAGCTGGTACGGTCGATGGGCTAGCAGTGAAGCGGCCAGTGTCCAAAATGTTGAGATCTTTGTGCTCTTGGCCTGTAATTTCACGCAGTGACTCGTAGCTATTAGTTAGCGCGTTTTCTGCCAACACTTCGTCCGCTAGCACTTGGTCGTACTGAGCTTGTGCGTCATGCACGTCAGTGATTGCAGACAAACCTACTTCAAAACGCTGTTTAGTTTGCTCAAGTTGGCGGCCAACCGCGGCTTTTTCTGCACGTACGAAAACAAGATTATCTTGTGCGCGTAGAACTTCAAAATACGCTTGTGACACGCGAAGAATCAGTGCCTGTTGCGTCGCTGCGTAAGTTGCGTCTGCTTGGCGAGCACTTTTCTCAGCTGTATCTAGAGAGATCCAAGATGCGCGGTTGTAAAGTGCTTGTGAAAAGCTAACGCCAGCGGTTAGTGCGTTGCCATCGTTTGATACGTCGCTAATTAGATTTGAATCGTATTCAGTATCACCACGAGTTAAATTGTAACCCGCAGTAAGGTTAATTTGTGGTAATAGAGCACTACGGCTTGAGGTGATTGCTTCGAAAGCTTGGTCACGTTGTGCTGCTACACTGAGCAATTGTGGATCATTTTGTTTTGCCAAGTCGTAGATTTCAGCCAAAGAGTCTGCGAACGCAGACGTACTCATGCTACCTAGCGCTGCACTGATAAATAGTGGAAGCAATTTTTTCATTTTCTATTCCCGCGGTCCATAGATTGGTTAATTCTCAGTAGTTTAACTCAATTTGCACGATATTTACTCTGAAGTTTGCACTTTTTTACACGTAATTATCCACTTGTGCAATAAATTTTTAGCAAAGACTTAAATTAATTTGTAACTATTATACAAAAAGTTGAGCCAAGTCCTTTGAGCAAGCGAATAACAATGAGTAAACTACATGATTCACTCAGAGAGGTGTTGAATGCAACAGTGTGACAAACAACAACAAGATTTTACTTCGCGAGATGTAAAAGTCATCTCGAAAGAAACCTTATTTGAAGGTTTTTTCAAAATGGTGAAATACCGCTTTCAGCATAGGCTATTTGCTGGTGGTTGGAGTGGAGTTGTCGAACGAGAAATGTTCGAGCGTGGTCACGCAGCAGCGATGCTTCCTTATGATCCAAAGACGGACCAGGTCGTAATCATTGAACAGATTCGTATTGGCGCGTTGGAACATGAACACCCTTGGCAGCTAGAAATTGTCGCCGGTATGATTGACCGCGATGAATCTGCTGAAGCCGTAATTCGTCGAGAGGCTGTCGAAGAAGCGGGGATTCAGGTGGGGCGCGTTGTACCTGTTACGTCCTATTATCCTTCGGCTGGTGGTTGCTCGGAAAAGCTAGACGTCTTTGTTGGTGAAGTGGATGCGTCTAAAGCGCACGGCATTCATGGTTTAGACTATGAGAATGAAGATATCCGAGTTCATGTCATGAGTCGTGAAACGGCGTATCAATGGGTGAAGGACGGGAAATTTGAAAATGGTGCGTCGATTATTGCGTTGCAATGGCTGCAATTACACCATCAAGAGTTAAAGTCAGAATGGGGACAATCCCAAACGGTGGAGAGTGAGTAATGGCACAATTGGCTGAAAAACAACAATATCATGTTGATTTAGCTGGTCTTATGAGAACGTATGAGACCAACTACGCTAAATTGAATGCCTTATTGCCTGCTTCTGCTGAAGTTGGGGATGTACGTTGCTACCAAGCGGCGAACATGGTTTACCAATTGACCGTGAATGAAATCACAAAATACACCACAGTTGTTGAGATATGTCAGAGTGATGAAACGCCAGTGTTTCCTTTACCGACGATGTCTGTCAGGCTTTATCATGATGCGAGAGTAGCCGAAGTATGCTCAAGCGGAGAGTTCTCTCGCATAAAAGCTAAGTATGATTATCCCAATGACCAACTGATGCAGAAAGATGAAAAGCATCAATTAAACACATTCCTCGGTGAATGGCTGACGTTTTGTTTACGAAGTGGTATCAGTAGAACACCACTTGCCTTCAATTGATCGTCACGTCACTAAAGGAAAATAACAAATAACGATATAGTGGACGAATCAGGTTTTCATTTTGCAATCATCTAGTGACAGCATCAAACTTTTACAAATTACGGATACTCATCTGTTTGCTGCCGATGAGGGAAGTTTGCTAAGCGTAAAAACAGTCGATAGCTTCAATGCTGTTGTTGCTGATGTTTTACGCCGCAACGTGGCGTTTGATTACATCTTGGCGACGGGCGATATTTCCCAAGACCATAGTGCAGAATCTTATCAGCGCTTTGCCAACGGCATTGAACCGCTAGAGAAAGACTGTTTTTGGCTACCTGGTAATCATGATTACAAGCCTAATATGGGCAGTGTTTTGCCTTCGCCACAAATCAAAGCCGCAGAGCATGTGTTGCTTGGCGAGCATTGGCAGTTAATTCTTTTAGACTCGCAAGTGGTTGGCGTTCCTCATGGGCGCTTGAGCGATCAGCAATTAACGCTACTCGAAGAAAAGCTAGCCGAACACCCAGAAAGACACACACTTGTTTTGTTGCATCATCACCCGTTACTGGTGGGAAGCGCGTGGCTTGATCAACATACTTTAAAAGATGCCGAAGCGTTTTGGCAGGTTGTCGAGCGTTTTGATAACGTGAAAGGCATTCTCTGTGGTCATGTTCATCAAGATATGAATGTGCTTCACAAGGGCATTCGAGTGATGGCAACACCCTCAACTTGTGTTCAGTTTAAGCCTAACTCGGATGATTTTGCCCTTGATACCACTTCGCCTGGTTGGCGGGAGCTGCAACTACACGCTTGTGGCGATATTACGACCCAAGTAGGTCGGCTTCCTGATGGCCAGTTCCAACCAGACTTCTCTTCTAACGGCTACTAACGCGCCCGAGCTCTCTGTTCGGGCTCGCTTTTTTATGCGAGATATCTATGAGTAAATCTTCACTTCTTCTCTATATCCATGGCTTTAATAGCTCTCCACTCTCCATGAAAGCGAATGTGATGAGAGCCTACTGCGAGCAACATAGGCCTGATATTAAGGTGATTGTTCCCCAGTTACCTTGTTATCCTCAGCAAGCGGCGAAAATGTTGTTGGATATTATCGAGCAATATAAAGACGACTATAAAATTGGTCTAGTGGGCAGCTCATTAGGCGGTTTTATGTCAACGTGGCTAAATGACAAGTTTGGGTTTAAAGCGGTAGTGGTCAACCCCGCAGTCAAGCCTTATGAGTTGCTAGTAGATTATTTGGGTAAGCAAACTAACCCATATACGCATGAAACCTATACACTTGAAGCTTGTCATATTGACGAGTTAAAAGCTCTTGATGTACAAAGCATCGCGTCGCCACATTCTTTTTGGTTATTGCAACAAACAGAAGATGAGGTTTTAGACTATCGACAAGCGGTAGATAAGTTTGCAGACGCTAAGCAAACAGTAGAACAAGGCGGTGATCACAGTTTTGTAGGCTTTGAGCGTTATCCTGCACAGATTATCGAATTTCTAGAACTGTAATTCGAAAGCGATTGGAAAAGGCTCATAGTTTTTATTGATATATCCAACCGTTTCTTGACATGGGCGGTATGCTTTCCGACTATGTTTTGCCAAAAGATCTTAAGGGTCGAGGACCCTGGCTACTTTGTTATGCATCATGTTTACAAACTCTTAGTGATGTGAACAGGGTGGCTTTTTCGTTTCCTGAGTATGGGTACGCCCATTGGTGATACTCAGGCAACAAGTAAACTTTGAGAATAATTCCGTATTATGACTGAACAATATAATGCTGGTGCCATTGAAGTACTGAATGGCTTAGAGCCAGTACGTCGCCGACCAGGGATGTATACGGATACAGCGCGCCCAAACCATTTGGGCCAAGAAGTTATCGACAACAGTGTCGATGAAGCGCTAGCCGGACATGCCTCAAAAGTACAAGTCATCCTACATGCTGACCAATCACTCGAAGTGATCGATGATGGTCGAGGCATGCCTGTTGATATCCACCCAGAAGAGAAAGTATCAGGCGTAGAGTTAATCCTATGCAAGCTGCACGCAGGTGGTAAGTTCTCTAACAAAAACTACCAATTCTCTGGTGGTTTGCACGGGGTAGGTATATCTGTAGTAAACGCGTTGTCAAAACGCGTTGAAGTAACAGTTCGTCGTGATGGTCAAGTGTATGAAATTGCATTTGAACACGGCGAGAAAGTGTCTGATCTGACCGTAACTGGCACATGTGGTCGTCGCAATCGCGGTACCAGCGTGCATTTCTGGCCTGATGCGAAGTACTTCGATTCGGCTAACTTCTCTGTGACGCGCTTAGTCAACAACCTGCGCGCAAAAGCGGTTTTGTGTCCGGGTTTAGAAATCACATTAACCGACAAAGTTAATGGCAAAGACTATAAGTGGTACTACGAAGATGGTTTGAAAGACTATCTTGCGGAAGGTGTAAAAGGCTATCCTGTTATTCCTGAAGAACCATTTACTGGTGAGTTCTTGGCGGATACTGAAGCGGCAAACTGGGCGGTAATTTGGCAGCCAGAAGGCGGTGAGATGATCACCGAAAGCTACGTTAACCTGATCCCAACCGCTCAAGGTGGTACGCACGTTAATGGTTTACGCCAAGGCTTGTTGGAAGCGATGCGCGAATTCTGTGAGTTCCGTAATCTATTACCTCGTGGTGTGAAGCTAACGGGTGATGACGTTTTCGACCGCTGTTCTTACGTGCTGTCGGTTAAGATTCAAGACCCGCAATTTGCAGGCCAGACCAAGGAACGTCTCTCTTCTCGTCAAACCGCGGCATTTGTCTCTGGCGTTGTAAAAGATGCGTTCAGTCTTTGGTTGAACGAAAAGCCTCAGCTCGCAGAGCAATTGGCAGAAGTCTGTATCGCTAACGCGCATCGTCGTATGCGAGCGGCGAAAAAAGTCGTACGTAAGAAAGTGGCGTCCGGCCCGGCACTGCCAGGCAAGTTGACCGACTGTTCAGCACAGGACTTAAGTCGCACGGAAATCTTCTTTGTGGAGGGTGACTCTGCGGGTGGCTCGGCAAAACAAGCACGTGACCGTGAATTCCAAGCTGTGATGCCACTGCGTGGTAAGATCTTGAACACGTGGGAAGTCTCTGCCGATCAAGTTCTTGCGTCTCAAGAAGTACACGATATCTCTGTTGCTTTAGGCATTGACCCAGATAGCGACAACCTCGAGAGTCTTCGTTACGGTAAGATCTGTATCCTTGCCGATGCGGACTCGGATGGTCTTCACATCGCAACGCTGCTTTGTGCTCTATTTACTCGTCACTTCCGCGCACTAGTGGAAGCGGGTCATATCTATGTGGCGATGCCGCCTCTGTATCGAATCGACTGCGGGAAAGAAGTGTTCTACGCCCTCGATGACGATGAAAAAGATGGCATTTTAGAGCGCTTGTCGAAGAAGAAAGCCAAAATCAACGTGCAACGATTCAAAGGTCTGGGTGAGATGAACCCACTTCAGTTGCGTGAAACCACCATGGATCCGAACACGCGTCGCTTAGTGCAGTTAACCATTGACGACTCTACGGCGACCATGGAAATGATGGACATGCTGCTAGGTAAAAAGCGTGCAGATGACCGTCGTTCTTGGCTACAAAACAACGGCGACTTGGCAGAGGTGTAACGGATGTCTACAGAAATTACCTACGATGGCGTCGAACAATTGCCAATGCGCAAGTTCACTGAAGACGCTTATCTGAACTACTCGATGTACGTAATCATGGACCGCGCCTTGCCATACATTGGTGATGGCTTAAAGCCGGTTCAACGACGCATCATTTATGCGATGTCAGAGCTTGGTCTCTCTGCATCAGCAAAATACAAAAAATCTGCGCGTACCGTTGGTGACGTGCTAGGTAAATACCATCCGCACGGTGATTCAGCGTGTTACGAAGCGATGGTATTGATGGCTCAGCCATTCTCTTACCGCTATCCATTAGTGGATGGTCAAGGTAACTGGGGTGCGCCAGATGATCCGAAATCATTTGCGGCAATGCGTTATACCGAAGCAAAACTGTCTAAGTTTGCTGAAGTATTGCTTGGCGAACTTGGCCAGGGCACGGTTGAATGGCAACCTAACTTTGATGGCACAATGAAAGAGCCACAAATGTTGCCAGCACGTCTGCCTCATATCCTGCTTAACGGTGTAACCGGCATTGCCGTTGGTATGGCAACAGACATCCCACCGCACAACGTTCGTGAAATCGCAGATGCGACTATTCATTTGATCGACAACCCGAAAGCAGAACTGCCGGACGTGATGCAGTATGTCAAAGGTCCAGATTACCCAACAGAAGCAGAAATTATCTCGCCGCAAGCGGATATCGAGAAGATTTACCGCAACGGTCGTGGCAGCATCAAAATGCGCGCGGTTTGGCATAAAGAAGGTTCTGATATTGTTATCACTTCTTTGCCTCACCAAGTATCGGGTGCCAAACTGCTTGAGCAAATCGCTAACCAGATGCGTGCGAAGAAGCTGCCAATGGTTGACGATCTTCGTGACGAATCGGATCACGAGAACCCAACGCGTATTGTTGTGGTGCCTAAGTCAAACCGCGTCGATTGTGACTTGTTGATGAACCATTTGTTCGCATCAACGGATCTTGAGCGCAGTTACCGCGTTAACTTGAACATGATTGGTTTGGATAACCGTCCTCAAGTTAAAGGTCTGGTGCAAATTCTATCTGAGTGGATCGAGTTCCGTCGTACGACTGTGCGTCGTCGTCTACAACACCGCCTAGACAAAGTAATGGCTCGTCTACACATCTTGGAAGGTTTGTTGGTTGCTTACCTCAACCTAGATGAAGTGATTGAGATCATCCGTACTGAAGACGATCCAAAAGCGGTGCTGATGGAACGCTTTGGTATTACCGATATCCAAGCGGATGCAATTTTAGATACCAAACTTCGTCATCTAGCAAAACTAGAAGAGATGAAGATCCGTGGTGAGCAAGACGAGCTAGAGAAAGAGCGTGAGAAGCTAGAACAGCTACTCGGTTCTGAGCGTCGTCTGAATACACTACTGAAAAAAGAAATCAAAGCAGACGCAGAGAAATACGGTGATGACCGTCGCTCTCCAATGGTTGAGCGTGCAGAAGCAAAAGCGCTGACTGAACGTGACCTCGTACCAAGTGAGCCAATCACGGTTGTGCTTTCTGAGAAAGGTTGGATTCGTCACGCGAAAGGCCATGACGTGGATGCCGAAGGCTTAAACTATAAGTCGGGTGATAAGTATTTAGCGCATGCTCGAGGTAAGAGTAATCAGCCTGCGGTATTCCTAGGTAGTGACGGTCGAAGTTACTCTCTGGAATCGCACTCACTGCCTTCTGCTCGTAGTCAAGGTGAGCCGATTACCGGTCGCTTGAATATTACGGCTGGTAGCAGTATTCGCCAAGTCATCATGAGTGAAGAAGATCAGCTGTGGCTGGTGGGCTCAGATGCAGGTTACGGCTTTGTATGTAAAGGCGCGGACTTGCTGTCTAAAAACCGCAGTGGTAAAGCGCTCGTCACTTTACCTGCCAACTCTGAGATCATGACGCCAAAAGAGATTGAAGATTTAGACTCTGATGAAATCTTAGCAATCACTAACCAAGGTCGCATGCTGCTGTTCCCAATCAAAGACTTGCCACAACTGGCGAAAGGTAAGGGGAATAAGATCATCAACATTCCTGCTGCTAAAGCAAAAGAGCGAGAAGAAGTACTATCTCACTTAATGTCTTTACCAAAAGGTGCATCGTTAACGCTGTACGCGGGTAAGCGAAAGTTGGGTCTTAAACCGTCTGACCTTGATAACTTCCGTGGCGAACGTGGTCGCCGAGGCGGGCTACTACCGAGAGGTTTGCAGCGAGTCACTCGCATTGAAGTTGAGCTAGATGATTCCGATACGACGGAAACACCGAGCGATAGCGAGTAACGCACAAATAAAAATCCCAGCCAATGGCTGGGATTTTTTATGCTTCTTGCTTGTCTTCGGCAATGGTGACTTTCAAGGTCATCTCTTTTCCTTTGCGAATGATACCGACGTCCACGGTGGTGCCAGGACGTAAATCGGTAACGATATCCATAACGCTCTGACGCCCTTGCACTTTATTGCCATCAATACTGATAATGATGTCCTGCTTTTGGAAGCCTGCCGCATTGGCTGGACCATTTGGATCAATACCAAGTACGACAATACCACCTATGTGTTCATTTCCAAGTAGGCGAGCAGTGACCGCATTAATGTCTTGGCCGTCGATTCCAATATAACCACGAATCACGCGGCCATCAGCGATGATTTTCTGCATGATCTTACTCGCTAGCGGCGCAGGGATAGCAAAAGAAATACCGTAAGTTTCTAAGTCTGTCGCTTGCTGAAAAGAGGCGGTGTTAATGCCGACGAGCTCGCCTTGTGTGTTCACTAGGGCTCCACCAGAGTTACCTTCATTGATGGCGGCATCGGTTTGAATGAATGCTTGACGACCATCGCTAATAGATGAACGACCTGTGGCAGAAATAATGCCGAACGTTGTGGTTTGTCCAAGGTTGTATGGGTTACCGATGGCTAGTACTACATCGCCCACTTGTGGTTTGTAATTAGAGTTCAGAGGGATTACGGGCAAATTCGAACCTTCGACACGCAGCACGGCTATATCAGTACGCTTATCTGTCCCTACGAGCTGAGCCGCTGCGGCTCTGCCGTCTTGTAATGCCACAACAATTTGATCAGCTTGAGCGACCACATGATAGTTAGTAATGATGTAGCCTTTCTCACTAACAATGACCCCTGACCCCAGGCCTTGAGTTGAGAGTTTACTACGATCATTCTCAACATACTTACGACTGTAGATGTTTACCACGGCAGGCGCTGCTCTTCGGACCGCTTGATTAAACGTCAACTCGACTGATGCGATATTAACAGGTTGAGGATCAAGCGCGGCAGGAATTACGTTGTTGCGCAAAGATGGAACCGCCAGTAATACCACTGCGGCAGTAGCCAAGCCTAAAAAGACAGAACGTAATAAAAAGCTGAGCATATCCTCTCCATGCGTGAGCGCCAAAATGGCATCGAAGATGAAGAATAGCATTACATTGAAAAATAACAAAAGGGCAGCACGTCATCGCGCTGCCCTTTTCATTAGTTATTGAGCGATAAGGAAAAGTGATCGAGCCTTATCACTCAGTACTATGCATCGAAAACCTTATTTTCTATCACTTTGAAAGTGGTTAACGAATGACAAGATAAATAGTACGTTCACCACGTTGAATATTAAGAGCCAGTACACCTTTGTGTTTCTCTACGATTGTACGAAGCTCGGCAAGGTTTTTCACTCGTTGACGGTTCACTCCGATAATAATGTCACCTTGTTGTAATTGATATTGAGCAGCCGGAGAGTTATCTGCAACGCTCGATACTTTAACACCTTGGATTACATCACTTGGTGTTGTATTGCTTAACTCCGCACCTTTGAGTCCCTCATGTAATGTCTCCGCTTTAGCTTTCATATTCGTAGATTCGCCAAGCGTTACATCAAAGGTTTTATTCTTACCATCTCGAACCACACCTAATGTGATTTCTTTACCTGCGCCCAGTGTTGCCACTTTTGCGCGAAGCTCTGAGAAAGTATTAATCGCTTTGCCGTTTACCGATACAATTACGTCACCGGCTTTTAACCCTGCTTTATCGGCTGCGCTGTCCGGTACGACTTGACCAATAAAGGCCCCTTTACTCGACTCGTAACCCAGTGCATCAGCTAGCTCAGAGGTTACTTCGCCACCTTGCACACCCAACATGCCGCGTTTGACTTCACCAAACTCTAGAATTTGATCAGTGAGGTTTTTCATCATGTTTGATGGAATCGCAAAACCAATACCCACGTTACCGCCGTTAGGGCCTAAAATTGCAGTATTAATACCGATCAGCTCACCATTAAGGTTGACCAATGCACCACCAGAGTTACCGCTGTTAATTGCGGCATCGGTTTGGATGAAGTTTTCGAAGTTTTCAACGTTTAAGCCACTACGACCAAGGGCTGAAACAATACCCGAAGTTACGGTTTGACCGAGCCCAAATGGGTTACCAATCGCAACCGTAAAGTCACCGACACGCAGTTTGTCGGAATCCGCGACTTTAATCTGCGTTAAGTTTTTCGCTTTCTCTAATTTAAGTAACGCAACATCGGCCATTTCATCACCGCCAACGAGCGTAGCGTCATACTCGCGCCCGTCAAAGAGGCGAACTCGAATCTCATCTGCCCCCTTGATCACGTGGTAGTTAGTGACAATATGGCCTTTCTTCGCATCAATAATGACACCAGAACCTAAACCTCTGAACGGGCGCTCTCGCCTTTGTTCCATAGGAAAGTCTGGGCCAAAGAAAAATTGAAATTGCTCGGGAATGCGGCTGGTTTGTACTTGTTTACCTTCTACAGCAATACTCACAACAGCTGGGGTCACCTTCTCAAGCATTGGTGCCAAGCTAGGTAACTGTTGGCCATCCACATTCAAAGGTAATGCGGCAGTGGCTTGAACTGGGGCAATAATCGACCCCAAACTCAGAGATAGAACGGTGAGCGCAAGCAGTGGTTTTTTCATCCAATAACTCCTCTTGAAACATGTCTGCCAAAAAGAAATATCCGAACAGTTAGTTCACTTTGTTAATTACTAATATAGGGTCTAGTTCGGACAATCAAAAGGGGAGGCAGTGCACATCCAAGTTAGAGCGAAGGTGAGGTGAAAAAGTTCAAAAAAGGGCCGATACAAATGTATCGGCCCTAGATAGAAGTAAGAGAGGATTATGATGCTTTTGCGGTTACCGCTTCGGGAGCATTAATGATTTCTTTCTCTTGATCCTTCAAAAGACCGGTGGCGCCATTAGCGTAGTCTTTTGGTTGTTCGTTAAACTCTGGTTGATCTTCTGCAATAGTTTCAGACGACATTGCCGTTTTCTTATCAAACGGGTTGTCTTGTTCTGGTAAGTTTGGCAAAAGCTCAGAAGAGGTCTTGGCCATATGTTGGTATAGCTTGGTGTAATCTTTACCTAGGGTGTCCAACATTTCTGCGGTTTGTGCAAAATGATCGACGAGCTCTTGACGTTGTTGCTCTAATTCAAACTTGGCCGCTTCAAGTTCTTTCTGCACAGACTTTTGTTTCTTGTATTCAGGGGTGGTTAGTCTACTAATGACTACGCCTACGATTGTACCGACCAGCAAACCCACAATGGCATAAATCCAAGGCATAACTGCTCCTTATAGTTGTTTTAACAAGTCTTTTACTACTTAGTTACACGCGGTGCTCGTCCATGTTACTATGGCTTGAACAGCCGATAAAGAAAAATAGCAGTATGTCTTCGGGGACTGATAACTACTTCTCTCTATTCTCAAAGTTGACCCCGAGGTAACCCTTTTCTCTATACCTCTATACGACTTAATACGATGACACCACTACAACAATATCAAAAAGACATAGCAGAACACGGGTTTCAGCGTGATGAAGCTCAGTATCAAGCGGTCGTTGCATTAGACAAGCTTTACCATGCTATCGTTGAATTTCAGTCAGCGCCTGTGCCTCAGCTTTCCAAATGGCAAAAGCTAATGGGGAAAAAAATCGACAAGCCTGAACCACCAAAAGGCCTTTACTTTTGGGGTGGGGTAGGTCGCGGTAAAACCTACCTTATGGACGCATTTTTTGATGCTTTACCGACCCAAAGAAAAATGCGCGTCCACTTCCATCGATTTATGTATCGAGTACATGATGAGTTGAAGCTGTTAGGTGATGTCGAAAATCCTCTATCAAAAGTGGCGGATAAATTTAAAGAAGAAGCAGATGTGGTTTGCTTTGATGAATTTTTTGTTTCCGACATTACTGATGCGATGATCCTTGCAACGCTACTTCAAGAAATGTTCAAGCGGCAGATGATCCTAGTCGCGACTTCAAACATCGAGCCGCAGAACTTATATCGTAACGGTTTGCAAAGAGCGCGCTTTTTGCCCGCGATCGATATGATTTTGGCACGTTGTGAAGTGTTGAATGTCGATAGTGGCGTTGATTATCGCTTAAGAACGTTAGAACAGGCTGAAATATACCATTACCCGCTTGATGAGCAGGCTAGCATAAACCTTAACAAATATTATCAGCAGCTGACTGGAGAGCGTCAGTTTGTTGCTCATCAAATCGAAGTTAACCACCGTCAACTAGCGGTGATTGAAGCAAGCGACGGGGTGCTGCATGCGTCGTTTGCTCAGTTGTGTCAAACTGCTCGCAGTCAAAATGACTACATTGAATTGTCTCGTATTTACCACACGGTATTACTGGCAGATGTTCAACAAATGAACCGAAAAATCGATGATGCGGCGAGACGCTTTATCGCGCTGGTCGATGAGTTTTACGAGCGCAATGTTAAGTTGATTATTTCTGCTGAAGTGCCAATGGCCGACTTATATACTGATGGGCAGTTAGAGTTCGAATTTAAGCGCTGTTTGTCTCGGCTTACTGAGATGCAAAGTCATGAGTATCTCGCGCGTGAACATTTGGCCTAGATCCAATGGGTTCTTAAAAAAGTGAAGAAAAAATTAGTGATTTGGCGCAAAAAAAGGTGATTTTTTCTTCGCTCTTCTCTATAATCCTGCGACCCACCGTTACTGCAGACCTGATTATCGAAGTTATTTCGAAATTGAAGGTCGAGAGTACCAACGACTCGAAGGGGTGATGACTGGGCTCTTAGACAGTGTGGGAGCACTATTGGGTGTTCCTTTAAAGTTTAAAATTTAATTAACGGGTTATTGTTAGCATGAAAACTTTCGTTGCTAAACCAGAAACTGTAAAACGCGACTGGTACGTTGTAGACGCTGAAGGTAAAACTCTTGGCCGTCTAGCAAGTGAAATTGCATCTCGCCTACGTGGCAAACATAAAGCTGAATACACTCCTCACGTTGACACTGGTGATTACATCATCGTTATCAACGCTGAGAAAGTTGCTGTAACTGGTAACAAAGCTAAGAACAAAGTGTACTACCGTCACTCTGAATTCCCAGGTGGTCTAAAATCTATCACTTTTGAAAAGTTGATCGATCGTAAACCTGAGATGGCTCTTGAGCTTGCAGTTAAAGGCATGCTTCCACGTGGTCCTCTAGGCCGTGCTATGTACCGTAAGCTAAAAGTTTACGCGGGCGCTGAGCACAACCATGTTGCTCAACAACCACAAGTACTAGACATCTAATTGGGGATTTCGAAAATGGCAGAGAATCAATACTACGGCACTGGCCGTCGCAAAAGCTCAGCTGCACGTGTTTTCATTAAACCAGGCAGCGGTAACATTGTAGTAAACAAGCGTAACCTTGACGAATACTTCGGTCGTCCAACAGCACGTATGGTTGTACAACAACCTCTAGAGCTAGTTGAACTAACTGAAAAGCTAGACCTTTACGTAACAGTTAAAGGCGGCGGTATTTCTGGTCAAGCTGGTGCTATCCGTCACGGTATCACTCGCGCGCTTATGGAATACGATGAGTCTCTACGTCCTGCTCTACGCGCAGCTGGCTACGTTACTCGTGACGCTCGTTGCGTTGAACGTAAGAAAGTTGGTCTACGTAAAGCACGTCGTCGTCCACAGTTCTCTAAGCGTTAATTTCCTCTTATCGGGAATTATGCTTTCAGAGTTACTCTGGAAACTGTGTACCAAAAGCTCGGCTCTATGCCGGGCTTTTTTGTATTTAAAGACATCATACTTGTCTTCAAGCAACGAACAGCCTTCACTTATCATCACACTCCGAGCAGGCCTTCTTATTCGTCCTCTTCGTCGAAAGGTTGTCAGTGCCGTTTTATATGTGTGCCTTATTTAATCGCGACTCACCACGCTTTCTCTTGCGATGCAGCATAGATGTATTCATCAGCAGGAATGTCTTTGTATCTTATTCTTCCTGTAACATGTTTTAAAATGACTTACGTTCCTTTTTGAGCATTCTGCGTGCTACAAAATTGAAAATATAAACACAGTAAACTGAACGCGTAATACGAAATATTTCTCTGTGTAATTAACTGAAAACTACCAAGATAAAAGGTTTTATCCGCTTTCAGCGGGGCTTCTATGTGGTGCTTTCTTGTTACAAATCACATCAATTTTTTATAATTCTGCCGCTTTTGTGACGACGCGAGCGATTTGCCTCACAAATGTTACAAAAAGGTAGCTTTATCTTGTCAAAAAGTAGGGTTTTCTTTATCATTTCCCTCCAATAAATAGAACTAAATTCATTATTTGTTAGCCATGCTCTTATAAGCGGAATAATAACGATCCAAAGGGAGCAAATGGGAGAATGTTTGGATGAGCAACGCGCCTTTAAATAACGGTCGCAGGCGTTTTCTAACCGCTACAACGGCAGTTGTTGGTGGGTTAGGGGCAGTCGCCGTCGCCGTGCCTTTTATCAAATCATGGAATCCGAGTGCTAAAGCCAAAGCGGCGGGCGCACCGGTTGAAGTGGATATAAGTAAAATTGAACCAGGTCAGCTGGTTCGTGTTGAGTGGCAGGGAAAACCTGTATGGATTGTTCGCCGCACTCAAAGCGTTCTGGATAACTTAAAATCGATCGGTGATAAGCTTCGCGATCCACAATCTGAAATGGAGCAGCAGCCTGAGTACGCTCAGAATGAGTTTCGTTCGATTAAGGAAGAGTTTTTCGTCGCAGTTGGTTTCTGTACCCACTTAGGTTGTTCACCAACCTATCTACCTGACTCTTTCTCAGAGCAGGTGCAGGGCGTAAGATCTGGCTTCTTCTGTCCTTGTCATGGTTCTAAGTTCGACATGGCTGGTCGAGTGTTCCAAGGAGTACCTGCTCCGTTGAACCTTGTCGTTCCTAAGCACATGTATTTGAGCGATACCAAGCTCATTGTGGGTGTTGATGAGGGAGATGCATAATGCAAGCAATGTTAGATTGGGTTGAAAAGCGTATTCCTGCAATGAATGCTTATAAAAAGCATTTGTCTGAATACCCAATGCCTAAGAACTTCAACTTTTGGTACCTTTTCGGTTCTCTGGCGATGCTGGTTCTTGTTAACCAAATCCTAACGGGTATTTGGCTAACGATGAACTATGTTCCTTCAGGTGACGGTGCATTTGCGTCTATCGAATACATTATGCGTGATGTAGAGTACGGTTGGCTTCTGCGTTACATGCATTCCACTGGCGCGTCAGCGTTTTTCGTTGTTGTGTATCTTCACATGTTCCGTGGTTTGATCTACGGTTCATACCAAAAACCTCGTGAACTATTGTGGATCTTCGGTATGTTGATCTTCCTTGTTCTCATGGCTGAAGCGTTCATGGGTTACCTACTTCCATGGGGTCAGATGTCATACTGGGGTGCGCAGGTAATCATTTCCCTGTTTGGTGCTATTCCTGTTATCGGTGATGACTTAACGCTTTGGATTCGTGGTGACTATATCATCTCTGGTGCAACGCTAAACCGTTTCTTCGCACTACACGTTATTGCCCTGCCTATTGTTTTGCTTCTTCTTGTTGTTCTGCACGTATTGGCGCTGCACGAAGTAGGCTCAAACAACCCGGATGGTATCGAAACTAAGCTGCCAAAAGGCTCAATGGGCGACGATTACAAAACGCAATTCAAGTTCCACGATTACTACACGAAGAAATATGACATCATTGATTCGATTCCTTTCCATCCGTACGGCACGGTTAAGGACTTGGTCGGTGTTGCTGGTTTCTTGTTCTTCTTCTGTTACGTGCTGTTCTTTAACCCAGAAATGGGTGGGTACTTCCTTGAGCCGCCTAACTTTGAAGCTGCAAACCCATTGAAGACACCAGAGCATATTGCTCCGGTATGGTACTTCACGCCGTTCTACGCAATCCTACGTGCGGTTCCAGACAAACTATTAGGTGTTATCCTAATGGGCGCGTCAATTGCAGTGCTGTTTGTTCTACCTTGGTTGGATCGTTGTAAAGTTCGTTCATACCGTTACCGTAGCAAACTTCATCTGTTGAATATTGTACAGTTCACTATCGCCTTTATCGCTCTGGGTATTTTAGGTGCGTTACCTGCGACACCAACGTACACACTACTATCTCAGATCTTTAGCTTGTGTTACTTCATGTTCTTTGTGTTGCTGTTCTTCTACAGCAAAAATGAAGCAACCAAACCATTACCAGAGAGGGTGACATTCAAATGAAGAAGTGGATTGTAATTCTATTTGCTATGTTGCCATCACTAGCGATGGCAGCGGGGGCTAACGTTCCGCTTGATAAAGCGAATGTTGACCTTACGGATAAAGCTTCGCTACAAAACGGCGCGAAGTTGTTCATGAACTACTGTTTTGCTTGTCACTCTACGCAATACCAGCGTTACGAGCGTGTAGCAACAGACTTGGAAATTCCAACAGACTTAATGAAAGAAAACCTGATTTTCAATCCTGAAGCGAAAATCGGTGATCTAATGGTCAATGCTATGCCACCGAAGCAAGCGGCAAACTGGTTTGGTGCTCCACCACCAGATCTTACGTTGGTTGCACGAGTTCGTGGTGCTGATTGGTTATACACTTACTTACGCTCTTTCTATGTTGATCCATCTCGTCCATTCGGCGTGAACAACATCGTCTTCCCGAGTGTTGGTATGCCGCATGTACTTGAAGAGCTACAGGGCATCCCGACGCCGATTTACGATACGAAAATCGTAGATGGCGAAGAAGTACAAGTTGTTGTTGGTACTGAAACCGATGGCACGGGTGAGCTGAGTGAAGGCGAATATGACAAAGCGGTTGGCGATCTCGTTAACTTCTTAGTTTATTCAGGTGACCCAGTGCAGCTTGAGCGTCATGCTTTAGGCTGGTGGGTAATGGGCTTCTTAGTGCTTCTAACCATCGTTGTTGTGATGCTCAAGAAAGAGTATTGGCGCGATGTGCATTAATTGTGCTAAAATACCGTGCTAATTCCCAATTTTAATTGATGTACAATGGAGGCTTAGCCTCCATTGTTTTTATTTGTAAGTGTACTGGAGGGCTCCATGGCTGTAGCTGCCAATAAACGTTCTGTGATGACTCTTTTCTCAAGTGCATCAGATTTGTATAGCCATCAGGTTCGCATTGTACTAGCTGAAAAAGGCGTAAGTGTTGAAGTTGAGCTTGTTGACGAAGCAAACCTTCCTGCTGAGCTTGTTGAGCTAAACCCATATAAATCAGTGCCAACTCTTGTTGACCGTGAGCTAGCTCTTTACGATTCAAAAATCATCATGGAGTACTTGGACGAGCGCTTCCCTCATCCACCTCTAATGCCGGTTTACCCTGTTGCTCGTGGCAACAGCCGCTTGATGATGTACCGTATCGAACGCAACTGGTATTCACTCGCTGAAAAAGTGATGAAAGGTAATGCGGAAGAATCAGAAAAAGCACGCACAAAGCTGCGTAATGATCTTCTGACGTTAGCGCCAATTTTTGCTGAATATGAGTACTTCATGAGCGAAGAATTCAGCTTGATCGATTGTTACCTAGCTCCACTATTGTGGCGTTTGCCTCAACTTGGTATCGATCTTGTTGGCCCTGGTTCAAAAGAAATCAAGGTATACATGAACCGCGTATTTGAACGTGATTCGTTCCTTGCTTCTTTGACTGAAGCTGAACGTGAAATGCGCCTAGTTCGCTAAGCGATTTAAAACACGTTATGGATATTGCAAAAATGACTGCTCGCCGCCCGTATATGCTTCGCGCATTTTACGACTGGTTAGTAGACAATGACTTGACTCCTCACTTGGTTGTGGATGCAACAATGCCAGGGGTGCGTGTCCCGGTTGAATTTATTCAAGATGGTCAAATTATTTTGAATATTGCGCCACGTGCAGTGGGTAATCTTGAGTTAGGTAATGATGCGATTACCTTCCATGCTCGCTTTAGCGGTCGTCCGCACTCAGTGATCGTGCCTGTGTATGCTGTTCAAGCTATTTATGCACGTGAGAATGGTGCTGGTACTATGTTTGAACCAGAAGAAGCGTACACTCACATCGAAGAAGAAGCGATGACCGAGGAAGAATCATCCCCATCGTTCACAACGGTTAGTGATGAGCCTTCTGAGTTAGTTTCTGATTCAGATGCCGAAGAGGACGATGCTCCTCGACCAAAAGGCAAACCAAGCTTAAGAGTGATTAAATAATAAAAAAGCAGCGTAACGCTGCTTTTTTCTTTTTAACTTGTTGAAGATGATTTCAAGCCAGACTTTGGAAATTACTCACTAATCGTAAAGACTTCGACGTTCTCTTCACTTTCTGTGCTTGCCTTACTTTCTATTGTTTGTACACCGTCACTCGGTAAGTCCACTTCAACAGGCTCCATTTCGCCGTATTGGAACCCTTTAATGACTTGTTTTACGCCTGAGATATTACGTGCGATTTCTGTCGCTCGATCGCCTTGCTCTGGTGTGACATAACCAAACAGAAAAACATCGCCATCTTCGGTGATCACTTTAACCTTAACACCATTAAGCTCAGAATCAGTAAGCAAAGCTGACTTTACTTTGGTTGTGATCCAGCTGTCATTGCTAATCTGGGTAACAGTGAGTGGTTCTTTTTGTTTGATTTGATTGTGTATGACTTTTACACCACTAACTTCTCTAGCTCTTCGCTCTAAAGCAAGGATAAGGTCTTGTGTCGGAGCTTGTCCCATAAGGACTACAGTCCCATTATATGAACTGGCAACGACACGTACTTCACCTTTAAACGGTGCTTTATTGCCGATCGCCGCAACTTCGAATTCAATGTTATTGTCCTGCCAGATTTGTTTTGTCGTGCGTGTGTCCGTGACAATATTCGCTGTGGTTGCTGCACCTGCGATAAACAAACCTGCGCAACCACTTAAACTCAATGCTGTTAATAAGATAACAAGGCTACGTATCATAATTCTGACTCTCAGTCTTGGTTACTCTTCGTGAGCAGGGAAAAGCACCTGGTCAATAAGATCACAAAGGCAATGGAGTGTTACCATATGTACTTCGTGAATACGTGCAGTGCGGTGTGATGGAATACGAATTTCGACGTCGTTCTCACCGAGCAGTCCTGCCATCTCTCCGCCATCTTTTCCTGTTAGCGCGATAATCGTCATGTCTCGAGTTACGGCTGCTTCCATCGCTTTGATAATATTTTTACTGTTACCGCTAGTCGACATGGCAAGCAAAATGTCGCCTGGTTGACCAAACGCTCGTACCTGTTTTGAGAAGATTTCCTGGTAGTGGTAATCGTTGGCCACTGCGGTTAGGGTGGTATTATCGGCGGTTAAGGCCATTGCTGGCAGGCTAGGGCGCTCAGTTTCAAAACGGTTTAAAAGACAAGAAACAAATTGTTGAGCGTTTGAAGCACTGCCGCCATTACCACAACATAAAATTTTATTGCCATTAAGCAGGCTCGACACCATCGCTTGAGCTGCATGAGTAATGGCATCAGGCAGCGCCTCTGCTGCTGCGATTTGAATTTGAATACTTTCTGTAAAGCTGTCTTTAATGCTGTCTAGCATCGCTTATCCTTCAGAGATTGCGTTTTCTATCCAGTTGATATCTCGACCATTATCATGAATGGCGATGACATCAAATCGATAATCGATATTGTGTTTTAAGCGCTTTTGTTGGCTAAGCCAAACTTGTGCGGTTTTGACTAGCTTGCGCATTTTAGCGTGCGTCACCATTTCTGCTGCCGAGCCAAAGTGATTGTTCTTACGGTATTTGACTTCAACAAACACAATAGTTTCACCTTGTTGGAAGATTAAATCAATCTCACCGACCTTAGTCAGAAAATTTTGTTCAATAAAGTTTAAGCCCTGGCGTTGTAAATACTGCTTCGCCAGAGCTTCATATTGATTTCCGATTTGGCGCTTGCTAAAGAGCCCCACGCTCAGCCCAGCTTAGCTCACGCTGTACAACACAATTATTGTCGATACTTAAAATACCGGTTTGGCCGCCAACTGAGTAGCCCGGAACGACCTTCATTTGTGGCAGCTCCCCAATCAATTTATACGCATCCATACCCAGTGCTTTCAAACGTTTTTCCATGTTAGATTGCTCTGACCACAACTCGTTCATTTCAGCGGTCACGCTAGGGTCTGGGTCAATCAGTAATGGGATATCGCTGTAGATGATGCCTGTTAGATCTTCGTAAGTCGCGCCGCCACTGTTGCTACGCGAGCTAGAGAAAATTTGAGGAGCTTTGGCGTCTGGGTTAATCGCTACCTCAATAAATGGCTTGATCAAAGTCAGTTCCGTGCTTCTAGCAACAATATAAACCGCATCGACATCACGACGGCTACGTGGCTGTGTTTCAAGCTTGATACGCATTAGTGATTGCATCTGAGCAATACGTTGTTTGCTTTCTTGCAGACCAAATACTTCATTGATGTCTTTTTGAAGTTGGCGCTTGTCACCAAAATAACTTGCTGCGACTTTATTAGAGCTGTACTTGCGCCACTCTTTGTTGAACGCTTCAGTTACACGTTCACCAAAGCTGCCCTTTGGTGCCAGAATCAGAGGGAAGTTATAGCCTTCGCTGAACAAGTGTTTCGCTGCTTGTGCGGCTTCTTGTTCCGGTGATAATGCCAAGTAGCAAATATTGCTATCTGGTTGCACATCTTCGGGAATATTTAGCGCAAGGGCTGGAATCGTAGGGCCATTTTCTGAGCCATCCATGGTTGTGTGCAATAGCTCAACGTTTTCTTTTTCTAGGGGACCAACAACAAAGTCGATGTTTTCATTGATCAAACGTTGTTTAATTTGGTCGGCGTTATACGCATTAGTGTCGATTACCGTGAGGGTAGCGCTTGGATCACGGTTACGATCATTCATCATCGCAAACACAAAACCATCACGAATTAATTGCGCTTGTGGCGAGAACTTACCAGTAAGCGGCAGTAACAAAGCGGTGTTGTTTGGTTTAACAATGTCTAGAGAGAGAATGTTTTGAATCTCTTCTGGTGTGTAGATAGCGGCTGGGTGCGATGGGTTCTCGTTTAACCAGCGTTCTAGGGTATTTTTTAGTTGGGATAAGTTGCCCGACAGCGTTTTCGCATAAATAGCGAGTTGTAGCCAACCATCCAAAACATCTTCATTTGGCTCTGTTTCTAATGAGGTCAGTTCGTACTCGGAGTAGCTGCCAAAGTTCATCCAAATACGGCTAGAAATCTCTCTCTGCTCCGCGGACGATGCATATTGGCCAAATGCAACCAGTTGGCGGTTTGCCTCAAACGCTTGGTTAAGACCTTGATAAGCGTCGGCACGCATCAAGTAATAGTCTTTCCATTGCTCATTTGGCAACTTCCACCAAGGTTTAAAATTCAACAATTGCAGCAACTGAGAGTAATTACCCTGTTTTTGCTGTATGGTCGCACGCGCTAGTTGCCACTCTGCTTGCTGAACTTCGGTTAACTGTTGACGAGCCAGGCGCTTGATCAACATTTCTGCTTGATCAAACTGGTTTGCTTGAATCGCGGCTTTGGTTGCCATGATCAACCAGTCATTTTGTAAACTGCCTTCCGTGCTATCAGCTTGGATCATATAGTTCTGAACAGACTGAGTAGGCTCAAGTGTTACATCAACGCCATCAGGCTGTCTTGGACCTGAAGAACAGGCGGCGAGCGTAATTGCTAGTGCAACAGGAGTAAGTATGCGTGGTACACTGAGTCTCTTATGGTTAATCATTGCCGTGAGTTCTCTATAATTTTGTACAAAATTGTCTCTATATTAATCGTTGAAGTGATGGTAAACAAATGACAGATAAAAATAAGTTGCCGAATGAGGGGCCAACTCTCTATATCGTACCAACTCCAATCGGAAATTTAGCGGATATCACCCAACGTGCTATCGAAATTCTGTCGACTGTGGACATCATTGCCGCTGAGGATACTCGACATACGGGCAAATTACTGTCTCACTTCAATATTCAAACCAAAACTTTTGCTCTACATGACCACAATGAGCAGCAAAAAGCACAAGTTTTGGTAGAAAAGCTGCTTTCCGGTCAGTCTATCGCATTAGTTTCTGACGCTGGTACGCCACTTATCAGCGACCCAGGATACCATTTGGTGACAAAATGTCGTCAAGCGGGCGTTAGAGTTGTGCCTCTTCCAGGTGCTTGTGCGGTCATTACGGCGTTAAGTGCCTCTGGCTTGCCATCGGATCGCTTTAGCTTCGAAGGTTTTTTACCACCGAAAAGCAAAGGTCGTAAGGATAAATTCCTAGAGATTGCTTCGGTAGAGCGTACGTGTATTTTTTACGAGTCACCGCACCGTATTTTAGACTCTCTACAAGACATGTTAGACGTTCTTGGCCCAGATAGAGAAGTTGTGTTGGCAAGAGAGCTAACAAAAACCTTTGAAACCATTCAAGGCATGCCGTTAGGTGAGCTGATTGAATGGGTGAAAAGTGACGATAACCAACAGCGTGGTGAAATGGTATTGTTGGTACATGGCCATCGTGAAACAACAGACGACTCACTACCTGAAGATGCTTTACGCACGTTAGGGATTTTGACCAAAGAGCTGCCTTTGAAAAAAGCAGCTGCTTTGGTGGCAGAAATACATAACTTGAAGAAGAATGCGCTATATAAATGGGGCTTAGAAAACTTAGACTAAGTGCCGCTAGCGAGATAAATGGTCAATGAGGGCTGATGTTTAGGCATCGGCCTTTTTACTATCTATTTTTGGCACGTTGACTAAAAAGTCATCACTTAGTGCATTCATTTCATCATATCTGTGATCTAACTAGACTCTGAAGTGAGAACTCTATACAATCCGCCCTCGGAGCTGACTGGGTAGTCGCTGCTTTGTTGATGTCCTTCGGGAGACTGACGTCGAAGTCCCTTTGGGAGACTGACGTTGACGTCCTTCGGGAGACTGACAAAGGGGAGGAAAGTCCGGGCTTCATAGAGCAAGGTGCCAGGTAACGCCTGGGGGGCGCAAGCCTACGACAAGTGCAGCAGAGAGAAGACCGCCGATGGCCCGTAAGGGTACAGGTAAGGGTGAAAGGGTGCGGTAAGAGCGCACCGGACGACTAGCAATAGTTCGTAGCAGGGTAAACTCCACCTGAAGCAAGACCAAATAGGCCTCCACATTGCGTTGCTCGCGTAAGGAGGCGGGTAGGTTGCTCGAGCCAGTGAGTGATTGCTGGCCTAGACGAATGGCTACCGCCGCGCAAGCGGAACAGAACCCGGCTTATGTGTCGGCTCCACCTATTCGAAACCCATCTCTACTTCGGTAGTGATGGGTTTTTTGCATTTAATTGACGCAAACTATGTCATTACCAATAAACTTGGCGTAAATCACGTCTAACTTTAGACTTGTGGTGGCGATGATGTAGGAAATCAGTACACTAAAGAATCGCTTCAAGATCATTCAACGAGAAAGCTATGACCGAAACCTTCCAACATATTTCCGTGTTATTAAATGAATCCATTGATGGCTTAGCTATCAAACCAGACGGCGTCTATATTGATGGAACATTTGGCCGTGGCGGTCACAGCCGGACAATTCTATCTAAACTCGGTGAAAATGGCCGACTGTACAGTATCGACCGTGACCCTCAAGCGATCGCTGAGGCAGGCAAAATCAATGACCCTCGCTTCACCATTATTCATGGTCCATTTTCTGGTATTGCTGAGTATGCTGAAGAGTATGGGCTAGTTGGAAAAGTGGATGGTGTTCTGCTGGATTTAGGCGTTTCTTCTCCTCAGTTAGACGACGCAGAGCGTGGCTTTAGCTTTATGAAAGACGGTCCGCTAGATATGCGTATGGACCCGACATCAGGTGTTCCAGTATCTCAATGGTTGATGGAAGCAGACCTCGATGATATCACTTGGGTCATTCGCGAGTTTGGGGAAGATAAACATGCGCGCCGTATTGCAAAAGCGATTGTTGCCTACCGTGAAGACGAAGAAAATGAGCCAATGGTTCGCACTGGTCAGCTGGCAAAATTGATTTCAGATGCCGCACCGAAAAGTTTTAAAGAGAAAAAACACCCTGCGACTCGTGCTTTCCAGGCTTTTCGTATTTACATCAACAGTGAGTTAGAAGAAATTGATACGGCACTTAAAGGCGCGGCGAGCATTCTGGCTCCTGAAGGCCGTTTATCTGTGATTAGCTTCCACTCTCTGGAAGACCGTATGGTCAAACGTTTTATCCGTAAAGAGAGCAAAGGGCCTGAAGTGCCACACGGTATTCCAATGACGGAAGAGCAAATTCGTGCTCTTGGTAGTGCGAATATGAAAGCGGTGAGCAAAGCGATTAAGCCAAGCAAACAAGAAATTGAAATGAACCCTCGCTCGCGCAGCTCTGTGTTAAGAATTGCGGAAAAGCTTTAATTATTATGACGAAACCCACTCCTAATCTTGCTAAGTTGATTGCGACGGATCTCCTCACCGTTGGTCGCTGGCCATTACTGTTGTTGCTATTGATCGTGGCATCGGCAATGGGAGTGGTATTTGCTACCCACCATGCGCGTCAAGCGATCACTGAGAAAGATCACACGTTGGTTGAACGAGAACGGTTAGATAGCGAATGGCGTAACTTAATGTTGGAAGAAACTGCCCTCGCGGAACACAGTCGTGTTCAAGACCTTGCCAAAAAAGAACTTGAAATGAAACGACCTGATGGCGATAAAGAAGTGGTTGTCACGCTCAAATGATTAGAAAAAAATCCAACACGAAACAAGCCAATAAGCGTAAACCTGTAGCAAAAGAGAAAGCGGCTACGGGGGATAAGAAAACCGATAACAAAGCAGTGAAAGTGGCGGTCGAAGAATCTTTCTTGATTCGTTGGCGCTTCCATCTATTACTGTTTTTTGTTTTTTGTGCATTTGCCCTTTTGGTGGCACGCGTAGCCTACATCCAAATCATTGAGCCAGATAACCTGATTAAACAAGGTGACCTACGTTCGGTTCGTGTTAAATCCATTCCTTCTGCTCGCGGTATTATTTCGGATCGAAATGGTGAGCCGCTTGCTGTCAGTGTACCGGTTGAGGCGGTTTGGGCAGATCCTGCCACGATATTTAAAGAAAACGCGTTAAGCCAGACCAAAAGTTGGCATGCATTAGCGGATGTTCTTGGTATTGACCGACAAGGGTTAATAGACAAAATCAAGCGCAATGAAAAACGCCGCTTTATCTACTTGCAGCGCCAGGTCAGTCCGGCCATGGCGAACTATATTCGTGAGTTAAAGCTGCCAGGTGTTGGCCTTAAGTCGGAATCTCGTCGTTATTATCCTGCAGGTGAGGTTAGTGCTCACTTAGTCGGTGTGACAGGCATTGACGGGCATGGCCTAGAAGGTGTGGAGCGTAGCTACGATGAGTGGCTCACTGGCGCGGCGGGTAAGAAAACTATTCGTAAAGACCGTTATGGTCGTGTTGTGGAAAACATTGCTTGGCAAGACAAGCAAGAAGGTAAATCACTTCAGTTAACTATCGATCAGCGTCTACAGGCGATTGCGTATCGTGCGATTAAGCAAGCCGTTGCGGACCACCGCGCCACTTCAGGTTCTGTTGTCATGTTGGATGTAAAAACGGGCGCCGTATTGGCCATGGTTAATGCTCCTTCTTACAACCCTAACAATCGTAGCGATTGGCAAAGCTATCAAATGCGTAACCGAGTGATCACGGACTCAATGGAGCCCGGTTCGACCATTAAGCCTTTCGTGATTTTAGCCGCCTTAGAAAATGGGATAGCCGATAAAGATACCATCGTAGATACCGGTAATGGTGTCCTACGTTTAGGTGGTAGTCGAGTCAGAGATGTCTCTCGCGTAGGCAAAGCGAGCTTGACCACGATCCTTAAAAAGTCGAGTAATATCGGTGTGACGAAGCTAGCAATGCAAATGCCGGTAGAGGCGCTCCTAGGGTTGTACAGTTCAGTGGGTTTTGGTGAGCTTTCTGGCCTAAACCTAGTTGGGGAAGTGACGGGTATTTTTCCTACACGAACTCGTTGGTCGCCAATCGAGCGCGCCACGATTGCGTTTGGTTACGGTCTATCAATTACACCAATTCAGCTAGCCCATGCTTATGCGACGCTTGGAAACCTTGGCAAATACGAGCCTATTCATATTATTGAAAGCAATGATCATGACATGTCACGTCAAGTGGTGAGTGCGAAGTATGCGCGTCAAGTATTAGACATGTTGGAAACCGTAACTCAAAAAGGGGGCTCGGCTCGCAGAGCGGCAGTTCCTGGTTATCGAGTGGGAGCGAAAACAGGTACATCACGTAAAGCTTCTGCCGGTGGGTACAGCGACGAGTACATCACCTACACGGCTGGGCTTGCTCCGGTTAGCGATCCGCGAATTGCTTTGGTGGTGATCGTAAACGAGCCTCAAGGTGATGACTACTATGGTGGTTCGGTAGCGTCTCCTGTCTTCTCTGAAATCATGAAAGGCGCGCTACAAATACTCAATGTTGCACCTGACGAAAACAAATTCCAACAGTAAGCCCTGTGGTTTACTGAGCAAACAAAATTAAGAAAACCTGAGCCAAAGCTCGGAGAACAAATATGACTAAAGCCATCAGTATGGACGTGCTGCTTTCCCCTTGGGTGGATTGCCCTAGCTTATCGTCCGTTCTTGTTTCTGAATTGGAGCTCGACAGCCGAAGAGTTCAACCTGGAACCACGTTTGTAGCAGTGATTGGCCATGTTGTGGATGGGCGTAAATTCATTGCCTCTGCAATTGAGCAAGGTGCAAATGCAGCCCTGGCGCAAGCCTGCGATGTCAAAACACATGGTACGGTGGAAATCATTGATGATGTTCCCGTCATTTACATTGATAGGTTGGACCAACGTTTATCCGCAATTGCTGGAAAGCTTTATGCTTACCCTGATATGGATTTGATTGGTGTCACTGGCACCAACGGCAAAACCACCATTACCCAGTTAATAGCGCAATGGCTAGAACTGCTTGACCATAAAGCGGCGGTAATGGGAACAACAGGAAATGGTTTCCTCAATAACTTGCAACAAGCTGCGAATACAACGGGGAATGCCGTTGAAATTCAGAAAACGCTCTCCTCTCTCGCAAATCAACAAGCCACATACACCGCGCTAGAAGTATCTTCTCATGGCCTGACGCAAGGTCGTGTCAAAGCACTATCATTTGCGGCGGGCGTGTTTACTAACTTAAGTCGTGACCACTTAGATTATCATGGCACGATGGAAGCGTATGCCAATGCAAAGTTTGGGTTGTTCACGCAACACCAATGTGAACGTGCCATTATCAATGTTGATGATGAAGTCGGTCATCAATGGGCGTCGCAGTTAAGTAATGCGATCGCTGTCTCGCTCAAGCCGTACACTGAATTTGAAAGCGCAATTTGGGCGACGGAAGTCAGTTACGCGGAGTCAGGGATTACTATTAAGTTCGATGGTAAGTTTGGCTCAGGTAAATTGCACGCGCCATTGATTGGTGAGTTTAATGCAACCAACTTAATGCTCGCTTTTGCGACCTTATTAAGCTTAGGTAAAGAGAAACAAGCGTTACTCGAAACCGCGGGTCAACTGCAACCTGTACTCGGCCGAATGGAGTTATTCCAAACTGAGGATCGTGCCAAAGTCGTGGTCGATTATGCCCATACTCCTGATGCTTTAGAAAAAGCGCTGCAAGCTTTACGAGTTCATTGTGAAGGCCAGCTGTGGGCTATTTTTGGCTGTGGTGGCGATCGCGATGCAGGTAAGCGCCCAATGATGGCGGAAATTGCAGAGCGTCTAGGCGACAGAGTGGTGTTGACTGACGATAACCCACGCAGCGAAGACCCGGTTCAGATTGTGAAAGACATGTTAGCTGGGCTGTCAAAACCTGCTGAAGCGATTGTTCAGCATGACCGCTTCAAAGCACTGTCTTATGCCATTGAAAATGCTTCGCCAAACGACATTATCTTGTTAGCAGGGAAGGGCCATGAAGATTATCAGATTCGTAATGGCGAAACGATTCATTACTCCGACCGCGAGTCCGCAATGCAACTTTTAGGATTGACCTCATGATCAAAGTAACGTTATCTCAAATTGCAGACATCACTCGTGGCGAGCGATTCGGCGACGATCTACTTATTGACGCGGTTTCTACTGATACACGAACGATTGATCGTGGGGCTCTATTTGTCGCGTTAGTAGGGGAGCGCTTTGATGCGCACAACTTTTGCCAACAAGCGGTAGATGCAGGTGCCGGTGCTTTACTCGTAGAAAAACGCTTAGATGTGAATGTGCCGCAAATTGTGGTGTCGGATACCAAACTTGCATTGGGTGAGTTTGCTTCTTGGGTGCATCAAGCATGCAAAACACCTACCGTTGCCATCACCGGAAGTTGCGGTAAAACGACCGTAAAAGAAATGGTTGCGAGTATCCTGCAATTGAAAGGCAAAGTGTTATTCACGGCGGGTAACTTCAATAATGATATTGGTGTTCCGTTGACATTATTGCGCTCACAGCAGGATGATGATTATGCCGTGATTGAGCTTGGTGCTAATCATATAGGTGAAATTGCTTACACGACTCAGTTAGTAAAACCAGATATCGCGTTAGTGAACAATGTAGCCGCCGCTCACCTTGAAGGCTTTGGTTCTATCGATGGCGTGAAACAAGCCAAAGGTGAAATCTACCAAGGCCTTTCAGCTGGTGGTATTGCGATTGTTAACCTAGACAGCAATGGTGAAGCCAAGTGGGATGAAGTGTTAGCAGATAAGAAAGTCATTACTTTTTCACAAAGTAATACTGATGCAGACTTCTTCGCTTCTAACATCGTATTGAACGCCGCAGGTGAAGCAAGCTTTGACTTACATATCGCAGCAAGCTCACAAGAAATTGAACTGTCTCTGGGTATTATAGGTCAACACAACGTTGCGAATGCGATCGCTGCTTCTATTATTGCGTTACAAATGGGCGCCACATTAGAAGAGGTTCGCGCTGGCCTTAAACATTTGAACAAAGTGAAAGGTCGCGTCGAGGTTGAAGCGCTGAGCGAAAAGATAAAATTGATTGACGACAGCTACAACGCGAGCGTGCCAGCCATGAAAGCGGCAGTTGATTTATTGGCCGCTTTCCCAGGTCAACGCTGGCTGATTTTAGGTAATATGGCGGAATTGGGCGAGGAAAGTCTTGCACTTCATCGTCAAGTCGGGGAACATGCTGCCCCACAAAAATTTGAACATGTTCTCACATATGGTGCAGACGCCAAGGTGATCAGTGATCTTTGCCAAGGCATTCATTTTGAGACGCACCAAGAGATGATTGAATACATCAAGCAGCATCTAGACCAAGCCGTTCCTGAAAACCATACGATGTTGGTGAAAGGAGCGAACGGTGCACGTATGTTTGAAGTCGCTGCTGCTTTGAAGGAGTATTATTAATGATTATTTGGCTTGCCGAGCTGCTACAGCCATACCTGTCTTTTTTCCGATTGTTTGAATACTTGTCTTTTCGAGCAATCCTAAGCGTATTAACCGCTCTAGGTCTGTCATTATGGATGGGACCAATCATGATCAAGCGTTTGCAAATGCTGCAAATTGGTCAGGTAGTGCGTAACGAAGGTCCTGAATCTCACTTTAGTAAGCGCGGTACCCCAACAATGGGCGGTATCATGATCTTAGCGGCCATCTCAATCACGATTTTGCTTTGGACTGACTTATCCAACCCGTATGTATGGGCGGTCTTGACGGTTTTGCTTGGCTACGGTGCAGTCGGATTTGTTGATGATTATCGTAAAGTGGTACGCAAAAATACCGATGGCTTGATCGCGCGTTGGAAGTACTTCTGGCAGTCGTTGATCGCGTTTGTCGTCGCTTTCGCATTGTATGCTTACGGTAAAGACACAGCAGCAACTCAGCTAGTGGTGCCATTCTTTAAAGACATCATGCCGCAGCTTGGTTTGATGTATATCATTCTGACTTACTTTGTCATTGTAGGTACAAGTAACGCGGTTAACCTGACTGATGGTCTAGACGGTTTGGCAATCATGCCAACGGTTCTTGTTGCAGCAGGCTTCGCGGTTATTGCATGGGCGACCGGTAACGTTAACTTCTCTGAATACCTTCATATACCATACTTACCACATGCTTCTGAGTTAGTTGTCGTATGTACAGCAATCGTAGGTGCAGGCCTTGGTTTCTTGTGGTTTAACACTTACCCAGCACAAGTGTTCATGGGCGATGTAGGTTCACTAGCGCTTGGCGGTGCATTGGGCACCATTGCTGTTCTAGTTCGTCAAGAGTTGGTGTTAGTGATCATGGGTGGCGTATTTGTAATGGAAACGCTATCAGTCATCCTGCAGGTAGGTTCTTACAAATTACGTGGTCAGCGCATTTTCCGTATGGCACCAATTCACCACCACTACGAATTGAAAGGTTGGCCAGAACCTCGCGTAATCGTGCGCTTCTGGATTATTTCTATGGTTCTTGTTCTGATTGGTCTTGCGACATTGAAAGTGCGTTAATCGCACTTTCCAAGAATAAGATTTACAGTGTGATCAAATATGGAACGTTGGCAAAACATACATAGTGTTGTCGTCGTAGGGCTCGGTATTACCGGGCTCTCTGTCGTTAAACACCTAAGAAAAAATCAGCCACAACTTGTGGTCAAAGTCATTGATACTCGTGTAAACCCTCCAGGTGCAGAGCGCTTGCCGGAAAGTGTTCAACTGCATAGTGGTGGTTGGAATACAGACTGGCTTTCTGACGCGGATCTTATCGTGACCAACCCTGGTATTGCGCTAGCGACACCAGAGATCCAAGCCGTATTAGCAAAAGGTACGGCAGTAGTAGGTGATATCGAGCTATTCGCTTGGGCGGTGCAGAAACCCGTAATCGCGATTACGGGCTCAAACGGTAAGAGCACAGTAACCGACCTCACAGGTGTGATGGCTAAGGCTGCAGGTTTGGATGTTGGCGTTGGTGGTAACATCGGTGTGCCTGCACTGGATTTGTTAGAACAAGACGCAGACCTATATGTACTCGAACTCTCGAGCTTCCAGTTAGAAACGACGTCAAGCTTAAAGCTCAAAGCCGCTGCGTTTCTGAATCTTTCTGAAGATCATATGGATCGTTATCAAGGCATGTCTGACTATCGACAAGCCAAGTTGCGTATTTTTAACCATGCTGCTCTTGCGGTCGTGAACCGTGATGATCAAGACACCTTCCCAGACGCAGAGATGCCATTGGTGACATTTGGCAGCGACAATCAGGACTTTGGTCTCGAGGTGGATGGCAACCGTACTTGGCTGCTCGATCACGGTCAACGAGTTGTCGCAAGTGATGAGCTTAAGTTGGTTGGTAAGCACAACTTATCTAACGCTCTGGTTGCTTTAGCGCTATTAAAAGCTGCGGACGTAAACTATCACAAAGCATTGAATGCACTTAAAAATTACACGGGACTGACACACCGATGCCAGGTGGTTGCGGATAATCAAGGCGTCAAATGGGTGAATGACTCTAAAGCAACTAATATTGCCAGCACTATGGCTGCGCTATCTGGTTTGGAATCGACAGGCAAGCTCTACTTACTCGTTGGTGGTGTTGGCAAAGGTGCTGACTTCTCGCCATTAAAACCGATCTTCGCGACGCTTAACTTGCAACTGTGTTGCTTTGGCGCTGATGGCGATGAATTTATGCCACTGCATGAATCTGCAATACGTTTCGACACTATGGAAGATGTGATTCAACAAGTATCTTCGCAGTTAAAACCAGGTGATATGGTGATGCTGTCTCCTGCATGTGCTAGCTTTGATCAATTCGACAACTTTATGGCAAGAGGTGATGCTTTCGCTGCTCTTGCTCAGAAATATGCATAATTAAAGGTTACACACTTCGTGGGTTTAGGTAACGTTAAACGCAGTATTGGCAATTGGCTCAAGCATCCAGCCCCAGAGGCGATGTTTGATCGTCAGTTAGTGTGGATTGCACTGGGTTTGATGTTGACTGGTTTGGTCATGGTAACCTCTGCATCATTTCCAATCAGCTCTCGATTAACGGAACAGCCGTTCCACTTTATGTTTCGTCATGCGACGTTTCTCGTGCTGGCGTTAGGGACCTCCGCTGTTATTTTGCAAGTGCCTTTGCAAGAGTGGTTTAAGAAGAGCCATTACTTACTTTGGGCTTCTTTCGCACTGTTGATCATCGTGCTCTTGGCGGGTAAGTCGGTTAATGGTGCGTCTCGTTGGATTCCCCTCGGGCTGTTTAACCTTCAGCCAGCGGAGGTCGCGAAGCTATCGCTGTTTATCTTCATGTCTGGTTACTTAGTTCGAAAGCAAGACGAAGTACGACAAACGTTCTTTGGTGGCTTTATGAAGCCAATCATGGTGTTTGCCTTCTTCGCAGTATTACTACTTGGTCAGCCAGACTTGGGGACGGTGGTCGTGATGCTGGTCACGCTGTTTGGCATGCTTTTTATCGCAGGTGCAAAACTAACCCAGTTTCTCGCTTTAATGGTGGCAGGTATCGGCGCTGTGGTAGGTTTGATTCTCGTCGAGCCATACCGTATGCGACGTGTAACCTCCTTCCTTGACCCGTGGGAAGATCCATTTGGCAGTGGCTATCAGTTGACTCAGTCTTTGATGGCGTTTGGTCGTGGTGAATGGTTCGGTCAAGGTCTCGGTAACTCAATTCAAAAACTGGAATATCTACCGGAAGCGCATACCGACTTTGTGTTTGCCGTACTTGCTGAAGAGCTTGGTTTCGTAGGCGTAGTGCTGGTCTTAATGCTGATTTTTAGCTTGGTGCTAAAAGCGGTTTACATCGGCAAGCGTGCATTTGAAGAAGGCGAAATGTTCGGAGGTTATCTGGCTTTCGGAATTGGTATTTGGTTTGCGTTTCAAACCTTGGTTAATGTTGGAGCCGCCGCCGGTATTGTTCCAACTAAAGGTTTAACACTTCCACTCATCAGTTATGGTGGTTCTAGTCTAATAATTATGTCCGTCGCAGTGTCCATATTACTGCGTATCGATTACGAATGCCGCTTGAAACGCGAGCAACAACAATCAGAACAACAAGCTAATGAAACAAAATAAACGTTTGATGGTGATGGCTGGTGGTACTGGCGGTCACGTATTCCCAGGTTTGGCGGTAGCAAAACAGCTTCAAGAGCAAGGTTGGGAGATCCGTTGGTTAGGTACGGCGGATCGAATGGAAGCGGATTTGGTGCCAAAACATGGCATTGAAATCGACTTTATCAAAGTGAAAGGGTTACGAGGTCAAGGCGTTAAACGTCTTCTTGCAGCTCCATTTCAAATTATCAATGCCATTATGCAGGCTCGTGGTCACATGAAACGCTGGCAGCCAGACGCAGTGCTTGGTATGGGCGGTTATGTTAGCGGCCCGGGTGGTATTGCCGCTTGGATGAGTGGTATTCCTGTTGTTCTGCATGAACAAAATGCAGTAGCAGGTTTAACGAACCAATGGTTATCGAAAATCGCTAAGAAGGTTTTTCAGGCTTTCCCAGGCGCTTTTCCAAATGCCGAAGTGGTTGGGAACCCAGTTCGTGAAGACGTGACTCAATTAGCAGCGCCAACTGAGCGCATGCAAGAGCGCCAAGGTCCAATTCGCATTTTGGTGATGGGTGGCAGCCAAGGCGCACGTATTCTTAACCAAACTCTGCCAGAAGTGATGTCGAAATTGGGCGAAGATTACTGTATTCGTCATCAAGCGGGTAAAGGTTCTGCCGAAGAAGTGAACGCAGCATACCTAGCTAATGGTGTGGTAAAGGCAGAAGTAATGGAATTCATTGATGACGTTGCAGAAGCTTACGCATGGACTGACCTTTTAGTTTGTCGCTCTGGAGCGTTAACTGTTTCTGAAGTCTCGGCGGCAGGTGTAGGCGCTATTTTTGTTCCATTCATGCACAAAGACCGCCAGCAAGCACTTAATGCAGACCACTTGGTGGATTGCGGCGCGGCGAAAATGATTGAACAACCAGATTTAACCGTTGAGTCTCTGACTCAGCAGATCCAACAATTGGATCGCCAAGCTTTACTTACAATGGCTGAGCAAGCGCGTGGCGCTGCAAAATTGAATGCTGACCGAGTTGTCGCACAAGCCATTGTCGCTTTGACCGAAAAGCGTTAACCGAATTATTGAGAATAGAATTGATGACAATCCAACATACACAAGACTTAGCTCAGATTCGCGCAATGGTGCCAGAGATGCGCCGCGTGAAATCCATCCACTTCATCGGTATTGGTGGTGCGGGCATGAGCGGCATTGCAGAAGTGCTGTTGAACGAAGGCTACCAAATCACAGGTTCTGATCTATCAGAGAACGCTGTGACAGAGCGTTTGGTATCAAAAGGTGCGACGGTATTTATCGGTCATCAAGCCAGTAATGTAGAAAAAGCCAGTGTGGTTGTTGTGTCAACGGCGATCAACGAAGAAAACCCAGAAGTGATGGCGGCACGTGAATTACGCATCCCTATTGTACGCCGCGCAGAGATGTTGGCTGAATTGATGCGATTCCGTCACGGTATTGCCGTTGCGGGTACACACGGTAAAACCACGACGACCGCTCTTGTTACTCAAATCTATTCTGAAGCCGGTCTTGATCCAACGTTTGTGAATGGCGGTTTGGTGAAAAGCGCAGGTACAAATGCGCGTCTAGGCTCGAGTCGTATTCTAATTGCAGAGGCAGATGAAAGTGACGCGTCATTCCTGCACTTGCAACCAATGGTGAGCATTGTTACCAATATCGAAGCCGATCATATGGATACCTATGGTGGTGACTTTGAAACCTTAAAGCAAACCTTCATCGACTTCCTTCATAATCTACCGTTTTACGGCCAAGCAATTGTTTGCATTGACGATCCTGTGGTTCGAGAGTTAATCCCACGTATTAGTCGTCAAGTGATAACTTACGGTTTTTCTGAAGATGCCGACGTACGTATTGAAGATTATCGTCAAGAGGGGCAGCAAGGCAAATTTACGGTAGTACGTAAAGGGCGAGCTAACTTAGATATCACGCTGAATATTCCAGGTCGTCACAATGCATTGAATGCGTCTGCTGCGATTGCGGTTGCTACTGAAGATGACATTGAAGACGATGCGATCCTAAAGGCAATGGCTGGTACGCAAGGTACGGGAAGACGTTTTGATCACCTTGGCGAGTTTGATACTGGCAACGGCCATGCAATGCTTGTTGATGATTACGGCCATCATCCCACAGAAGTGGATGTAACCATTAATGCAGCACGCAGTGGTTGGCAAGACAAGCGTTTGGTGATGATTTTCCAACCGCACCGTTATAGCCGTACTCGTGATTTATACGATGATTTCGCGAATGTGCTTGAACAGGTAGATGTATTGATCATGCTGGATGTTTACGCAGCGGGTGAAAAGCCGATTGCAGGGGCTGATGGGCGCGCTTTATGTCGCACAATTCGCAGCCGAGGCAAGGTAGATCCGATTTTTGTTCCAGAAATCGAGCAATTACCTTCAGTTTTAGCTAACGTTATACAAGACGGCGACCTAATCTTAACGCAAGGTGCGGGTGATATTGGTAAAGTGGCGAAACAGCTGGCAGGTCTTAAATTGAATATAAACAAGATGCTTGGCTGACACATATTGTTGACGCGAAGGACAGATAAAGACTCAGATCTCGATTTTGCGTCAATATCATTGTGATTTATTGCTATCAGTGTTTGATAGTTTACAAGAGCTCAGTATAATCCCAAGGTTAAAGTCAAGACTTTTACCTCTGCGTAATTATATGGGTAAAAAGTACACGACAAAAGTCAGGAAACGAAGACGTTGTTGAATATTGCACTGAATGACGAGCGACCAAACACGGGTAACAACCGTGGTCGCCAAGAAAAAATCTTGGGTGCGTTATTTTTCGTTGTGGTTGTGACTTTAATTAGTTCTGTTTTGTACGCGGCGATCAGTTGGATGTGGGATGACCAAAGGTTACCTCTCTCCAAAATAGTACTTCAGGGGAAACTGGAGTATGTCCAAGCTGACGATGTGCAGGCTGCATTTAGTCGAATTGATCACATCGGTACATTTATGTCTCAGGATATTGATGTATTACAGCAAAGTGTCGAAGCTCTGCCATGGGTAGCGCATGCCGCAATCCGAAAGCAGTGGCCGGATACAGTAAAAGTTTTTTTGACGGAGCATCAACCAGAAGCCATTTGGAATGGCAACGAACTGTTAGATAAAAACGGGTTCGTTTTTGATGGAGATGTTGCTCTGTTGCAAGAAGAAAAAGTGAAGCTGTACGGACCCAAAGATAGCGGGCCGGAAGTCTTACAGACTTACCGTGATTTGAGTCCTAAGTTTCAGCAATTGGGTTTAGCGATATCGTCTCTGGTATTAAACGAGCGACGAGCTTGGCAAATCATCCTTGATAACGGTATTCGATTAGAGCTCGGTAAAGAGTCTCTTCTTGAGCGTATAGAGCGCTTTTTTAAGCTCTATAACAAGCTTGGCAGTGACACGCAAAGAATCAGTTATATCGATCTTAGGTACGATACAGGAGCCGCAGTTGGTTGGTTCCCTGAACAAGAGTTAGAAGAGAGTACAGATGACTAAGGCCGCTGATGACAACATTATTGTTGGTCTTGATATAGGCACTGCAACCGTATCGGCTCTAGTGGGTGAGGTTTTACCAGACGGTCAAATTAATATTATTGGCGCAGGTAGTAGCCCCTCACGCGGCATGGATAAAGGTGGCGTGAATGATTTGGAGTCGGTTGTAAAATCAGTACAACGTGCAATTGATCAAGCTGAATTAATGGCAGAGTGCCAGATCAGCCGAGTCTTCATTTCGTTGTCTGGTAAGCATATCGCAAGCCGAATTGAAAAAGGTATGGGCACGATTTCTGATGAAGAGGTGTCTCAAGAAGACATGGATCGCGCTATCCATACCGCAAAATCGATTAAAATCGGTGATGAACAGCGAATTCTTCATGTGATCCCGCAAGAGTTCACCATTGATTACCAAGAGGGAATCAAAAATCCGCTTGGTTTATCTGGGGTAAGAATGGAAGTGAGTGTCCACCTTATCTCATGCCATAATGACATGGCACGCAACATTATTAAGGCGGTAGAACGCTGCGGCCTTAAAGTAGAACAACTCGTATTTTCTGGGCTTGCTGCTAGTAATGCAGTAATCACCGAGGATGAAAGAGAGCTTGGAGTTTGTGTGGTTGATATTGGCGCCGGCACGATGGATGTGGCCATCTGGACTGGCGGTGCGTTACGTCACACAGAAGTATTTTCGTACGCAGGAAATGCTGTAACCAGTGATATTGCTTTTGCTTTTGGCACGCCAGTGAGCGATGCTGAAGAAATAAAAGTCAAATATGGCTGTGCTTTGAGTGAACTGGTCAGTAAGGATGACACGGTTAATGTACCAAGCGTAGGTGGACGACCATCACGTAGCCTGCAACGTCAAACGTTGTCAGAAGTGATTGAGCCACGCTACTCTGAGCTTATGGGACTGGTTAACCAAACTATCGACTCTGTACAAGCAAAATTGCGCGAAGAGGGTATCAAGCACCATCTGGCTGCGGGAGTTGTACTCACCGGCGGTGCTGCGCAAATGGACGGAGTGGTAGAATGTGCGGAACGCGTATTCCGCAATCAAGTAAGGGTCGGCAAACCGCTCGAAGTCAGCGGATTAACTGACTATGTAAAAGAGCCGTACCATTCTACGGCAGTTGGATTACTTCATTACGCAAGAGACATGCAGTCTAGCGACGATAGCGATTATAATGAACCTAAACGCTCATCTGTAACTGGCTTTTTCGATAAATTGCGTAACTGGATACAAAAAGAGTTTTAACCTGAGTTGCAGGATAAACGGAGACAACACATGTTTGAACCGATGATGGAAATGTCTGACGATGCAGTAATCAAGGTCGTTGGGGTTGGTGGCGGCGGTGGTAACGCCGTTGAACACATGGTGCGTGAATCCATCGAAGGTGTGGAATTCATCAGCGTCAACACTGATGCGCAAGCACTTCGTAAGACAAGCGTTGGCAATGTTATTCAGATCGGTGGTGATATCACTAAAGGTCTGGGTGCAGGTGCTAATCCACAGGTTGGCCGTGACGCAGCTCTCGAAGACAGAGATCGAATTAAAGATTCCCTGACTGGCGCCGATATGGTGTTTATCGCAGCTGGTATGGGTGGCGGTACCGGTACTGGTGCAGCGCCTGTTATTGCTGAAGTGGCTAAAGAGCTTGGCATTCTAACAGTAGCGGTAGTAACTAAACCGTTTAGTTTTGAAGGTAAAAAGCGTTTGGCATTTGCTGAGCAAGGTATCGATGAGCTCTCTAAGCATGTTGACTCTTTGATCACGATTCCAAACGAAAAGCTACTTAAAGTACTTGGTCGTGGTGTAACACTGCTAGAAGCTTTTGCAAGCGCTAACGATGTTCTTAAGAATGCCGTTCAAGGTATTGCTGAGCTAATTACTCGCCCTGGCATGATCAACGTCGACTTTGCGGACGTAAGAACTGTAATGTCTGAAATGGGTCACGCAATGATGGGTAGCGGCATCGCCAAAGGTGAAGACCGTGCTGAAGAAGCGGCTGAAATGGCAATTTCTAGCCCACTTCTGGAAGACATCGATCTAGCGGGCGCTCGTGGTGTTCTTGTCAATATTACTGCTGGTCTGGATATGCGTCTTGACGAGTTTGAGACGGTTGGTAATACAGTGAAGGCATTCGCTTCTGACAATGCGACTGTTGTTATCGGTACTTCTCTAGACCCTGATATGACTGACGAAATTCGCGTAACAGTTGTAGCGACAGGTATTGGTAATGAGAAAAAGCCAGATATCACGCTAGTTGCGGGTGGTAAAGCTAAAGTGGCACCGACGCCGCAAGCTCAACCACAGCAACAAGCAGCGGCAACGCAAGCTGAAGAAAAACCGGCACAGACCTTGCAAAATAATCAAGTGCAAGAGAAGCCACAGGTAACTCCTCAGCCGACAAACACTGCTCCTTCTTCTCCAGCTTCGTCGAGCCAAAGTTCTGCGGCTCCAAAGCAAGAAAAGGAAAGTGGTTATTTAGATATACCGGCATTTTTGCGTCGTCAGGCTGATTAATCTTTAACCCATAAATTTGACATGGCTCAAAATTATGGTAGCATTCACGGTCGACGTTACAGACGGCCGTGTTTTGTAGCAAATTTTTGAGAGGCAAGCAGATGATCAGACAACGTACTCTGAAAGAAATAGTGAAAACAACTGGTGTGGGTCTCCACTCTGGTCGTAAAGTCACACTTACTCTGCGCCCGGCTGCTGCAAATACAGGTATCATTTACCGTCGTACAGATGTAAATCCACCTGTAGATTTTCCAGCTGATCCAGCTTCGGTTCGTGACACTATGCTTTGTACTGCATTGGTAAACGATGAAGGTGTGCGTATTTCAACGGTTGAGCACTTGAATGCAGCACTTGCTGGTATGGGCATCGATAACATTGTTGTCGAAGTAGACGCACCTGAAATTCCGATCATGGATGGTAGTGCAAGCCCATTTGTATACTTGCTACAACAAGCAGGTATCGAAACGCAAAATGCGCCAAAACGCTTCATCCGTATCAAAAAGCCAGTTCGTTTTGAAGATGGTGATAAATGGGCAGAATTTGTACCATTTAACGGCTTCCGTATGGACTTTGAAATTGAGTTTAATCACCCAGCGATTGAATCAGACGAGCAACGTTTGCTGTTTGATTTCTCGTCAAAAGGCTTTGTTCGTGAGATTTCTCGAGCACGTACGTTTGGCTTTATGCGTGATATCGAATATCTACAATCTCAAAACCTAGTTTTGGGTGGTAGTTTTGACAATGCTATCGTTTTGGATGATTACCGTATTCTTAATGAAGAAGGTCTACGCTTTGAAAATGAGTTTGTGACTCACAAAGTGTTGGATGCGATTGGTGACCTTTACATGTGTGGCCACCCAATCATTGGTGAATTCCGTGCCTTTAAATCTGGCCACGGTTTAAATAACCAACTGTTACGTGCTGTTCTTGCAGATCAGGAAGCGTGGGAGTGGACTACATTCGAAGAAGAAGTCGGCTCACCAGTAGCATTCGCAGAACCAAATATGGTGCTTGCGTAAATACTTGGCATTAGAATTAATAAAAAACCAGGCTTATGCCTGGTTTTTTGCTATTTGGCTTTAATCCTGGATTTATCAATAACATTCAAGCTTTCAGCATATTGAAATAACGTTCACTTACGATCTTCCTTTTCTGCCATATCGGCTAATCGTTTTAAACGCTCTTGAATTTTCGGTGGCGCCATGTCGGCAATCGTCATTAATGACTTTGCTGCAGATTCGGTTAGTGGTGGACGCTTAGGTCTGTCGTCTTGTTGAAAGCGGTTTCTATATAGTGAAGGATTGATCCTCACTTCAACGCTCATCAGCTTGGCAAAGCCTTGAGTACGAAGTTTATTTAGGATCATGAGGCGATCGTAATCGATCTTCATTTTGATCGCGGCACTGGAGACATCGATCAATAGATGGCCGTTACGAACATTCGCTACTCGACAATGATCGGCTGTCCCCGTGGGTAAGACCTCTTGCAAAGCTTGGTTAAGCTGTAAGATTTCTCCAGCATGTTCTTGAATCTGCTTGAACTGTGACTCAGCAATAACATCTTCAGTCGAGGTTGGACGGTGATCACGCATAGGTAAAATCTGATTTTGTTGAGATATAGCTATTCTAGAGCAGCTTTCTATTAAGGTATAGTTTACATTAACGTCTTTAGCTTCAGTTTTACAATGTAGCAAGGTAAAAAGCAAAGTTTGTTCTGAATGGATTACACATATTGCGATGTGCAATATCGGCTAATCAGTCACCACTTTAAGTAAAAACTTCAGAGTGCTTCAAACAAATACGTCTATTTATGGTTGTATCGATTAAAAATCCTTACACTAAGCCACATTGTTTCAAAACTTAGCCTTGAAATATGGATGTTTGAACTCAATATCTTTGATAAATGATTTATCTCAGTATTCTTAGTTCCAAACTGGCAGAGACTGAAGGCATTATGAGTAGATCGGGAACGGTCTGAATAAAGAGAGATTCACGAAAAATGATAACTAAGCTACTGACAAAAGTGATTGGCAGTCGCAACGACCGAACACTGCGCCGCCTTAGAAAAATTGTAAAAGAAATTAATAACTATGAGCCAACATTCGAGGCTCTAAGTGACGAAGAGTTAAAAGCAAAGACGGTTGAATTCCGTGAGCGCCTAGAGAAGGGTGAAACTCTTGATAAACTACTTCCAGAAGCTTTTGCTACGGTTCGTGAAGCATCTAAGCGTGTCTACGGTATGCGCCACTTCGACGTCCAGCTTATCGGTGGTATGGTTCTAAATGCGGGTCAAATCGCTGAAATGCGTACGGGTGAAGGTAAAACGCTGACGGCAACGCTTCCAGCTTACTTAAATGCTCTTGCTGGTAAAGGCGTTCACATCGTAACAGTGAACGATTATCTAGCTAAACGTGATGCTGAGACGAACCGCCCTCTATTTGAATTTTTAGGTATGACCGTTGGCGTAAACGTGCCAAACATGCCTCCTCAAGAGAAAAAAGAAGCGTACCAAGCTGACATTCTATACGGAACCAACAATGAATTTGGTTTTGACTACCTTCGTGACAATATGGCTTTCCGTAGCGAAGACCGTGTACAGCGTGATCGCTTCTTTGCAGTTGTCGATGAGGTGGACTCAATCCTAATTGATGAAGCTCGTACTCCTTTGATCATTTCTGGTCCTGCTGAAGATAGCTCTGAGCTATACACCCGAATCAACCTTTTGATCCCGCATCTTAAAAAGCAAGATAAAGAAGACTCTGAAGAATATCGTGGTGATGGTCACTACACTGTTGATGAGAAATCAAAGCAAGTATACCTCACAGAAACGGGCCAAGAGTACGTTGAAGAACTGTTGGTGAAAAATGGTCTTATGGAAGAGGGTGACACACTTTACTCTCCGACTAACATCAGCATGTTACATCACGTGAATGCCGCTTTGCGTGCTCATGTGTTGTTTGAGCGCAACGTTGATTACATCGTTACTGACGAAGGTGAAGTAGTAATTGTTGATGAACATACTGGTCGTACAATGCCAGGTCGTCGTTGGTCTGAAGGTCTTCACCAAGCAGTAGAAGCGAAAGAAGGCGTTAAGATTCAAAACGAAAACCAAACTTTGGCTTCGATTACCTTCCAGAACTACTTCCGCTTATACGAAAAACTGTCTGGTATGACAGGTACTGCGGATACTGAAGCGTTTGAGTTCCAATCTATTTATGGCTTGGAAACTGTTGTTATCCCAACCAACAAACCTATGATTCGTAACGATATGCCGGATGTGGTGTACCGTACCGAAGCTGAGAAGTTTGCGGCAATCATTGAAGATATCAAAGAGCGCGTTGCGAAAGGTCAGCCAACATTGGTTGGTACCGTATCGATTGAAAAATCAGAACTTCTTTCTAACGCATTGAAGAAGGCTAAGATCAAACACAACGTATTGAATGCAAAATTCCATGAGAAGGAAGCGGAAATTGTCGCTGAAGCGGGTATGCCTGGTGCGGTAACTATCGCGACCAACATGGCCGGTCGTGGTACGGATATTGTGCTTGGCGGTAGTTGGCAATCAAAAGTGGAAGCTTTGGAGAACCCAACTCAAGAACAAATCGATGCGATTAAAGCAGAGTGGAAAGTGGTACATGATCAAGTACTAGATGCTGGTGGTCTACACATCATTGGTACTGAGCGCCACGAATCTCGCCGTATTGATAACCAGCTACGTGGTCGTTCTGGTCGTCAAGGAGATGCAGGTTCATCTCGCTTCTACCTATCTATGGAAGACTCTTTGTTACGTATTTTCACTTCTGATCGTATGGCGAGCCTTATCCAAAGTGGTATGGAAGAAGGTGAAGCAATTGAATCGAAAATGCTTTCTCGCTCAATTGAAAAAGCACAGCGTAAAGTGGAAGGTCGTAACTTTGATATCCGTAAGCAGCTACTAGAATACGATGATGTGGCGAACGATCAGCGTAAGGTTGTCTACGAGCTGCGCGACGAATTGATGAACGTTGAAGACATCAGCGGTATGATCGAGCAAAACCGTGAAGATGTGCTAACAGCGGTTATTGATGAGTACATCCCGCCACAATCACTAGAAGATATGTGGGACGTTGAAGGTCTACAAGAGCGCTTGAAAGCAGACTTCGATCTTGATGCGCCAGTGAAGCAATGGCTTGAAGAAGACGATAAGCTTTACGAAGAGGCGCTACGCGAGAAGATCATCAATCTAGCCGTTGAAGTGTACAAAGAGAAAGAGGAAGTGGTGGGTGCGCAAGTACTTCGTAACTTCGAGAAATCGGTTATGCTTCAAACTCTGGATACTCTTTGGAAAGAGCACTTGGCAGCAATGGATCACTTGCGTCAGGGTATTCACTTACGCGGCTATGCGCAGAAGAACCCGAAACAGGAATACAAGCGTGAATCGTTTGAACTGTTTGAAGGTCTACTAGAAGCGCTGAAAACTGATGTGATTACTGTTCTATCTCGCGTTCGAGTTCAGCAACAAGAAGAAGTTGAACGTATGGAAGAGCAACGTCGTGCGCAAGCTGAAGAGGCCGCTCGTCGTGCTCAAGCGCAACACGCAGCAGCACAAAACCCTCTTTCTGAAGGTGAAGAATCTGAAGAAGGTTCAAGTCAGCCAATGGTACGTGATGAACGTAAAGTAGGTCGCAATGAGCCTTGCCCTTGTGGTAGTGGTAAGAAGTATAAACAGTGCCACGGCAAAATCGACTAACGTATTAGTCAGATAATTTTTTAAAGAGTCGCCTAGGCGGCTCTTTTTTTAAGCAAATTCTGTGGCTGTCGAATTTCATAAGTTTTGATAGCATCGGATAGTTTTAGAGATTCAAAGACCGTTGAAGTGTAACGGCTTGAGAGTTAGGAACCCCTATGAAAAGAATTCACATAGTCGCGGCTATTATTTTTAACCAAGACAAATCAAAAATTTTTATTACAAAGCGTCCAGACGACAAGCATAAAGGCGGGTTTTGGGAGTTTCCCGGCGGGAAAGTCGAGTTAGGAGAAAGTATTGAACATGCTCTAGCAAGAGAACTTGAAGAAGAAGTAGGAATTGAAGTTACTGAGCAAACCCTTTTCGAGCATTTGGAATATGACTATCCAGACAAATCACTTAAGTTTGATTTTATTACGGTATCTAAGTTCAGTAATGAGCCTTACGGCCGAGAAGGTCAAGAAGGTCGCTGGGTTGAGATAAGAGAATTGGGTAACTATGCCTTTCCTGAAGCGAACGTGCCTATCTTGGAGCGTGTCGTAAAAGAGTTCGCTTAAGCCTGATGAACTTGCTTGTGGTAACCACGGTATGTTGTTAGTTTAAACAGATTAAGCGAAACGAGAGAACGAGAGCAAACCTCGTTATCCAGAGAAGGAGAGAAAGCGCAATGGTTCGTATTGCAATCGCAGGAGCAGCAGGCCGAATGGGCCGTAATTTGGTTAAAGCTTCACACCTTAACCCAGAGGCGACAGTGAGCGCGGGATCAGAACGACCTGAGTCCTCACTTGTCGGTGTCGATATCGGTGAACTTTGTGGTGAAGGCAAATTCGATGTGTTCTTAACGGATGATCTTGCTAAAGACGTCGATAATTTTGATGTAATCATCGATTTTACTGCCCCAGTAAGTACGTTGGCGAATCTCGAACTGTGTAAGAAGCATGGAAAGAGTATTGTGATTGGGACGACTGGTTTCAGTGATGCAGAGCGTGAACTGATTGACGAAGCCGCTAAGCAAGTGCCTGTTGTCATGGCTCCTAACTACTCTGTTGGTGTGAACCTCGTATTTAAGCTTCTTGAGAAAGCAGCCAAAGTGATGGGCGACTACTGTGATGTTGAGATTGTCGAAGCACATCATCGTCATAAAGTTGATGCTCCTTCTGGTACCGCTATCGGGATGGGCGAAGCCATTGCTGGTGCGATGGGCAACAAGCTGAATGATGTAGCTGTCTATGCGCGAGAAGGTATCACAGGTGAACGTACTAAAGATGAGATCGGCTTTGCTACAATTCGCGCTGGCGATATTGTCGGTGAGCACACAGCCATGTTTGCTGATATTGGGGAACGAGTGGAGATAACGCACAAAGCGACCGATCGTATGACGTTTGCTAATGGCGCCGTCAAGGCCGCTGTTTGGTTGAGTGCCAAACCAGCGGGCTTTTATACCATGACAGATGTTTTGGGATTGAATGAACTCTAAATACATAATTATTCGCCGGCGGTAGCCGGCTTTTTTATATCTATAGAATTATTTGTAAATGAAATGATTCTAACAGAAAGTATTTTGGTGCTTACTTTTGTTGTTGTTTTGGTTGTTTTGTGGTTTTTTTTGGTTTTGATGTCTAAAAACTAATGTCTTTTTTGTCGGGTGAACGTTTGCGTGAAAAACTCATACTTTTTTGTGATCTCTAAAAAGTTCAAATTTGTAAAATTCATTAAACCTCTATGCCTCTCTATGTAATAGCATGTAAAAGTTATCTTTTTGGGCCTTACTGATTCAAAATGACCTTACTCGCTAGAAATTAATCATTTATTTTTGATTGTAGGTTGACAGGTTTCGAGTCCAACTTTAGAATACCGCCAATTTGTCTGAAATACCTATTTATGTAGATTTTATAGGTAAAGGAAGGCATGTTTGCAGTTTGATTTATTTTTTTTGCATTTTTATTCTGGAGGTTGTCTTGGGTAAATTAGCACTGTTGGTCCTAGAAGATGGGACAGTGTTCCGCGGAGTGTCCATAGGGGCAGATGGTCTTTCCGTTGGTGAAGTCGTTTTTAATACCTCGATGACGGGGTATCAAGAAATCCTCACTGATCCTTCCTATTCTCAGCAAATCGTCACTCTCACTTATCCTCACATTGGCAATACCGGAACCACTTCCGAAGATGAAGAATCCTCTTCCATTCATGCACAAGGCCTTGTGATTCGCGATCTTCCTCTAATCGCTTCTAACTTCCGTAACGAACAATCCCTCTCTGATTATCTTAAGTCTCAAAATATCGTTGGCATCGCTGATATCGATACTCGTAAGCTCACTCGTATCCTGCGTGAAAAAGGTGCTCAAAACGGCTGTATTGTTGCGGGCAACAACCTAGACGAAGCTTTGGCACTAGCGAAAGCAAAAGAATTCCCAGGCTTAAAAGGAATGGACCTTGCGAAAGAAGTTACAACAAAAGAAGCGTATCAATGGAAGCAAGGTTCGTGGACGCTTGAAGGTGGACTTCCAGAGGCGAAAGATGACAGCGAGCTGCCATACCACGTTGTCGCTTACGACTTCGGCGCAAAACGCAACATCTTACGAATGTTGGTTGACCGCGGCTGCCGCTTAACGGTTGTACCTGCAGAAACGTCAGCGGAAGAAGTTCTGGCACTAAATCCAGATGGCGTATTCTTATCGAACGGCCCTGGGGACCCAGAACCATGTACTTACGCGATTGAAGCAACCAAAGTGTTCCTAGAAAAAGGCCTGCCAATTTTTGGTATTTGTCTAGGTCACCAGATTCTGGCGCTAGCATCAGGTGCGCAAACGGTGAAAATGAAGTTTGGTCACCACGGTGCAAACCACCCAGTAAAAGATTTAGAGCGTAACGTTGTGATGATCACTTCGCAAAACCACGGCTTTGCGGCAGATGAAGCAACATTACCGGAAAACTTACGTGCTACTCACGTATCGCTATTTGATGGCTCTTTGCAAGGTATCCACCGCACAGACAAGCCAGCATTTAGCTTCCAAGGTCACCCAGAAGCGAGCCCAGGTCCACATGACGCGGCACCGCTATTTGACCACTTTATCGAACTAATCAAAAAACACAGCGCTTAATTCGGAGTAGTAGATAATGCCAAAACGTACTGACATTCAAAGTATTCTAATTCTTGGTGCTGGTCCGATTGTTATCGGTCAGGCATGTGAGTTTGACTACTCTGGCGCACAAGCGTGTAAAGCTCTTCGCGAAGAAGGCTACCGAGTTATCCTGGTTAACTCTAACCCAGCAACCATCATGACTGACCCAGAGATGGCAGATGCGACTTACATTGAGCCGATTCAGTGGGAAGTTGTACGCAAGATCATCGAGAAAGAACGTCCTGATGCAGTTCTGCCAACTATGGGTGGTCAGACAGCACTTAACTGTGCGTTAGATTTAGAGAAGCACGGCGTTCTCGCAGAGTTTGGCGTAGAGATGATTGGTGCAACGGCTGATGCAATCGACAAAGCGGAAGACCGTTCTCGTTTTGATAAAGCGATGAAGTCTATCGGCCTTGAGTGTCCTCGCGCAGATACAGCGAAGAGCATGGAAGAAGCTTACAAAGTTTTAGATATGGTTGGCTTCCCTTGTATCATTCGTCCATCGTTCACCATGGGTGGCACTGGTGGTGGTATCGCGTACAACAAAGAAGAGTTCGAAGAAATCTGTCGTCGCGGTCTGGACTTATCTCCGACCAACGAACTTCTTATCGATGAGTCACTAATCGGTTGGAAAGAGTACGAAATGGAAGTCGTTCGTGACAAAGCGGACAACTGTATCATCGTATGTTCAATCGAGAACTTTGACCCAATGGGTATCCATACGGGCGACTCAATCACGGTTGCTCCAGCACAAACACTGACTGACAAAGAATACCAGCTTATGCGTAATGCATCGCTAGCCGTTCTGCGTGAGATTGGTGTTGAAACAGGTGGTTCAAACGTACAGTTTGGTATCAACCCGAAAGATGGTCGTATGGTCATCATCGAGATGAACCCGCGTGTATCTCGCTCTTCTGCGCTAGCATCAAAAGCAACAGGCTTCCCAATCGCGAAAATTGCCGCGAAACTGGCTGTTGGCTTTACGCTAGACGAACTACAAAACGACATCACAGGTGGTGCAACACCAGCATCATTTGAACCAACTATCGACTACGTCGTAACTAAGATCCCTCGCTTTAACTTCGAGAAATTTGCTGGTGCAAACGATCGTCTGACAACTCAGATGAAATCGGTTGGTGAGGTAATGGCGATTGGTCGTAACCAACAAGAATCTCTTCACAAAGCACTGCGTGGCCTAGAAGTTGGCGCAACTGGTTTTGATGAGATGGTCGATCTGGAAGCGCCAGATGCACTGACTAAGATTCGTCACGAACTTAAAGAAGCAGGTGCAGAGCGTATCTGGTACATCGCCGATGCATTCCGAGCGGGTATGTCAGTCGACGGTGTGTTCAACTTGACTCAAATCGACCGCTGGTTCCTGGTTCAAATCGAAGAAATTGTAAAACTCGAAGAACAAGTCAAGGCGGGCGGCTACGCAGGTTTGACCAAAGAAGTGCTTCGTCAGATGAAACGCAAAGGCTTCTCTGATGCTCGCTTGTCTAAATTGCTTGGTGTCGCTGAAAGTGAAATTCGCCGTGCTCGTGAGCAGTTTGATATTCATCCGGTTTACAAACGTGTGGATACATGTGCAGCAGAGTTTTCTTCTGACACGGCTTACATGTACTCATCTTACGATGAAGAATGTGAAGCAAACCCAACAGACAAAGATAAGATCATGGTTCTTGGTGGCGGTCCAAACCGTATCGGCCAGGGTATCGAATTCGATTACTGTTGTGTTCATGCATCACTTGCGCTGCGTGAAGACGGTTACGAAACCATTATGGTTAACTGTAACCCAGAAACGGTATCTACTGACTACGATACGTCTGATCGTCTGTACTTCGAGCCAGTAACTCTGGAAGATGTACTGTCTATCGCTCGCGTTGAAAAACCAAAAGGTGTGATTGTTCAGTACGGTGGTCAAACGCCACTTAAACTGGCTCGTGCTCTAGAAGCGGCTGGTGTGCCAATCATTGGTACTAGCCCAGATGCTATCGACCGTGCGGAAGACCGTGAACGCTTCCAAGCCGCTGTTGACCGTTTAGGTCTACTTCAGCCAGAAAACGCGACAGTAACAACGATGGAGCAAGCGGTTGAGAAATCGAAAGAAATTGGCTTCCCATTAGTTGTTCGTCCATCTTATGTACTCGGTGGTCGTGCGATGGAAATCGTATACGACGAGCAAGACCTGCGTCGCTACTTCAACGAAGCAGTAAGCGTATCGAACGAGTCTCCAGTTCTGCTAGACCGTTTCTTGGATGATGCAACCGAAGTTGATATTGATGCTATCTGTGACGGTGAACGCGTCGTTATCGGCGGTATCATGGAGCACATCGAACAAGCGGGTGTTCACTCTGGTGACTCTGCATGTTCACTGCCTGCATACACGCTAAGTCAGGAAATTCAAGACAAGATGCGTGAGCAAGTCGAGAAGTTAGCATTCGAACTCGGTGTGCGCGGTTTGATGAACACGCAGTTTGCTGTGAAAGATAACGACGTTTATCTAATTGAAGTGAACCCTCGTGCTGCTCGTACGGTACCATTCGTATCGAAAGCGACAGGCGCTCCTCTAGCGAAAATCGCTGCACGTGTAATGGCGGGTCAATCTCTAGAGTCACAAGGCTTTACTAAAGAGATTATCCCTCCTTACTACTCAGTGAAAGAAGTGGTTCTGCCGTTCAACAAATTCCCTGGTGTTGACCCTCTATTGGGCCCTGAAATGCGCTCAACAGGTGAAGTAATGGGTGTGGGTGCGACGTTCGCAGAAGCTTACGCGAAAGCAGAGCTAGGTTGTGGTGCGGTTTATCCTGAAGGTGGTCGTGCGCTACTGTCTGTACGTGAAGGTGATAAAGAGCGTGTTGTTGACCTAGCTTCTAAGTTAGTGAAACTGGGTTACCAGTTGGATGCGACACACGGTACTGCTGTAATTCTGGGCGAAGCGGGTATTAACCCACGTTTGGTAAACAAAGTACACGAAGGTCGTCCACACATTCTTGACCGCATCAAGAACAACGAATACACCTACATCGTAAACACGGCTGCTGGTCGTCAAGCGATTGAAGATTCGAAAGTTCTACGCCGTGGTGCACTGGCAGAAAAAGTGAACTACACAACGACACTGAATGCAGCGTTCGCTACATGTATGTCTCATACTGCAGACGCAAAAGCGTCAGTAACTTCGGTTCAAGAGTTACACGCTAAAGTGAAAGCGAGTCTAGACGCGTAACAGATAAAAATCAGTAAGCTCATTAATCAGGGCTTACATGACAACCTCATTGCCCGCTCATTTGAGCGGGCTTTTTTATATCGAGGTTTTTCTAAAATGAAGAGCATTAAAGTGTGCTAGGAACGATTGGTATGCTTCGCTTTTGAAGATCATCAAGCTAATGATGGCAAGCAATGTGCCCAAAGAGGAAGAAATAGTACTACCACTTGCTACAACAAAATTAATGCTGCAAGTGAGAATGATAAAAGAGATAGTAAGTAAGTTTATTTTTGCAGCAATACTTAATCCTTTGCTTATTGTCAGAATGTTTGGAATGCATACAACAACAACCGTAATAGCTCCCAATGTAAGAAGGTAAGTATCTAGAGCAATGTGTTGAGTGAAAGAAAACCAGTCATTCCAAATGCTTAAGCTAATAGCCAGACCAATAGTCAATGCCAAGTATAAACATATACTTAGTGAGATGTTTGCTATGCTAATTGATTTAGTATTCAACTTTCAATTCCTCATAGATTCCAATTGCAAGATTTCTTAACTCTCCCGAATAACCACTTCCTACTATGCTAATTGAGCCTCCAATTGCATCTAGAAGCTGATGAGAAATGGATGCGGATATTGTTGCTTGTGAATACCTCTTAGGAATTTCTCCTGACAACATTAGCTGTTTACGAGCTTTATTCGAAATACTCGGAAGGTTTTTACGGATGATTTCTTTAGTTAATCTTGTTCTCTCTTGTCTGTTTAAGCCTTTTAGAATCTCGGGAACGCCTTTCTTAGTGGTTTGCTTAAGAGATTGAACCATTTTTATCGTTTGATATCCGCTAGCACCCGCTCCAGCTAAGGATATGTAATCTAAAGCTTTAGTTGTATTTTGATACCACTCATTACTGTCTATATCCGATAATTTATCTGGTGATTTAGATACCATACGGGTTCTTGCTACTCCAATAGCACATTGAGCTGTGGCAGCAACAGTAGCGGCGTGTGAGATATAGGACATAGTTACGCCCACAGGACCACTTACTGGTATTGTTAGCCCCGAACCAACTACTCCAATCCAGCCAATTGCTGCACCAATACAGCTAATGCTCGCTGATAGAAGCTCTTGATTGAATCTTGATTTTGATTCTTCCTGTTTTATTTTTTTTGCAAATTCTTGAGATGATTGTAATTTTATCGGTTCTCGTAGAATGATAAAGGTAGGATTGATATGGCATGTGGATTTAAAGTCTCTTAAGCGTACAACGGTGAATTTGTTATCAATATAAATTACACCCGCACCGCTAGTCTCTGGTTTAGCGTCAATAACGTTGAATAGCTGATTAACATTCACTATCTGTTCGATTTTTAAGCGTAATTGCTGTTCTTTTATTGATGGTCGAGTCAGTAAGGCTTCCATTATTTTCGTTTTTATCAGATTAAATATTTCCTATTAAGACAGCATTTTCTTTTTCTATCAAAATATTAAGAGGCTCTTGAGGTGAGGCTCTATATTTGGATGTAATTGATATTTTTAATGTATCATTCTCTAGATTTATTAACTGATGAAAATTAGGAATAGATTGGTGTCTTGACTTTCCATTGGTAGTTTTGTGAATAAGTGCTACCGTTTCTTCCTCTTTGATACCTCTTCAAAAAGGAAGTGTAGTGGAAATCACGGTTGAGATTTTGTTGGCCTTATTTTTGGTTGCGACTGCCGCAGGCTTTATTGATGCGATGGCTGGTGGGGGAGGGCTCATTACGCTCCCTGCGCTTTTGGCTGCGGGGTTGAGTCCGACTCAAGCTCTAGCAACCAATAAGTTACAAAGTTCGTTTGGCAGTTTCTCTGCTAGCTGGTATTTCGTGCGTAACGGTATTGTCAGCTTAAAGGAAATGCGTTTTGCGATACTCTGCACTTTTATAGGTGCTGCAATCGGTGCCGAGGCTGTGCAGTTTATTGATGCTAGCGTACTCACCAGTTTGATCCCTGTTCTTTTGATAGCCATTTCCCTCTATTTTTTACTCGCGCCAAGTACGCGAAAAATCGATGGAGAACCAAAGTTATCTGAAGCGATGTTTGCGCTATGCATTGGTGGCGGGATCGGCTTCTATGATGGCTTTTTTGGCCCTGGGACTGGATCTATTTTTACTGTTTGTTTTGTTGCACTAGGTCACTTTTCTTTGGTCGAAGCCACAGCTAGAACCAAAATCCTCAATTTCACGTCAAACATAGCGGCACTACTCTTTTTTATCTTCGCTGGGTTGCCAGTGTGGAAGCTTGGCTTAACTATGGCTGTTGGCGGTTTTCTTGGTGCTCAGTTAGGGGCGAAGGTCGTGGTAAGTAAAGGACAAAAATGGATTCGTCCTCTAGTTATAGTGATGTCGATGCTTATGGCAACGAAACTTCTTTGGCAACAACATCAGCAATGGATTCTGTCAGTGCTTTAACTCGCTCGCTACGATATGTGCTGTGACGTAAGCAGATATGTATTGGTCGAACTAACTGATCTAGCTCTTCAAAGTCATAGCAGAACTTAGATGTGATATTAAGTGTCGTTAGGATAGATTTAGGGATTAAAGCGGGAGCCATACCTCCCAAAGCCAGTTGTGCTGCCGCAGTATACGAATCCATTTCCATCAAAGGTTCGATTCCGTGTTTGGATAAAATAGCTTGTTGATATGTGTTGGCAGGGTTAGTTAGGTCATTGGTCAAAATAGCTTTAGGTAGTTGTGAAAGTGAATGTCGACTGACAATTGAGAAAGGTTCATCGGCGAGGTGAAGGCTCATTAATCCATGATGAGGTGGTAGATAGCCAGCGCAAAATCCCAATGTTGCTTTGCCTGATTTCACATTCTCAATAATGCGTGGCGTATGATTGGTCGATATTCGTATGTACTGATCATGGGCAAAGTGTTCTGCCATGATCATGCTGAGGTATCCCGCCACTAAGGTTTCAGAGCAGTCTATCTTGATCAAAGAAGTATCTTCTATTTGTTGTTGATCATAGATCTGACCTCTTAACTCATTGAACGTGGGTTCTATTGTGTGTATGAGCGCAAGGCCATCGGAGGTCAGCTTTATGTGCCGACCATTTGGCTCTATTAATTTTTTTCCTAACTTCTTCTCTAGATTTGAAATACGTTTACTCACGGCAGATTGACTAATATAGAGTTGACTGCCCGTGCGGCTCATGGTTTTTTCTTTACTGAGGACAAGTAACGTTTCAATACCTTCAAGCAACATAATGATTAATGAAAGTTAGGAATGGTTGAGATAATTTAGCGAATTGCCCAAGAATTGGCGAATCAAATGAGCATAAATGAGAGGAGCCGACACTTGGTCGACTCCATGATGAGTGATGTTGTTGGTGTTTAACGGTTAATGGCGAAAGTTGGCAGGGATAGATGCCAACGAATCGCACCGAGACGTATAATGAGCGTTGAGATTACACCAGCGAGTAAAGCCGTTGAGTGGTCATAACCCATGTTTACCGCCATCGTATGGAAGATGCCGCCAATAATACATGCCGTAGCATAGACTTCGCTTCTTAATACCATAGGAACTTCGCGAGCCAGCACGTCTCGTATAATGCCACCGCCACAGCCAGTAATAACCCCCATTATCACCGCGACCATCCCTGATGCATTGTAGGCGAGTGCCTTTTCTACTCCTATTCCCACAAATACAGCGAGACCGATGGCATCACAAACGGGTAATACCCACCATGAGAGTCGCTTGGGTCTTCGAATAACAAGCATGGTTAGTAGACACGTAACAAATATCACCCATAAGTAAGTCGTATCTGTTATCCAAAATACGGGAGTGGCACCAAGCGCCATGTCTCGGATTGTTCCGCCACCTATAGCAGTCACACTGCCGAGCACGATAACGCCGAATGGATCCATTTTTAAACGGCCCGCCAGTAATACGCCAGAGATAGCGAAAACAGCGGTACCGAACAAATCGATCATATAAAGCAGCATGGAGTCCATGTTACTTAGTACCTTTAAATAGTGTGAGAAAAAATGGGCGGAAATTGTACGGTATTTGCCACGAAATCGTTAGCGTTTTTGACGAACGCTTTTAAAGTGCTCACACACTTCCTTGATCGCGTTCAATGTGCGTGGTGTCGGACGGTTAATCCAATCAGAGTTTAGGGACCAGATGTGTTTGTTTTTAAGAGCAAGAAGCTCATTACTCCACTCAGTCCACATACCATCGTTACTCATTGCGTGACGAGAAGTAAAAATAACCTCTGGCTGGCGAGTAATGACTTGCTCGATGCTAACTTGAGGATAAGGCGCGCTAGATGCGGCGAAAATGTTCTCACCACCGCAAAAAGTAAAGACTTCACTTGGCCAGTTCTTTCCGGCGACAGTGATGATAGGCTTTTCACTCAACTGGTAAAAGTAACTAACTTTCTCGTTCGTGTTGTACTGTTCTTTTAGTGTACTCAGCTGCGTTCTAAAATCTTCAGCGGCCTTTTTTCCTACTTGTGGAGTTTCGCTGTATTGGCTGAGTTGCTCGATATTATTGGCGATATCTTCTAATGAACCTGTAGTGGAGTAATAGATAGGAATACCGAACTGTTTAATTTTCTCCAACTCTTTAGCGGGGTTTCCGGCTGGCCAAGCAATCACTAAGTCCGGTTGAAGAGCAATAATGCGCTCTAATTTAATTCCTTGATAATTTGAGACTCTTTCTAGCTGCTTTGCCTGTTCTGGATAATCGCTCATTTCGCTGACAGCAACAAGCTGGTCTCCTAGCCCTGCTGCAAAGGCAATTTCGGTGGCATGTGGAGCTAAACTTATAATGCGTTGAGCGGGTTGAGCGAAGGTCGCTGTCGAAACAAACAGCGTTAATGCGAAGCATAATTTATTCATCATAATCCTTGATAAATTATTCCTAAAAGCAAACTTTGGATTGCGATCCAAGCCAGGACGCGCCAAACGAGCAGCGTATGTATTTGTGAAAGGTGAATAGCCGATGGCGCAATGCGCCCACCGATTTTTGCGCGCTCTGCACGCACACCTTGATAGATAGCAGGGCCGCATAAAGACAGTTGTAGTTTGTGTCCGATAGTACATAACACCCAGCTAGGTCCTGGTAAGGGCCAAGACTTCGCTTGCTGTTGTATTCCAGAGAGCACATTACTTGTATTCTTTCCGGCAGCTAAAAGTATGGCAAAGAGACGAAGTGGAATAATATCCAGAGTAGCAACCAGTTGAATCACAGGTTTACCAAAGGGCAAATATTGGCGTCGGCTAGGGGACCACACTCGCGCTAATTCTGTTGTGAGTCGATACATTAACGCACCAATACCACCTGTTAGTGCGTACCAAAATAGCACGCCGATCACGTTGCGGCTGTATCCCATAATCAGGGTTTCTGAGCCAGCTTTACCTATGCCAACGATCGAGAGGCTACCAGTGTCGCGATTAAGATATGGTCTCAGTAATGCTCGACACTGAGCTTTGTCTTCCGAAGAGATACTTGTGACGAGCTGTTTCGTTAACGTTTCGCTGTTACGCCAGTCTAGCGCAATGATCAATAGAACCAGTTCATATAAAGGGATTTGCCAAACAAATGGCTTTACTGCAATCAGTAATATCAAGCAAGGAAACAGCATCAAGCCTAATGCAAGACTGCCTGAGATTACACTCTGTGAGTAATTGTGATTATTGTTCACTTTGTTGGCTAGCTGTTCTGCTAGCTTTCGCCATAAAGTGATGGGGTGCGCTGAATGGGGGATTGGCACTAAAAGGTGCAAGATCAGTGCACCCCACATAATGAGGAGCGCACCGTTGGCATAAAATGACTGAAAAACTTCTTCCATGAATGAGTCGTTTACTTAATGAGTTCCAGCATTTTGAATACCATTTCGGAAGAGCTTTTTGCTGCTAGAGGCAGGAACTCATCAAAGCTCATTGGTGATTCTTTATCAGCGACATCAGAGATTGCACGCACAACAACAAACGGTGTGTTGAATTGGTGACAAGTTTGAGCGATAGCAGATGCTTCCATTTCTACAGCGATAACTGACGGGAAGTGTTTACGAATAAACTCTTGACGCTCAGCAGTACAAACAAACGCATCGCCAGTACAAATTAGGCCGCGAACCGCATGAGTGTTTTCCATTTGTGCTAGGGCTTTTTCGGCTAAGTCCATTAGCTTGTCATCCGCTTTGAATGCAGCTGGTTGACCGGCCATTTGGCCAATTTCATAACCAAAAGCGGTTACGTCTGCATCGTGATGACGAACTTCTGTAGAGATAACTACATCGCCAAGGTTTAAGCTTGAATCGAAACCGCCAGCAGAGCCTGTGTTAATCACAACGTCTGGTTGGTATTCATCAAGAAGGATTGTCGTGCCCACTGCCGCTGCAACTTTACCGATGCCCGATTGTAGTACGACGACTTCGACATCGTTAATTTGACCAGAGAAAAACGTACAACCTGCTTTATTTACAGTTTTGCAGTTTGTAATTGCTTGCTTCAGGATGGTCACTTCTTGTTCCATCGCACCGATGATACCAACTTTCATAACACTCTCTTTAGGTAAATATTTTAGTTGGCCGAGAGTATAGCACTCCCCGTTGGCAGTTTTCTATTTGATGAGCTTAGCTTGAGTGAGCTTTTCTCGTAATTGATCGGCGCGCTTTCTGTTTACGCCAAAGTCAGAGTAGCCCACACGAGATTCCGAGCGCACAATCAGTTGGTCTCCTGCTATTTTTAGTTCGAGGTCATCCACGAAGCGCATGATTTTAGATGTGCACTCGATACGAAGGTAGTTGCTTTCTTTCACCGCGGTTTTCGCGCCTGGCAGTTCAAGCGCAACTTGCTCAATAGCGTCGATGTTCGCTGAATCCACTAAGATAAATGGCGTTAGGTTGTATTTTTCTCGCGTGTCTTGGGTGGAGACGCAGTTTGGTTTGTCACCACAAGGTGATTGAGAACGATCCGTCATGGTTGTGACTCCTTGGCTACAAGCGGTTAAGCCGAGCAAAGTAATGGAAAGGAGAGCGGCTTTTTTCATTGTATTTACTCTTATAATTTTGCTTCTAATTATATGGATACAAAAGAAAAAGGATCCAATAATAGGACCCTTTTTGTGAGGTTAACTGAGATTAAACTTCGAGGTAATCGAGAATGCCTTCTGCCGCTTTTCGTCCTTCATCAATTGCGGTTACGACAAGATCAGAACCTCGTACCGCATCACCACCCGCGAAGATCTTTTCATTGCTGGTCTGGAACTGGAACTCTTGCTTCGCTGGGGCTTTGATACGACCCCATTGATCCAAATCGACATCAAACGGTGCTAACCAGTCCATTTTGTGCGGCTGGAAACCAAACGCCATGATAACAACGTCTGCTGGTAGAACGTGCTCGCTGCCTTCAACGGGCTCTGGACGTCGGCGACCTGCTTCATCAGGTTCACCAAGTGCGGTTTTCACCACTTTGACCCCCGAGACTTTGCCTGACGCATCCACTTCCACTCCCAAAGGCTGAAGGTTGAACATGAACTTCACGCCTTCTTCCTTTGCGTTTTTTACCTCGCGACGAGAGCCTGGCATGTTGGCCTCATCACGACGATAAGCACAAACTACGTTGGAGGCACCTTGGCGAATTGAGGTACGAACGCAGTCCATTGCTGTATCACCACCACCCAGTACGACGACTTTCTTTCCTGCCATATCGATAAAGGGTTGGTTACTCTCAAGATCCATGACTTTGTAGGTGTTCGAAACTAAAAATGGCAGCGCGTCATACACACCCGGCGCATCTTCATTATCTAGACCTGCACGCATGTATTTATAGGTGCCAACGCCCAAGAAAACAGCATCGTATTCATCAAGTAGCTCTTGCATTTGGACATCTTTGCCTACTTCCATGTTCATGCGGAACTCGACGCCCATTTCAGTGAACACACGGCGGCGGTTTTCCATCACGCCTTTTTCAAGCTTGAATGAAGGAATACCGAAGGTCAGAAGGCCTCCAATTTCAGGGTAGCGGTCAAACACGACTGGCTTAACGCCATTGCGCACTAGGATATCCGCGGCAGCCAAGCCAGCTGGGCCAGCTCCAATGATTGCAACCTTTTTATCGGTCCACTCCACCTTGGACATATCTGGCTTCCAGCCCATTTCAAACGCTTTGTCGGTAATGTACTTTTCTATGTTACCGATGGTGACGGCACCAAAGTCATCATTAAGCGTGCATGAACCTTCACATAGGCGGTCTTGAGGACAAACGCGCCCACATACTTCCGGTAGGCTATTGGTTTGATGCGATAGTTCAACCGCTTCAAGAATACGGCCTTCATTGGCAAGTTTTAACCATTGAGGGATGTAGTTGTGGACTGGGCATTTCCATTCACAATATGGGTTGCCACAATCTAAGCAGCGATCCGCTTGTGCAGTCGCCTGTTGTTTAGTGAACGGTTCATAGATTTCAACGAACTCGATCTTACGAACTTTGATAGGCTTTTTCGCAGGATCTACACGCTGCACATCGATAAATTGATAAACGTTCTGGCTCATGATTCAAACATCCTCCATGATTACTGTGCTTGAACACGCAGCTCTGCGGCACTGCGGCTCTGGTGACCAAGTAGCGTGCGAAGATCTGCCGCTTGTGGTTTCACCAAATAGAACTTTGGAATCCATTCATCAAAGTTCGCCAAAATATTTTCTGCATGACTCGACCCTGTTTCTTCAAGGTGTTCCGCAATTAGGCCACGCAAATGTTCTTGGTGGATGTAAAGATCGGACAATGAGATGGCTTCGACAGACTCAGTATTAACTCGACCTTCAAAGCTTTGGTTCTCATCCAGAACATAGGCAAAGCCTCCAGTCATACCCGCGCCAAAGTTCACACCTGTCGCACCAAGAATGGCAACAATACCGCCAGTCATGTACTCACAAGCGTTATCGCCAGCACCTTCAATGACGGCTATCGTACCTGAGTTTCGTACGCCGAAACGCTCACCTGCTTTACCGGCTGCAAATAGTTTACCGCCGGTCGCGCCGTACAGGCAGGTGTTACCAATGATAGTTGCTTCATTGCATTTAAATGCGGTGCCAAGGTGAGGTTTGATAACCACTTTACCACCCGCCATGCCTTTGCCCACGTAGTCGTTCGCATCGCCCGTGAGGTAAAGCTCTACACCACCTGCGTTCCAAACACCAAAGGACTGACCTGCGGTGCCGTCAAGATAGATTTTGATAGGGGAAGCCGCCAATCCTTGGTTGCCATAGCGTTTTGCTATTTCGCCAGATAAGCGTGCACCAACAGAACGATCAGTGTTGATGACATTGTAGAAGAAACTTGCTGATTGACTGTTTTCAACCGCATGCATGGCATCATCAACGATCTTTTGGTTGAGCTCAGCTTTATCAAACGGTTTGTTTGGCTCTGTCCAAAATAGCGGATGACCCTCAGGTGATACTGGAGCTTCTAGAATATTGGATAGATCCAGCTTGGTCTGTTTCGCTGTAAATCCCTCTACTGCCTCGAGTAAATCGGTACGACCAATCAAGTCCGTCAGCTTTTCAACGCCAAGTTCGGCGAGTAATCCGCGCACTTCGTCTGCCAAGCCGATGAAGTAATTCATCACCATTTCTGGTAGACCTTTGAAGTATTCTTTACGCAGTGTCTCGTCTTGAGTCGCAACCCCAGTTGCACAGTTGTTGAGGTGACAAATTCGTAGGAACTTACAACCCATAGCGACCATTGGCGCAGTACCAAAACCGAAGCTTTCTGCACCTAAAATTGCGGCTTTAACTACGTCTAAACCAGTCTTTAGACCACCGTCTACCTGTAAGCGGATCTTATGACGCAGACCATTAGCAACCAGAGCTTGTTGTGTCTCTGCCAACCCCAACTCCCAAGGGCTACCAGCGTATTTTACCGAAGTTAATGGGCTTGCTGCGGTACCACCGTCGTAACCCGAAATGGTAATAAGATCAGCGTAAGCCTTGGCTACGCCCGTTGCGATGGTGCCGACACCTGGCTCGGAGACGAGTTTTACCGAAACCAGCGCATTTGGGTTGACTTGTTTAAGGTCGAAGATCAGCTGGGCCAAATCTTCAATCGAATAGATATCGTGGTGCGGAGGAGGGGAGATCAGAGTCACGCCTTGTACCGAATAACGCAGTTTTGCGATTTCTGCGGTGACTTTGTGTCCTGGTAGCTGTCCACCTTCACCCGGTTTCGCACCTTGTGCCACCTTGATTTGCAGTACATCCGCATTAGTCAGGTAATGAGGCGTTACACCAAATCGGCCAGAAGCAATCTGTTTGATACGTGAGTTACGCTCAGTACCGAAGCGGCGAGGATCTTCACCGCCTTCACCCGAGTTAGAGTAACCACCAAGACGGTTCATCGCCGTTGCAAGTGCTTCATGCGCTTCTGGGCTAAGTGCGCCAATGGACATTGCCGCAGAGTCAAAGCGTTTGAACAGTTCAGTGCGTGGTTCTATTTGCTCAAGTGGCAGCGGTGAGTCTGATTTTTTCAGCGACATTAAGTCACGCAGCATGGCAACAGGGCGTTGATTTACCTGCTTAGCAAAGCTCTGATAGTCGTTACTTTCGCCAGATTTAACGGCCTGTTGCAGCGTGCCGACAACATCCGGGTTGTACGCATGATACTCACCTCCATGGACGTACTTTAACAAGCCGCCATGATCAATCGATTTGCGTTTCGCCCATGCTTTACGAGATAAGTTTGTAAGATCTTGCTGGAAGTCGTCAAAATTCGCGCCTTCAATTCGAGTTGTGACGCCTTTAAAACACAGATCGACCACATCTTGGCTCAAGCCAACTGCTTCAAACAGTTGTGAGCAGCGGTAAGAGGCGATGGTTGAGATCCCCATTTTCGACATGATCTTGTACAGGCCTTTGTTGATGCCGTATTGGTAGTTTTGCATCACATCGCGGTAGTCTTTCTCTAGTGCTTTATCATCAATCAGTTTACCTAACGCTTCATAAGCAAGGTATGGGTAAACCGCAGTAGCACCAAAGCCAAGCAAGACAGCAAATTGGTGTGGGTCACGAGCTGTTGCGGTCTCAACAACAATGTTGGCATCACAACGTAAGTTGGCATCGATCAAGCGAGTTTGAACCGCACCGACCGCCATTGCTGCAGGAATTGGCAGCTTGCCTTTGACTAAAGCGCGATCTGAAAGCACGACTAGAACCGTGCCTTCACGCACCACTTGTTCTGCTTGCTCACACAGATCATCAATGGCTTGTTTGAGATCTTTCTGTTGTGGATCGTAGTTGATATCGAGAATGGTATTACGGTAATGATCGTCACTCAGCTCTAGTAGTTGCTGCATGTCTGAATAGAGCAGTACTGGAGAATCAAAGGTTACACGATGCGCGTGGCCATCGGTTTCACAGAAGACGTTCATCTCCTGGCCGATGCTGGTCGCCAGCGACATGACGTGTTTCTCACGCAGCGGATCGATTGGTGGGTTGGTGACCTGAGCAAACTTCTGACGGAAGTAGTCAGTCACCAAGCGCTCTTTCGAAGAAAGAACCGCCATCGGGGTGTCATCACCCATCGAACCGACGGCTTCTTGCCCCATATCACCGAGGACACGCAATACTTGATCGACTTCTTCATTGCTCATGGCAAACTGCTTTTGATAAGTCTTAAGCAAGTCTTCATCAAAGCTACGCTCACCTACTTGATCTTCAGGCAGCTGAGAGAACGGCGTTAGTTTGCGAACGTTGCTCTCCATCCATTCGCGATAAGGGTGACGAGATTTCAGATCATTATCGATCTCGCTAGATTGCCAAAGCTTACCTTTACGAGTGTCGATGACGAGCAATTCCCCCGGACCTACACGACCTTTTTTGGCAACTTCATCTGGGGCGTAATTCCAAATCCCTACCTCAGATGCCAGAGTGATCAGCTTGTCTTTGGTAATTACATAACGCGCAGGACGTAGACCGTTTCGGTCTAGGTTACAAGCAGCATAACGACCATCGGACAGTACGATACCTGCTGGGCCATCCCATGGTTCCATGTGTTTGGAGTTGAAATCGTAAAACGCACGCAAATCCGGATCCATATCCGGGTGGTTTTGCCATGCTGGCGGTACGAGCATACGCATGGCACGGAAGATATCCATGCCGCCAGCTAAGAAGAGATCTAGCATATTATCTAAGCTAGACGAGTCTGAGCCTGTCTCGTTCACAAACGGTGCTGCAGTTTGTAGGTCAGGCAGCAGTGGTGACGAGAACTTATAAGCACGAGCGCGTGCCCATTGTCGGTTACCTTCAATGGTATTGATCTCACCATTATGAGCAAGGTAGCGGAACGGTTGAGCTAATGGCCAACGCGGTTGAGTGTTGGTAGAAAAACGCTGGTGGAACAGACAGATAGCAGATTCCATACGTAGATCGGCAAGATCAAGATAAAAGCGCGGTAAGTCTGCAGGCATGCATAGGCCTTTGTACACCAAAACTTGAGTCGACAAGCTACAGATGTAGAAATCCGGATCTTCGGTGATTTGTTTCTCGATGCGACGGCGTGCGATGTAGAGACGACGTTCAATGTCACGCTCGCGCCAACCTGCCGGTGCAGAGATAAAGACTTGCTGAATATTTGGAAGCGAGTTGACCGCAATTGGACCGAGTACTTCTGAATTAGTTGGTACTTCACGCCAACCAGCCACAGTTAGCGTCTCTTGCGCCAGTTCTTTGTTGACGATGTCTTTAGCGAGTTGAGCTTTGACTGGATCTTGGTTGAAGAAAATCATCCCTACGGCGTATTGCTTGCCAAGGTTGAAACCATTTTCTTCGGCAATAAGACGTAAATAGGAATCGGGCTTTTGTAATAGAAGACCACAACCATCACCAGTTTTACCATCGGCGGCGATACCACCACGGTGAGTCATGCGGTCAAGTGCAGAAATTGCTGTACGTACCAGCTTGTGGCTTTGTTCGCCTTCCATATGCGCGATCAAGCCAAATCCACAGTTGTCTTTCTCAAGACTTGGATCATAAAGAGCCATTGCAATTCTCCCTTTGCTTATCCGTCATCCCGACAGATATATCAACACTGCTTACGTTGATATCGATGACTAACTATGCGTCATCTTTATAGCTTTATGTATAATTATTCAGTAAAAGTTGTGAAATATTTAACATTTTTTGAGTGTTTTATTTTCATCAACTTCACAAGCTATAGCTTATTGTAAAAAAGGTCAAGTTATTAGTGGATCATCACGTGAATATACGATTTACCATTTAATAAGCTAAAATAGTTTAATAATTTCAAATAGATAGAAAATTGATTGTTACAAAAAAGTAACATTTGATTCTGTGGGAGATAAAAAAGACCAGCATAAAATGCTGGTCAAAATAGAAAGATTGGAAGGAATTGTTTTCTTTCTTCACCGATAGCCATCGATATTGCTGATGGCTATTAGGCAATTGAAAGAGCGAAGCATGACTGCTTCGTTAAGCAGAAAGCATCAGTGAATCTGCTTTTGCTTCTAGGTTTGTGCCACCCATTAGGTAATCATCGATAGCACGGGCACATTCGCGGCCTTCATTGATACAACGAACCACCAAAGATTGGCCTGTTCGCATATCACCAGCAGCAAATACACCTTCTTGGTTTGTAGCAAAACCTTGAGTTGCTACGTTACCACGATCATCTAGCGCGATATCCAGTTGAGCAAGTACGCCCGTTGGTTCAGGATGAAGGAAGCCCATCGCTAGGAATGCCATATCACATGGAATCACCCGCTCGCTGCCTTCAACTTCTTTAAAGCCTGGACGCTCGCCAGGTTTCGCCTCTTCCCAAACGATATCAGCCAAACGAAGACCAGTAACTTCACCTTTGTCGTTACCGATGAACTCTTTAGTTAGGATGTTCCAGTGACGATCAACGCCTTCTTCATGAGATGTCGAAGTACGTAGGATCATCGGGTACTGTGGCCAAGGCATATTGGCAGGACGCTTTTCTGGTGGAATCGGCATGATTTCCACTTGAGTTACACTTGCTGCGCCGTGACGGTTTGACGTACCTACACAGTCTGAACCGGTATCACCACCACCAATGACAACCACATGTTTACCTTTTGCGTGAATCTCTTCCGTTTTCAGGTCCATGTTATTTGCACGGCGGTTGTTTTGACCTAGGAATTCCATTGCGAAGTGAACGCCTTTGAGCTCACGACCCGGAACTGGCAAATCACGTGGAACTGTTGAGCCTCCCGTCAGTAGAACCACATCGAACTCTTGACGCAATTGTTGAGCATTTACATCAACACCGACGTGTTGGTTTACTTTAAACTCAATGCCAGCTTCTGCCATTAGATTGATCTTGCGATCAATGACTTCCATGCTCAGTTTAAAGTCTGGGATACCAAAACGTAGCAGACCGCCGACTTTCTCGTCTCGCTCGAATACCGTCACAGTATGACCAGCGCTGTTTAACTGCTCAGCAGCCGCAAGGCCAGCAGGGCCCGAACCGATGATCGCAACGGTTTTGCCAGTTCGAGAGCGTGGTGTTTTTGGTTTGGCGTACCCTTCACGATACGCCGTTTCCACGATGGTTTTCTCGATATTACAGATAGTGATTGGATCTTGGTTGATACCAAGTACACAAGCACTTTCACATGGAGCAGGGCAAACACGACCAGTGAACTCTGGGAAGTTATTGGTTGAGCTTAGAATGTTCCATGCTTCTTCCCAGCTATCACGATAAACTGCATCGTTAAACTCTGGGATGATGTTACCGATAGGGCAGCCGTTATGACAAAACGGCACACCACAATCCATACAACGAGAAGCCTGAGTATTGATTTTGTCACCAAACTCCTCGTTCAGGACGAACTCTTTGTTGTTCTTGATGCGTTCAGCTGGGTCGATCTTCTGTGGTAGTTCACGACCATGCTCTAAAAATCCAGTAGGCTTACCCATTATACGGCCTCCACTTGAGTTTCGTTTCCTTGAGACTGTGCTTCAGCTTTACGCTTTTGAAGAACCGCTTTGTAGTCACGCGGCATTACCTTAACCATAGAGGCTAGGCTTGCTTCAAAGTTGTCTAGGAAAGACTGAGCGACTTCACTTCCTGTGAATTGAACATGCTTAGTTAGCATGTCGAGTAATAGATCTCTGTCTTCTTGCTCGATTGGATCTAGGTCTACTAGCTCTGGGTTCAGTTTTGACTCAAAGTCACCTGATTTATCCCATACGTAAGCCACGCCGCCACTCATACCAGCGGCAAAGTTACGACCTGTTGAACCAAGGATGATGGCAGCACCGCCAGTCATGTATTCACAACCGTGGTCACCGACGCCTTCTACTACTACTTTCGCGCCTGAGTTACGAACACAGAAACGTTCACCAGCCATACCGCGAATGAAAGACTCACCCGAAGTTGCACCGTAGAAACACACGTTACCAACCACGATGTTGTCTTCCGCGACAATACTTGATTTTGCATCTGGGTAAAGTACTAAGGTACCGCCAGATAAGCCTTTACCCCAGTAGTCGTTCGCGTCGCCTTCTACTTCGAACTTCACGCCCTTAGCTAGGAATGCGCCGAATGACTGACCCGCAGAACCTTTGAACTTCACGTTCATTGGCTGAGGTAGACCGGCATCTTTGTACACTTTCGAGATTTCGTTCGACAACATGGTACCTGCAGAGCGGTCCGTGTTAACGATAGGGAACTCGGCATTCACCGCTTCGCCTTTCTCGAGTGCAGGAATCGCTGCTTGAATCAGCTTACGGTCTAGCACTTCTTCTAAGTTGTGGTTCTGCTGAGCTTGGTTGAATACACCATCAGCTTCACGTGGTTGCTCAACGTGAAGAACAGGAGACAGATCTAGGTTCTTGTATTTCCAGTGAGAAACGTCTTGGCGAATCTTCAGCTTCTGACCTTGACCGACCATCTCATCGATAGTGCGGAAGCCAAGTTCAGCCATGATTTCACGTAGACCTTGTGCCATGTATTGGAAGAAGGTTACGACGTCTTCTACGCGGCCATCAAAGCGCTCGCGAAGTGTCTTATTTTGAGTCGCGATACCAACAGGACAGGTGTTCTTATGACACTTACGCATCATAATACAACCTTCAACCACCAATGCTGCGGTTGCCACGCCCCATTCTTCTGCACCGAGTAGTGTTGCCACTGCAAGGTCGCGAGGTGTCTTCATCTGACCATCCGCTTGAACCACGATACGGTTACGTAGACCGTTCTTCAGTAGCGTTTGGTGCGTTTCTGCCAAGCCAAGTTCCCAAGGAAGACCTGTATGGCGGATTGAAGACATTGGTGATGCACCTGTACCGCCGTCGAAACCTGCGATTAGTACAACGTCCGCTTTCGCTTTCGCTACACCAGAAGCGATCGTACCTACGCCTGCTTCTGATACCAGCTTCACGTTTACACGGCCTGCGCGGTTCGCGTTCTTCAAGTCGTAGATAAGCTGAGCCAAATCTTCGATTGAGTAGATATCGTGGTGTGGTGGTGGAGAGATAAGGCCAACGCCCGGAGTCGAGTGACGCGTTGCACCGATCCAGTCATCTACTTTATCGCCTGGTAGCTGACCACCTTCACCTGGCTTCGCACCTTGAGCCATTTTGATTTGCAGTTCTTCAGCGTTAGTTAGGTAGTAAGAGGTTACGCCGAAACGACCTGAAGCCACCTGCTTGATTGCAGAGCGTTCCCAATCGCCGTTCTCTTTGCGCTCGAAACGCATTGGGTCTTCACCACCTTCACCAGAGTTCGATTTCGCGCCAAGACGGTTCATCGCAACAGCTAGTGTGGAGTGTGCTTCGTAAGAAATAGAACCGAATGACATTGCACCGGTCGCGAAGCGTTTCACGATGCTTTCAATTGGTTCGACTTCGTCTATAGAGATAGAACCTGCTGGGTTCTTAATGAATTCTAGCTGGCTACGCAGAGTTACTGCGTTGTCACCTTGTTTATCTACGGCTGTCGCGTACTGCTTGAACTGATCGTAGTTCTTGTTGCGCGTAGACTCTTGCAGTAGAGAAATGGTTTCTGGGTTGAATAGGTGCTTCTCACCACGCTGTTTCCATTGGTAAACACCACCAACATCCAGCATTTGAATTGGGATTTCGCGTTGTGGGTAACCGATGCGGTGACGGATAAGTACTTCTTTGGCGATATCATCAAGGGTTAGACCTTGGATACGAGAAACCGTCCCTGTGAAGTATTTGTCGACCACGGATTTGTGGATACCCAATGCTTCGAAGATTTGCGCACCATGGTACGACTGTAGCGTAGAGATGCCCATCTTCGAGAAGATCTTCAGAAGACCGCCATTGATCGCTTTACGGTAGTTGTTGAACAGATCGCGAGGGTTCGCTTCTGGATCCAACTTCTTCGTACGTTGAAGTTCAATGATGGTTTCAATCACTAGGTAAGGGTTAACCGCATTCGCACCGTAACCAAGTAGCGTTGCAAAGTGGTGCGTTTCACGCGCGTCACCAGTTTCAACCACGATGTCACACTTCGCACGTAGACCTTTACGGATCAAGTGGTGGTGTACTGCGCCAACTGCCAGCATTGCTGGGATCGCCGCGTGGTTTGAATTCACTGCGCGGTCAGTGAGTAGGATGATTGAATAACCATCGATAACCGCGTCTTCTGCGTATTGGCAGATACGTTTTAATGCACGCTCAAGTTTGCCTTGATCTTCACTAGCTTGGAATACGATATCCAACGTTTTCGCTTGTAGGTGCTCGTTATCGATCGCACGCAATTTTTCAAGCTCAGAGTTGGCTAGAACAGGCGATTCCAATTCTACTTTCTGACAGTGAAGTGGTGTTTCAGTCAGAAGGTTTTGGTCTTTACCCAAGTAAGTGTTCAGCGACATAACCATGCGCTCACGGATCGGGTCGATCGGTGGGTTAGTTACCTGTGCAAACAGCTGCTTGAAGTAGTTTGAAAGGTGCTGAGATTGATGAGAGAGAACCGCAAGAGGCCAGTCGGCACCCATTGCTGATAATGGTTCTTTCGCGTCATTCGCCATTGGAACGATGATTTCGTTCACTTCTTCAGTGCTTACGCCAAACGCTTGTTGGCGGTGTAGAAGGTGTTCTGGCTTAGGTTGGCTGAACTGGTTGCTCGCATCTGGCAGCTTCTTCAAGCTCAGTAGGTTTTCTTCTACCCACTTCTCGTAAGGCTGTGCCGTTGCGATGGTGTCTTTCACTTCTTCATCAGAGATGATTCGACCTTGTTCTAGGTCTGCAACGAAGATACGACCCGGTTGTAGGCGACCACGGAACTCAACGTTTTCTGGTTCTATATCCACAACACCAGATTCAGATGCCATCACTAGGAAGTTGTCTTTGGTCACTGTGTAGCGAGAAGGGCGCAAACCGTTACGGTCTAGTGTCGCACCAACTTGAACACCATCAGTAAAACATACTGAAGCCGGGCCATCCCATGGTTCCATGATGTTCGCGTGGTATTGATAGAACGCGCGACGTTTAGGATCCATGTTTTTGTTTTCTTGCCATGCTTCCGGAATCATCATCATCAATGCGTGTGGCAGGCTGCGACCAGACAGAACTAGGAGCTCAAGTGCCATGTCAAAGTTAGATGAATCCGAGCTGCCTTCCTGACAGATTGGAAGAAGCATGTCGATTTCAGCCTGAGTAAACAGGTCTGATTCTAGGATTGCTTCACGGGCTTTCATCCAGTTCAAGTTACCGCGAACTGTATTGATTTCACCGTTGTGGGCAATGTAACGGAAAGGCTGTGCAAGACGCCATTTCGGGAAGGTGTTGGTAGAGAAGCGAGAGTGTACAAGTGCTAGTGCAGTCACCATGGTCGGGTTTTGCAGATCAAGGAAGTACTGAGGTACTTGCTCGGTCGTTAACTGACCTTTGTACACCAATGTCTTGTAAGACATGGAGTTAATGTAGAAGTCGTCACCAATGTTCGAAACGCTTTCTAGGCAAACACGTACAGTGTAGTTACGAAGTACGTACAGTTTGCGCTCTAGCTCTTCAGGTGTGATGCCAGGGCCACCAGAGATAAACACATGCTCAAACTGAGGTTCTGTGCTTAGTGGGTCTGCACCGATCATTGAGTTATCGGTTGGCAATACGCGGTAGCCGATAACTTCAAGATCTAGACGTTGTGCGTTACGTTTTAGAATGTCACGGCATTGCTCGCGTTTGTATTCGTCTTTCGGGAAAAGAACGACACCAACACCATACTTTTCAAACGAAGGCAGTTTAATGCCTAGCTTAACGGCTTCTTCTAATAGGAATTCATGAGGTTTTTGTAGCAAGATACCCGCACCATCACCGCTGCATGGGTCACAACCTTGACCACCACGGTGTTCCATGCGAGCCAGCATATCCAATGCTTGAGTCACTACTTCATGAGATTTACGGTTTTTAAGGTGAGCAACAAAACCGATACCACAAGCGTCATGCTCCAGTTCCGGAGTGTACAGACCCTGTGGATTTTGCTCTCTATCTACCATAGATACATCCTTCCAGTTCAATGTCGACGCAAAAGTACCGGGCAGCAAATACTACCTAGACTATTGATTACGTCTTGTCCTTTATATTTATTATCGCCACCGATCTAGGTTGACCGGTCTTGATTCCTTTCCGTATCTCGCAGGAAAAGTTTTGCGAGAAAAACAATCCTTGGTGGTATCCCTTTATTTATTATCACTATCTAGTGATTTATATAGGTAGGAGTGGGATAACACCGACAAATCCCGCAGTGTGCTTTGTAATAAAAGTCACAAAAATAACGGGGTTGTGTAAGTATCCTACAATTTTGTCACTTCAGAATGCAATGAAAAAGTCGGCGTTGTGACCCAATTTTTTCGTTTAATTATGCATTTTTAGTTTAACATTTACGCAACATGAACGATTTTTGTCTTTAATTATGCAAGTTTATTGATTTTGACCCGCATGATGGGTGTTTGAATTGATTAATATTGTGTGTTTTTTCTTGCAGGGATGTAATTTATTTACACAGATCGTAGTGAGATTGATTACGATTTATTGTTGGTGAGAATTTATGCAGTTACATGAGTTGGTCAATACAATCGGCCAAGATCTTCAGCGTCGATACGGTGAAAAGGTTCATAAGTTAACATTGCACGGTGGATTTAGTTGCCCTAACCGCGATGGCACGATTGGGCGGGGAGGATGTACATTTTGCAATGTGGCTTCGTTTGCAGATGAAGAAGTCCAGATAAAAAGCATTCACGAACAGTTAAAAGATCGCGCAGGTGAAATTCACAGAGCGAAGAAGTATCTCGCTTATTTTCAGGCCTACACCAGTACCTATGCCGAAGTACAAGTTCTCAAAAACATGTATGAGGAAGCACTAAAGGCTGCAGACATGGTTGGTCTTTGTGTGGGGACGCGTCCTGATTGCGTCCCTGATGCGGTATTGGATTTACTGTCGGGCTATGTACAGCAAGGTTATGAAATTTGGCTAGAACTAGGTCTTCAAACCGCCAACAATGACACCCTCAAACGTATCAATCGTGGTCATGACTTTGAGTGTTATGCCGAAATCACTAAGCGTGCGCGAACACTCGGAATCAAGGTTTGTACTCACTTAATTGTGGGTTTACCCAAAGAAACCCGCGCCGAAAATATTGAAACGCTGCAAAAAGTGTTGGCCGTGGGAACGGATGGCATCAAGTTACATGGCTTGCATATTGTCGAAGGTAGCACCATGGCGAAAGCTTGGCGTGCCGGAAAGCTAGAAGCCCCTGAATTAGAAGAATATGTTGCGATCGCCAGTGAAATGATTCGTATGACACCACCAGATGTGATTTATCATCGCGTTTCATCAGCAGCCAGGAGGCCCACGTTATTATCGCCTCTGTGGTGTGAAAACCGTTGGCTAGCGATGACGGAAATTGGTCGAGATCTCAGTGCTCATGGTGCTCAAGGGAGTCTTACGGGGAATACCTTTATCTATACTAAACCCGAATTAATAGCAGATCGCTCAATAAATAACTGATATATTTTAACCAGTGTTCTTTGAAGGTTTAAACGATGGATCAGTTACTCAATTGGCTTTGGGGTGGTCAAGGCGGTTATGGCTATGTCGTCTTGTTATTAATCGCAGGCGTGTGCGCGTTAGCACTGATCTATTTGCACTTTCAGACATCACTTAAGCAACTAGTAACGGATTCTCCCTATCCAGTCATAGTGGTGGACACTAGCCATGCTCAGCTCTTGCTATCTAACCAGGCTGCGATGCAGTTGTTAGGCATTCGCTCTTTGGGAACGGGGTATTTGTATCCTGCTTTATTCGATATTCATGAGCTTGAGCAGTTTCTCGATCGCTTCTCTAGTCGTCATTTTCGTCAGCAGGCTTTTGAGTGGCGACTATCTGATAGTGAATCTATTAAAGTGGAGCTGTCAGGCAGAAAGAGTTTATTGCGCAATCATCGAGTTTGGATTCTTTATGCTCAGCCATATCAAGCCACTCACCAAGAGCAGCAACAAGAACTTGCGCAGTTAATCATCGCACGTTCGGCATTAGACTCACTTTCAGAGCTGATTTGTACCCAAGACCGCCAAGGCAATCTGTTAACGACCAATCGAGCATTTGATCAATTCTGGCAAGGGCGAAGGGAAGAAGCTTGCGCATCCAAGACCTTGGGTGAGATGACCAGAAAAAGCGAACGTAAATGGACAACGGATCCACAAGGTCGAAGTTGCTTATTGGAAGTCAATCAAAACTCTCTTGTTTCGCCGAGTGGTGAGCTTATCGGTACGCTGTCTATTAGTCATGACGTGACTGAATGGCACAAGATGCAACAGAATCTGCGAGATGAAATGGAGCGTCGCAAAGATACAGAGGTGGCGCTAGCGCAAAGAGATACTATCTTACAAACGATTCTGGATGCCAGTCCGGACTCTATTGGTATTTTCAATGAGAACATGGTCTATCAAGCGTGTAATCAGCCTTTTGTTAAGGCGTTAGGAATTTCAAAAATTTCTGATTTGATAGGTAAGCGCCTCCAAGACGTGATTCCTAAAGAGATGTACGCGCGCTTAGCAGACAGTGACTTAGAAGCATTACGCCAGTTAGAGCCAGTTCGATACATAGATAAAGTCGTGAGTAGTGATGGTAAAAGTACGTGGTTTGATGTGGTGAAATCGCCTTTTAAAGATAAAGCATCAGGAACGAATGGTGTGCTGATCATGGCGCGTGATATTTCTGAGCGTTATCTTGCAGAACAAAAGTTGGAAAAAGCCAACCTAGAGTTAGAAAAATTGAGCTTTATGGATAGCTTAACTCAAGTATCGAACCGACGCCGTTTCGATGAACAACTGCAGGTATTGTGGTACCACCATGCTAGAGAAAAGCTGCCGCTCACCATCATGTTATGTGACATCGACTTTTTCAAAGATTACAACGACTGTTACGGTCACCAACAAGGTGATGAAGCGTTAGTCAGTGTTGCTACCGTGTTTACACAAGTCATCAATCGTTCTTCGGATTGTGTTGCGCGTTATGGTGGCGAGGAGTTTGGTTTTATCTTGCCGAATACCACCACGGAAGGTGCGCGCAACGTAGCACAGCGTATTCATGAGAAAATTCTACAGCTTGATATGGAACACGACAGTTCAGAAGCATCTGAACGCCTTACCGTCAGTATCGGTCTGGTCTCTTACATTCCTCAGCATGGTGATGAACCCGAAATGGGCATCGCTATGGCTGACAGTGCGTTATATCAAGCTAAAGCTGATGGACGTAATCGCACCTGTATTCACCCCAGTTCTTGCTAACGCTTTGTGACCGCTTGCTCTAAGTTGATAGCTGATTGTTTAAATCACCGTATTAAACACGTTAAACTTACACAAGCCTGTGCGCTCGTTGGTTTATCTTTTTATCTCGTATCACAAGAGCAGATCGCACCGTGTGTTTTTCACTAATCAAACAGACCTAAATTGCGTTAGGTCGAGTGCATTTACCTGTTTTTCATCATCGAATGGCGCTATCTAGCCACCACCATGGAGTAGTTAATGAAACCCATGAAAAATCTCGCCCAGTATTATGTCGACTTGCTAGTCAAACTGGGGATTGTTCGCTTCTCTATTTTGCTAGCCCTTGCGCTGGTGGCATTAGCTGTTGTGGTGCAGGTAGGGATTACTTTAGCTCTCAAAGGGCGAGTAGATGATATCGACATTGTCCGTTCGGTGTTTTTTGGTCTATTGATCACCCCTTGGGCGGTTTACTTCCTCTCTGTGGTTGTCGATCAACTAGAAGAGTCTCGCCAGCGTTTAACTAAGCTGGTGTCCAAACTGAAGGACATGCGTTCGCGAGATCAAGAGTTGAATTACCAACTTCAACAAAACATTGAAAAGCTTAACCAAGAAATTGAAGAGCGTATTAAAGCGGAAGAAGCACGTGAAGAGGCGATGCAAGACCTCGAAAATGAGGTGTTCCAACGCGAACGTACTCAATTAGAGTTGGCAGAACGTACCGCATTACTGCGTTCATTTATTGATGCCTCACCAGACTTAATTTACTACCGCAATGCGGATGGTGTTTTCTCTGGCTGTAACCGCGCGATGGAAGAGCTAACGGGCAAGAAAGAGCACCAGTTAGTCGGATTAAGCCCTTGGGATGTGTATAGCAAAGAAATCGCCGAGCATATCGTTGATACTGACCAAAAGGTTTTTGCCGATAATCAAGCGATTACTTACGAGCAATGGCTCGAATACCCAGATGGTCGCAAGCATTACTTTGAGCTGCGTAAAGTGCCATTTTACAGCAAAGATGGCCGCCACCTTGGTCTCGTTGGGTTCGGTCGTGATATCACTGAACGTAAGCGCCATGAAGAGTCGTTAGAGAAAGCAAGCCGCGACAAAACTACCTTCATCTCAACCATCAGTCATGAGCTGCGAACGCCGCTGAATGGCATTGTAGGCTTAAGTCGTATGCTTCTAGATAGTCCGTTGACAGAAGAGCAGCGTAAACACATGCAGACCATCAATGTGAGTGCGATTACGCTAGGTAACATCTTCAACGATATTATCGATATGGATAAATTTGATCGCCGTAAGTTAGAACTATTACCTGCGCCACTTAACTTCGAAGACTTCGTCGCAGAGATTGAGAGTATCTCAGCTCTGATGGCGGAACAAAAAGGGTTACGCTTTGACTTAGAACGTTTAAGCGACTTGCCAAAAGCAATTGAAGTGGATGCAACCCGTCTACGTCAGGTGATTTGGAACCTAGTCAGCAACGCAATGAAGTTCACCAAAGAAGGTGGCGTTGTGATGACAGTGAGCGCGGATGTCGAAGACGATTTTGCGACCATTATTATGGAAGTGGAAGACACAGGTATTGGTATCCCAGACGAAGAGCTAGATAAGATCTTTGCGATGTACTACCAAGTGAAATCAGGCAAGGACAACCTGCATGCGGTCGGTACAGGTATTGGTTTAGCGGTATCTAAGCAACTGATCAATATGATGGATGGTGATATTACGGTTACCAGTGAGGAAGGCTTTGGTAGCACTTTTACTGTATCGATCCACGTTCCGATTGTTGAACTAGCTGAGCCAGTCATTGATGCGAAACGCGACAATGTGCGCCTCAACATATTTATGGTCGAAGACATCGAGCTTAACGTAACTGTGGCTAAATCGTTACTTGAGAGCCTAGGGCACTCTGTCACCGTGGCAATGACGGGCCAAGAAGCGTTAGTGAACTTTGTGCCAGAAAAATACGACTTAGCGTTGTTGGATATCCAACTGCCTGATATGACGGGCTTTGATGTCGCCAATTATTACCGCAAGCATTATAACAATCTTCCTCCATTGGTCGCCTTAACTGCTAATGTAATGAAAGATCGTCGTGAATACTTAGATAACGGCATGGATGATGCGATCAGTAAGCCGCTGGCAGTGAATGCTATTCAGTCAGTGATTGATAAATTCTTCGCTCACCAGTTAGAACAACCTAAGGAAGTGGTGAGCGGTCCCGAAACAGTGGAAGAGCCAGTGCCTTCTCCTTTGATTGAGACACATTTACTCGATATGGATATGTTAGAGTCTTACGTCGACATTGTTGGTGCAAAACCTGTCTACGACAGCATAAAAATGTTTGAAGATATGATGCCAGACTATATTGATGTCTTAGATTCGAACATGACAGCGAAAGATCAAGATGGGATTGTTTCTGAAGCGCATAAAATCAAAGGTGCTGCAGGTTCAATTGGCCTGAAACGCATCCAAAGTGTGGCGCAAAAAGCGCAATCGCCCGATATGCCTGCATGGTGGGAAAACATTTCAGACTGGGTTGAAGAGATCAAAAATGAATACCAAAACGATATTCAAGTCCTCAAAAGTTGGTTGGAACAAAGGAAATAACATGAAAAGAATCGCACCATTGGCGTTAGTCATGGCATTGATGGCAGGCTGTAGTTCCGTTCCAAATGTGAATTGGCAACAAAACAGTCAGATTACGATTAATGAGGTTAATGTTGAGCTCAAAAGTAATTTATGGGTGAACCTCATGCCGAATATTGGGGACGTGGAAGAGCAAAGTATTCAAGGTGCACTTTACCTCGAAGGAGATCAGTTACTTCCTGCAAATCTAACGGCAGAAGCTCTTATTATTAAACAGGGGCAAAAAGAGTGGTTGGTGGACAGTGCGTCTTTAGATACTCGAACGCACAGTGAAAGCCGATGGGAGGTGGCGTTCTCGTCTCACATTGATGTGAACACAGAAAAATCGGTTGATATCGCAGTGCTTCTAGACGATGCGGGTAAACAGCGTTGGTTAGTCGAAAAGTACGTGAAGATTAACAAGGTTTATTAACCGCAATGATATTGCATTAGTCGTTAAACCTAAAACAAAAAGGGCTTGCTCAATGAGCAAGCCCTTCGCATATTAGCGGTTAAATCTAGTCTTCTAGATCGCCACAGAAGCGGTAACCTTCGCCGTGGATAGTGGCGATGATTTCTGGCGTACCTGAAACAGACTCAAAGTGCTTACGGATACGACGAATCGTTACGTCTACAGTACGGTCGTGTGGCTTAAGTTCACGACCAGTCATCTTCTTAAGAAGATCGGCACGAGTTTGAATCTTACCCGGGTTCTCACAGAAGTGCAGTAGTGCGCGGAACTCAGAGCGAGGTAGCTTGTAGCTATCACCAGCAGGGCTTACTAGAGAGCGGCTGTTGATGTCTAGTACCCAACCGTTGAATTCATACTTTTCTACCGAGCGCTTCTCTTCTTGCACCGCGTTAGAGCTCATTGAGCGACTAAGTAGGTTACGTGCACGAATAGTTAGCTCACGTGGATTGAATGGTTTAGTGATGTAGTCATCTGCACCAATCTCAAGACCTAGGATCTTGTCTACTTCATTGTCACGGCCTGTCAGGAACATTAAAGCAATGTTCGCTTGCTCGCGTAGTTCACGCGCTAGTAGAAGGCCATTCTTGCCTGGAAGATTAATGTCCATAATAACCAAGTTGACTGAGTTATCAGACAACACTTGGTGCATCTCTTCACCGTCACTGGCTTCAAAAACAGCGTATCCCTCTGCTTCAAAAATACTCTTAAGAGTGTTACGAGTTACTTGCTCATCTTCAACGATAAGAATCTGCGGGGTTTGCATTGGCGGTACCTAAATTTGTGACAAAATTGTGCTAATAGAATAAATTCTAGGCAAAAATATAACATACAGGTAATGTGATTTTGATAATAAATCAAGTTGATCAAAAAAACACTTCTTTCAGTTATCCGCCCTCCATGGAATTTTGCCAACTCACCAGTATCCAATGGCGACGTTTATTCTAAAGGGCTTGTTTACCTTTCATTTCCTGCTTTCAGTGGGGCCTGAAACGTAAACACCCTAAGATATTGAGCGGATTTTATATTGTTAACAGCATGCTAACAATGCTCAAATGTTAATTCCATTCAGTTTGTTGATTTATATCAATTGATGAAATGTAACTGTTATTAATCGTTTAAGACTTATGATAGAAAAAAGTAATACGAACATAGACGCATCGTTATGGAATGCTTATTCAGAATCTTTTTTCAGATTCGAAGCCGAGTGGCGTGTTTCAAACTATGCTGTGATAACCGCTTGGAACCCATACAGTAACTTGAGGTCCAAAGAAGAGAACAGCATAAACAATCACGCGTTAGAAAAACAGCTACAGCACGTTAATTACGCGCCTGTCACGGTAGGTGATAGCGCTTTTACATGGTATGAGGAAAGCTTTGCCGTCGAGTTGTCGCCAGAGGTAGCCGTTGAATTGGCGAATGACTTTCAACAAAACGCGATTTATTACGTCATTAATGACCAACTTTATCTTATTGCGTGCTCGCAGCCGAAAGTTTTTCATACGTTAGGCTCCATTAAACCTCGGCTCGTATAGAAGGTATAGAAAAGGATACTGCTCACTGAAGCATCGCTTGGGTGAGAAAATTCACGGAGGAAATATGAGAGACATTACACCCGATATTTGTGACCAATTTGAAGACCAAGTGAGCTTGCTTACTTTACCATTGCAGAACTTTGGTCAACGTAGCGCTTTTTACGGTGAAATCGTTACGGTGCGCTGCTATCACGATAACTCAAAAGTGCGTGAAGTACTGGGCGAAGATGGAACGGGTAAAGTATTGATTGTTGACGGGCATGGATCGTGTCAGAGAGCATTACTCGGCGATCAATTAGCGATACTCGGAATAGAAAATGGGTGGGAAGGCATCATTGTCTATGGTGCAATACGCGACGTAGCACAAATATCTCAAATGGACATTGGCGTTCAAGCTCTTGGAACTAACCCGTTTAAAACAGAGAAACGCGGGATAGGAGAGGTAAACGTAACCTTAACGATGCAAAACCAAATCGTTCAACCTAAGCACTACGTTTACGCGGACTGGAACGGTGTATTGATTTCTAAGCAAAAGCTGGACTTCTAAAAACGAAAGCCTAAACCAACCTCAAAGCCTTGTTGCCAATCTTGGTAATCAAGAGTCGCGTGAAGATCCAGTTTATCGGTAATTTTTACGCGACTTGATACTTCAGCCGCGAGGCTGCTGTCGTCTTGGCGAATACCTTCCGCTGTTTCGTTCTTGTAAGAGCGAACTGTACTTTTCAGCGTGACACGATCATTAAAGTGATAGCTGATCCCACTCAAAAAACCACTTTGATTTTGGGTAGGAGAGTTATTGACTCGCGCACCGACATAAACATCTACCGAATCAAAAAGTTCGTAAGCGTAACCCGTATCGATATTCCAAACATCAAAACTGTCAGACTGATAACTGTCGCTGGAAATGAATAGTTTATGAGGAGAAGGGGATGTTTTACCTGGAAGCGGCGGAAGCTCGTTGGCTAGACAAACACCAGGCACAAAAAACAGCAACAGAAAAAGCCATCTTTTCATGTTCACCACTCCTTGTGTCAACTTTTTTATTAGTATGCGCCCAAAGCTTCTCACTATTAAAGCATAGAATATGAAAGCTAGCTCACCTATTTTCTAAATAATTCGATCCTATGAACATAAGTCACAGTTAAGTTGTTGTTATGTGTCACAACCCTCTCGAATTATTTGATCGTACGTTTTATGGCAAAGATTAGACTAGTTATTAGATAAAAAACCGAACTGGTGATGATAGTTAAGTCCTTTACAAAAACTAACTGTAGATTTCCAAATGATCAATAATGTGTAATTAACTATAAATATCAATGACATTGCTTAGCAGAAATCTCTGAAAGATGGAAAAACAAACAATTTTTTGTTGACTATGTATCAGAAACTCGGTAAACGTAGAGTTAAGCAAACACAATTAACGTTGAATATTTATTTATGCCATCTAACAGCCTAGTAGTAATGACCACGACCATTATTATTACCGACACGACACATGTTGGGGCAGGCTGCTGAGCGAAAGAAATTCACAAAAAAGGCCTGTATCCAACAAGATACAGGCCTTTTTTTATGCTTTTTTATCCAGAATTTAGACAAATTTAAGAAGATATACCGGAGGAAGGGATGCGAGTATTGAAGTTTGGCGGATCATCACTAGCTGATGCAGATCGCTTTTTGAGAGCGGCAGACATTATTGCCAATAACGCTCAACAAGAAGAAGTAGCGGTTGTTCTTTCCGCTCCTGGTAAAACAACAAACAAATTGGTTGCGGTCATTGAAGGCGCATTGCGCAATGGTGAAGCAGAACTACAAATCAAAGAGTTGGAGGAGTCGTTTAAAACGCTCTTCACTCAAATCCAAGCAGTACTACCCAATATCGATGGTTCAGCTTTCGATAACCAAGTGAAAACTTCTCTCTCTCAATTACGCCAATTCGTTCATGGCATCAATCTTCTTGGCATGTGCCCAAACAATGTTAATGCACGTATTATTAGCAAAGGCGAACGCGTTTCGATTCAATTGATGAAAGCGGTGTTAGAAGCCAAAGGCCAGCCAGCACATCTTATCGACCCAGTTGAATACCTATACGCAAAAGGTGATCACCTTGAAGCCATGGTTGATGTAGACGTTTCAACGCAAAACTTCCGCCAAAACCCTCTTCCTCTGGGCCATGTGAATATCATGCCTGGCTTTACCGCAGGTAACGAGAAAGGTGAATTGGTAACACTTGGTCGCAATGGCTCTGATTATTCGGCGGCGGTTCTTGCGGCGTGTCTGCGCGCAGATTGTTGTGAGATCTGGACAGACGTAGATGGTGTATACAACTGCGACCCTCGTTTAGTGGAAGATGCTCGCTTACTTAAATCTCTTAGCTACCAAGAAGCAATGGAGCTTTCTTACTTCGGTGCTTCCGTTTTGCATCCGAAGACCATTGCTCCTATCGCGCAGTTCCACATCCCATGTCTGATCAAAAACAGCTTTAACCCACAAGGTGCAGGAACTTTGATTGGGCAAGACACTGGTGAAGACAATCTGGCGATCAAAGGTATCACGACGCTAAACGACCTAACTATGGTTAACGTTTCCGGCCCAGGTATGAAGGGTATGGTTGGCATGGCAAGCCGCGTATTTGGCGCAATGTCTTCCGCTGGTGTGTCTATTGTTCTTATTACTCAGTCTTCTTCTGAGTACAGCATTAGCTTCTGTATTGAGGCAGAAGATAAAGCAAAAGCGCAACAAGTACTGGCCGATGCGTTTGAGTTGGAACTGAAAGATAGCTTATTAGAGCCGGTCGAGTTTATTGATAATGTTTCAATCATAACGTTGGTTGGTGACGGCATGCGTACATCGCGCGGTGTTGCATCTCGCTTCTTCTCATCTCTTGCTGAAGTGAACGTAAACATTGTAGCCATCGCACAGGGCTCATCTGAGCGTGCTATCTCAGCCGTGATTCCTGAAGATAAAATCTCTGAAGCGATCAAAGCGTGTCACGAAAACCTATTCAACTCTAAGCACTTCTTAGACGTATTCGTGGTTGGTATTGGTGGCGTTGGTGGTGAGCTGGTGGATCAGATCGAGCGTCAACAGGCGAAGCTTGCGGAAAAAGGCATCGTTATTCGCGTGTGTGGCTTGGCAAACAGCAAAGGTCTTCTGCTTGATAGTGAAGGTCTGCCACTCGATCATTGGCGTGATCGTATGTCGGCAGCGACAGAAGAGTTCAGCCTAGCGCGTTTGATTTCTTTGGTTCAACGTAACCACATCATCAACCCAGTATTGGTTGACTGTACATCAAGTGAAGATATCGCGAATCAATACGCTGATTTCTTAGCTGCTGGTTTCCATGTCGTTACACCAAATAAAAAAGCAAACACAGCAAGCATGGCTTACTACCATCAGCTTCGCGATGTTGCGCGCAGCTCTCGTCGCAAGCTGATGTACGAAACAACTGTGGGGGCGGGTCTACCGGTAATCGAAAACCTGCAAAACCTAATCTCAGCGGGTGATGAGCTAGAGCGCTTTAGCGGTATTCTTTCTGGCTCTCTGTCATACATCTTCGGTAAGTTAGATGAAGGTATGAGCCTAAGTGAAGCTACTAATATCGCAAAAGAAAATGGTTTTACTGAACCGGATCCTCGTGATGATCTTTCTGGTATGGATGTCGCGCGTAAGCTTCTGATCCTAGCTCGTGAAGCAGGCATGTCTCTAGAACTAGAAGACGTTGTGGTTGATCAAGCACTGCCACCAGGTTTTGATGATTCTGGTAGCGTTGATGAATTTATGGCGCGTTTACCTGAAGCAGACGCTTACTTTAAAGAATTATCTGCAAAGGCAGCGGAAGAAGGCAAAGTACTGCGCTACGTTGGTGAGATTAATGAGGGCAAGTGCACAGTAAGCATCGCAGCGGTGGATGAAAACGATCCAATGTATAAAATCAAGGACGGTGAAAACGCACTGGCATTTTACAGCCGTTACTATCAGCCAATCCCACTAGTGTTACGTGGCTATGGTGCAGGCACCGAAGTAACGGCTGCGGGTGTATTTTCTGACGTGATGCGTACTTTAGGTTGGAAACTAGGGGTATAACAATAATGAGTTCAAGTGATATGGATGTAGTGGTTTATGCCCCAGCATCAATTGGTAATGTAAGCGTTGGCTTTGATGTGCTGGGGGCTGCCGTGTCCCCAGTGGATGGGACCTTGCTAGGTGACAGAGTGCAAGTTAAGGCAGGGACTGAGCCGTTCAGTCTGAAAACTGCGGGTAATTTTGTCTCTAAGTTGCCTACAGAGCCAAAAGAAAACATCGTTTACGATTGTTGGCTGGTGTTTTCTCGCGAGCTAGATAAAAAAGGTGTTGAGCTAAAGCCACTTGAAATGACGCTAGAAAAGAACATGCCAATTGGCTCTGGTTTAGGCTCAAGTGCATGTTCTATCGTCGCTGCATTAGATGCATTGAACCGATTCCATGGACAGCCACTTAACGAGACAGAATTATTGGCGCTGATGGGAGAGATGGAAGGCAAGATCTCTGGTGGTATTCACTACGACAACGTTGCGCCATGTTACCTTGGTGGTGTGCAACTGATGCTTGAAGAATTGGGTATCATCAGTCAAGAAGTGCCTTGCTTTGATGATTGGTACTGGGTGATGGCGTATCCGGGTATCAAGGTATCAACGGCGGAAGCGCGTGAGATCCTACCATCTCAATACCGCCGACAAGATATAATTGCTCATGGTCGCCACCTTGCGGGCTTTATTCATGCGTGTCATTCTGGTCAGCCAGAACTTGCTGCAAAAATGATCAAAGACGTGATCGCAGAACCGTATCGTGAGAAACTGCTTCCAGGTTTTGCGAATGCACGTCAATACGCAGCGTCTGCGGGTGCATTGGCAACCGGTATTTCTGGCAGTGGTCCGACACTGTTCAGTATTTGCAAAGAGAAAGATGTCGCTGAGCGAGTTGCTCGCTGGTTAGAACAAAACTACGTACAAAACGAAGAAGGATTCGTCCACGTTTGTCGTCTAGATAAGCAGGGTTCGAAAGTAACAGGAAGTGAGCTATGAAGCTTTACAATATAAAAGAAAATGATGAACAAGTTTCCTTTGGCCAAGCCGTTCGCCAAGGGTTAGGTCGCAATCAAGGCCTATTTTTCCCATCGGAATTACCAAAATTTGAAGATATCGATGCGCTGCTTGCAGAAGACTTTGTCTCTCGTAGCACTAAGATTCTATCGGCGTTAATTGGAGATGAACTTACAGAGGAGAAAGTGAATGCTCTTGTTGATGCTGCATTCCAATTCCCTGCGCCTATCAACCAAGTAAGAGATGGTGTTTACGCACTGGAGCTGTTCCATGGCCCAACGCTTGCGTTTAAAGACTTTGGTGGTCGCTTTATGGCGCAATCTCTTGCAGCCGTTTCGGACGGTGGCAAGATCACCATTCTGACAGCAACTTCTGGCGATACTGGCGCAGCCGTTGCGCATGCTTTCTACGGTATGGAAGACATCAACGTTGTGATTCTTTACCCGAAAGGTAAGATCAGCCCACTGCAAGAGAAGCTATTCTGTACGCTTGGTAAGAACATCCATACTGTCGCGATCGATGGAGACTTCGATGCGTGTCAGGCACTGGTTAAGCAAGCTTTTGATGATTCTGCACTGCGTGAAGAGATCGGTCTGAACTCTGCAAACTCAATCAACATCAGCCGTTTGATGGCGCAAATCTGTTACTACTTTGAAGCAGCTGCGCAAATGAGCAAACAAGAGCGTGAAAACCTAGTCGTGTCTGTACCAAGTGGTAACTTTGGTAACCTAACTGCTGGTCTACTGGCAAAAGCGCTGGGCTTGCCTATCAAACGCTTTATCGCTGCAACGAATGCCAATGACACGGTTCCTCGCTACCTAGAAACAGGTAAGTGGGAGCCAAAACCAACAGTCGCAACAACATCGAACGCGATGGACGTGAGCCAACCAAACAACTGGCCTCGTATTGAAGAGCTGTGTCGCGTGAAAGAGTGGGGCTTGGAGACGCTAGGTAAAGGTGCAGTATCTGATGAGCAAAGCGCACAGTCAGTAAAAGATCTATACAGCATGGGTTACCTGTGTGAACCGCACGGTGCGATTGCTTACCGCGTTCTTGAAGAACAATTGCAAGACGGTGAAACCGGTCTGTTCCTATGTACTGCTCACCCTGCGAAGTTCAAAGAAGTCGTGGATGATATTCTAGAATCCGATATCGAGCTTCCTGCGCCACTAGCGAAGCACGCTGCGATGGAGCTGCTATCGGAAGAGCTCGACGCAGACTTTGACGCATTGAAACAAGTACTGCGCCGCGTGCAGTAAGCTTCAAAGTATAGTAAGTATCAAAAACAGAAATAACGAGAGGTGAATGAGTAATCATTCACCTTTTTTATTGTCGGTAAGTTTTGACTCTCTTTATGATTGAGAAACGAACTTAACTAAATGAGATGGAAAGAGAAGCATGCATTTTTTGATTTTTCTTGGCTCAGTGAGAGACAGCACTCCACCACGACCAGCCCGTTTAGGAATGCGAGTCAGTAAAGCGTGTGAAAAACTCATCGCGAGTCAACATTCGCAACATACGGTCGAAATCATCGACCCTTTGAATTACGACTTTGGTGATGTGTTTAAGCCCGAGTTTGCTTATCACCGCTCTAAAGTTCCGCAGCACCTAAGTGAGCTAGCAGACAAAATCAAACATGCGGATGGGTATGTGATGGTTAGCCCGGAATATAACCATTCGATGAGTCCTGCTTTGGCGAACATGCTTAACCATTTCGGCAGTTCGCTGTTTTCTTACAAGCCGAGTGCTATCGTGACCTATTCTGCCGGACAATGGGGTGGTGTTAGAGCTGCCGTTTCTATGCGTACCTTCTTATCTGAACTTGGATGTCTACCTGTCTCTGCGATGATCCACATTCCGAAAGCGCAAGAAGTCTTTGATGAACAGGGCGTTGCTGCGGATGAGTCGGAGCAGACGCAGTGGGACAACTATATGAATCGCACTATGCATCAATTGATTTGGTGGGCAGAAGGGGCGTCACTGCAAAGAGATAGGCTTGATCCAACCTCTGTAGCGCAAGCGTTTCAGAAAGATCCTTCGCAAAGAAATGCACCTTAGAGGCGAGTTGCTTTCCATTATAGAAAGGGGTTAGAAGGATTCTGAAACAAAAAAGCTTGGTCATTGCTGACCAAGCTTTTTAAATTCTAGCGAGCTAGTTTACTGAGAGATTATAGAGTCTCAGTAAAAGTACGAGCGATTACATCACGTTGTTGCTCTGGAGTTAGCGAGTTAAAACGTACTGCGTAACCAGAAACACGAATAGTTAGTTGTGGGTATTTCTCTGGGTGTGCAACTGCATCTTCTAGTGTTTCGCGTTTAAGCACGTTCACGTTTAGGTGTTGGCCGCCTTCGATACGAGGAGCAGTTTCGATTGCAACTTCACGGCTTTCGTATTCACCTAGGTCGCTGATTGCGATAACTTGGTCTGCTTCGTAGCCAGCAGTTGCAGCAACACAACGAGCTTCATTTTTTTCGCTATCTAATAGCCAGATAGAGTTTAGTAGGTCGTCGTTTGCCGCTTTTGTAATTTGGATACCTTGGATCATCACTATCTCCTAGACCACTTACGTGGTGATTATTGGTGTTAATTTTCGAATTTTCGTTGAGCTGAGTATTATATAGCTAATATCCACTATTTTAATATTGATTTAAGTCAAAAAACAACCAAAAACATTATTTTTATTAAGGTAATTTTATTGAGTTAAATCAATAAAACCTTTGAAAACAAACTAATTATAATTTATTTGATAATATAAAAAATATTTAATAACTAGTTTTGTTGTAAATTTACTACAAATTGAGATTAAAGTTTAAACTGGTTAACGCAACTATCTGTATTTAGGTAGCAATACTGAAAGTCTAAAGTGATTAAATGACAAACATGAAAAACAAGCTTGGGAATAAACTCATTGGTGCACATGTCTCTGCTGCTGGTGGGGTCGATCAAGCTCCGTTGAGAGCTCGTGAAATTGGCGCGAATGCATTCGCACTATTTACAAAAAACCAACGCCAGTGGGTGGCGAAGCCTTTAGAAGCAAAAACCATCAGTGCGTTTAAAGCGAACTGTAAAATGCTGGGTTTCGGAGCAGAGCATATTCTTCCCCATGATTCTTATCTGATTAACTTGGGTGCGCCGGAAGAAGAAAAGCTGAATAAATCCCGCGCGGCATTTATTGATGAAATGGAGCGTTGTAATCAGTTGGGGCTGACTTTGCTTAACTTCCATCCGGGTAGTCACCTAAAGAAAGTCTCTGAACAGGAGTGTCTCGCGACGATCGCCGAGTCGATCAATCTTGCGCATAAAGCGGTGCCGAATGTGATCGCTGTTATCGAGAATACGGCAGGTCAAGGCACTAACTTAGGCTGGAAGTTTGAGCACCTTGCTGAAATCATCGAGCAAGTGGAAGATAAAGATCGTGTCGGCGTTTGTATTGATACCTGCCATACCTTTACGGCTGGTTATGACTTACGTACAAAAGAAGATTGCGAGCGCACCTTTGCAGAGTTCGACCGTATCGTAGGTATGCACTATTTAAGAGCAATGCATCTAAATGATTCAAAAGTAGAGTTTGCCAGCAAAGTAGATCGCCACCATTCTCTAGGTAAAGGAGAGATCGGGTGGGATTGCTTTGAGTACATCGCGAAAGACCCTCGTTTTGATGGTATCCCTCTGATTTTGGAAACAATTGATCCAGATATTTGGCAGCAAGAGATCAACACGTTGCGTCAATTCCATTTAGCGGCCATTGCCAGTTAATGGCGTAACCACAAAGTTGGCACCTTTCTTTCTTAGTCACTGAACATCAATCTCTGAATTAGCAAAGAAGGATGCCAACATGTCTCGACCACTCTCTTTTACTCCTTATGCTTACACTCGTCGCGTGCTTCGCTTACCGATGCCTAATCGTCACATTACCGGACGGGGGCATTTTCGAACGCCACAGAAGCATTAGTCTTTTATTACTTGTCTCAAGTTCGTGGTAAGTTTTTGTTTGTTTGAGTTTCGCTCGTTAGAATAGAAGCAAAATTTAGGACAGGAACTTTCCATGAATCAGTCACCCACTTGGCACGATGTGATCGGCGAAGAGAAAAAGCAGAGCTACTTTGTAGACACCTTGAATTTTGTTGAAGCCGAACGCGCCGCAGGCAAAGCTATTTTTCCTCCCGCAAAAGATGTCTTTAACGCGTTTCGTTTTACCGAGTTCAAAGACGTTAAGGTCGTGATTCTAGGACAAGACCCATACCACGGCCCAAATCAGGCGCATGGCCTGTGTTTCTCTGTTCTTCCTGGCATTAAAACGCCACCGTCACTGGTTAATATGTATAAAGAGTTGGCGCAAGATATTGAAGGTTTCCAAATCCCTCAGCATGGTTTTTTGCAAAGCTGGGCTGAACAAGGCGTATTGTTACTCAATACGGTATTAACGGTGGAGCAAGGTAAAGCGCATTCACATTCAAAGACAGGTTGGGAAACGTTTACTGATCGAGTGATTGAAGCCATTAATCAGCATCAAGAAGGTGTAGTGTTCTTGTTGTGGGGGTCACATGCACAGAAGAAAGGTCGTTTTATCGATCGTAATAAGCACCATGTGTTAGCTGCCCCACACCCATCGCCACTCTCTGCACATCGAGGCTTTTTCGGTTGTAAGCATTTCTCTCAAGCAAACCAGTTACTTACATCACAAGAAAAAGCACCAATCAACTGGCATTTGCCATTAACGGTATAAATGAAGAGACAGCGATCATGGATGCTATGATCGCTGTTTTTTTGAGCACGCTCGAGGCTGATAGTAAATTTCTCATGTACACTTACTAAAAGTAGGTGTTAAGGAGAGACGCTATGATGATCGAAAGAATTCGACGCGAACATGGTTATATGGTTCGTCTGTTGGCGATACTGCGCCATAAGCTTAATGAGATAAAAAAAGAACGTGTAATCAACTATGCGTTAGTAAGCGAGATTGTTGATTACCTCTCTAATCATTCGGAGAAAGTACACCACCCGAAAGAAGATATCCTCTATCATCACTTTCTTGAACACTATGGTAAGCAACAAACCATGGAAAATTTAGAGAAAGAACATCTAGAGTTAGCTAGTAAAACCAGAGAGTTTTCATCCGTGATAGAGATGATCCTTCAGGATGCTGTTGTGCCACAAGACATGTTCGTCGCTCACCTAGAAGATTTCATTGAATCGCAAAGGCGCCACTTGGAGCTAGAAGAGCGAAAAATTTTGCCTCTCATTGAAGAGTTATTTACCACAGAAGATTGGCAGCATGTCGAGAGCTTATGGAGCGTCAGTGAGGATGATCCTGTGTTTGGTGACACGATTGCTGATCGTTATAAGCAGTTGGCCGAACGTGTTCGTCAAAGTGATACTGAGTATGTTTAAGCCTGAGTGATGAAACCTGAGCGAGCGAAAGCCGTCTCTCGGGTTTGTGAGATACATTTCTTATTTATTGGGAATCAACCGAAAATTTAGTGTGCATATTTCTCGGCAAAAAGTACGGAAGATTCTCATTGAGTAATAATGGTATTCATACTTAAACCTTGGTACATAAACTCACGGTGTTTACGGTCACTGTAAACAAAAAACAAAAGGCACCTGTAAGGTGCCTTTTGTTTGAATTAGAGTTTAATGTCTTCCAAGTTATAATCGGTACAGACATCAAGTTCGCGCAGCTCTTTAAGCAAATTGCGTCTGTCGTTCATCTCTTCTATTTCACGCCACTTTCGCTTTACTGGTTTGGCACGAGATTTGGTTGTTGAGGTAGTATCCAGATTAAAAATGTCATCTAGTTGAAAGCCTTCCATAAGCCACCTTTACCTTTCTTAAGCTAAACTGTTGTAACCAGTCCTTGTGGAGTTTTTTAAGTACCACAATAGCCGTGAGAATAACCATGATATATTTCGCATTTGTGTCGGTAGCATGACATTTTCGTGCAAAAATATTCTCAAAATCACACTTTTTATTGCAACGATGTGGATAAAAAATGCACAAACGATCTCAAGAAAACGATTAAATAGAGAGATTTTCTATGTTAATTCGATTTGATGAATGGGTGCACTGCGCAAAGGTTAAAGTTGCATAAAATCAGTTTGATGAAATAGTGTTCAATTAGATGGTAAGTCACTAGCGTAAATTTATGTAACACCTTGTGAATACTAGCTTGTTCTTGTTTATACGGTTTGCCATTCCATTTAATGAAGAATAATTATTTATGTTGGTGTTTGGTAATTGAAATGTTGCGCAGTTTGAGTGTTAAGTCTTCTATTTATGTTATTTTTTGGTGACTTTATAGTGAAAAATAACAATGTTATTCTTATTGTTGCATATTGATTTTTGCGCTCCTAGGTTGCATTATCCGCCCGTCAAAAAATACGCTGGTACGTAAAATGGATGCATGAAGCGACGTTTACGATTCTAGATTGCCCATAAACATTACTTAAAAAGCTAAGCACACTTTGACACTTAGCAGGCAATTTGGTGGATGGCTAGGACGCATAGACTGGCGCAACTCACTTTGAGGTACACATGACAGACTTAATCAATTTGATGAACGATCTCCTCTGGGGCTCGATTCTGGTTTATCTTCTTGTTGGTGTTGGTATTTACTTCACCGTTCGATTAGGGTTCATTCAGTTCCGCCATTTCGGCCACATGTTCTCTGTTCTTAAGAACAGCCGTAAAGCAGACAAAGCTGGTATTTCCTCTTTCCAAGCGCTTTGTACTAGTCTTGCTGCACGTGTTGGTACAGGTAACATGGCGGGCGTTGCAGTGGCATTGACTGCGGGTGGTCCTGGTGCGATCTTCTGGATGTGGCTGATTGCAATGCTTGGTATGGCAACATCGTTTGCTGAGAGCACACTGGCGCAGCTATACAAAACCAAAGATGATGATGGCAACTACCGTGGTGGCCCTGCCTACTACATGGAAAAAGGCCTGGGCATGCGTTGGATGGGCGTGTTGTTCTCAGTTTTCCTAATCATCGCTTTTGGTTTGGTATTCAACGCCGTACAAGCTAACTCAATTGCCAATGCAATGAGCAACGCATTTGGTTGGAATAACCTGTATGTCGGTATTGCCGTTGTTTTACTGTCTGCAATTGTTATTTTCGGTGGCATCAAGCGTATCGCAAGAGTTGCTGAGATGATCGTTCCGATCATGGCACTACTTTATCTAGCCCTAGCGCTGTTCATCATGTTCTCGAACCTAGAGAAATTACCTGATGTATTGATGCTTATCTTTAAGAGTGCATTTGGTCTGCAAGAAGCAGCAGCAGGTGGTCTTGGCTACGCAATTGCACAGGCAATGATTAACGGTATCAAGCGCGGTCTATTCTCGAATGAAGCAGGTATGGGTTCTGCACCTAACGCGGCAGCTTCAGCAACACCTTACCCACCACACCCAGCGTCTCAAGGTTACGTACAGATGCTAGGCGTGTTCATGGATACGATCGTTATCTGTTCTGCAACAGTGGCTATCATCCTGATGTCTGGTGAGTATGTCGGTCAAGCAACAGAAGTGACGGGTATCGAGCTAACTCAGCGTGCATTGAGCTCACAAGTTGGCGATTGGGGCGGCATCTTTGTTGCTGTGGCAATCTTCTTCTTTGCGTTTACTTCAATCATTGCAAACTACTCGTATGCTGAAACGAACTTAATCTTCCTAGAGCACAATCATAAAGCGGGCTTAAGCATTTTCCGCGTTATTGTTCTTGGTATGGTGATGTTTGGTGCACTAGCTTCGTTACCAGTCGTATGGTCGCTTGCTGATGTCTCTATGGGTCTGATGGCGATAGTTAACTTAGTGGCGATCATCTTGCTATCTGGCATCGTGATTAAACTGGCCAAAGATTACAACCGCCAGCTTGGTGAAGGCAAAGTGCCAACATTTGATGCGAATGATTTCCCAGAGCTGAAATCTCAGCTTGAAGAAGGCATTTGGTACAACGATAAAAAAGACTAAGTGAGCTATCACTCATAGTTGAAAGCTATTAGTACGATGTAAAAAGCCATGCAGACAATGCATGGCTTTTTTTGTACCCTATTAAAAACAAAATTAGAGAAGGGAAAGTCATGCTTATCGTAGTTTCTCCAGCGAAGACTCTTGATTACGAGTCTCCGTTAGCGACAGAAAAATTTACTCAACCTGAGTTGGTCGAATACTCAAAAGAGCTTATCGATGTTTGCCGCAAACTGACTCCTGCTGATGTTGCCTCTTTAATGAAAGTGAGCGACAAGATTGCAGATTTAAATGTGGGCCGATTCCAAGAGTGGAGTGAAACGTTTACCACGGAAAACTCACGACAAGCCATTCTTGCATTTAAAGGTGACGTTTACACAGGGCTAGACGCCGAAAGTTTATCTGAAGCGGACTTCGAATATGCTCAAGATCATCTGCGTATGCTATCGGGCCTTTATGGTTTACTAAAACCACTTGATTTGATGCAGCCATACCGTCTTGAAATGGGTACCAAGCTTGCAAACGACAAGGGTACGAACTTGTACCAGTTTTGGGGCAATGTAATTACGGACAAGCTTAACGAAGCGATTTCTGCTCAAGGTGATAATGTCCTTATCAACCTTGCATCAAATGAATACTTTAAAGCGGTTAAGCCAAAGAATTTAGATGCGCAAGTGATCACGCCAGTATTCAAAGATTGTAAGAATGGTCAATACAAGGTCATCAGTTTTTACGCGAAGAAAGCGCGCGGTATGATGGCGCGTTACATTATTGAAAACCGTGTTGAGAGCGTGGCAGACCTGACTAAGTTTGATACGGCGGGTTACTACTTTGTGGAAGATGAATCGACGCCAACAGAGTTAGTATTTAAACGCGAAGAGCAAAAATAAAGCTGATTGAGACGTAGTCTACGTTAATCTCTATCAGCACAAACGAAAAAGGGTTGGCATTGCCAACCCTTTGTTATTTTCTAGCTTGAGCTACTTGGCCCCAACAAGATCACTTCTTCTTAGCGGTTTTCTTTTTCGCTACTTTTTTCTTGTCGTCTTTTTTCTTTTTCTTCTTAAACACAGGCTTTTTGTGTTTAGGACGCATCTCTTTCACGAAACGCTCTTTGATGTCTTCTTTCACATAACGTGCAACGCGATCCATCATTGGTTGGTCGTGTGCTTCTACGATTGAGATAGCGTTACCTTTCTTACCTGCGCGAGCCGTACGGCCGATACGGTGAAGGTAAACATCAGCCGTGCGCGGCATGTCGTAGTTGATAACGTGTGATACATCCGGAAGATCGATACCACGCGCAGCAACGTCCGTCGCGAGCAGCACATTCACAGTTCCATCGCGGAAGCGAGAAATCGCATTGTTACGACGATCTTGCGGCATTTCACCTTGAATCCAAGAACATGGAATCTGTGCACTTTCAAGCTGCGCTCGTAGCTCAGCCAAACGCTCACGAGTCTTTAAAAAGACGATAGTGCGCTCAGCTTGCTGAGTAATAATGTGTTTTAGTAATTCCAGTTTGTGTTCAGCATCATCAGCTCGGTGGTACCACTGAGCAATTTTCTTACGCTCACGCAGCGGCGATTTTGCATCGATCTCTGCTGGGTCATTCAACAGATCAGCGGTAAAGCCTTCTACGCCTTTCCCTTCTAACGTTGCTGAGAACAGAAGGGTTTGCTTACGCCAGCGACATTCGTTAGATAGGCGATCGACAGTAGGAGCAAAACCCATATCTAGCATACGGTCTGCTTCATCAAGGATTAACCATTCGATTGCACGACAATCAAAACGTTCTGCATCAATGTATTCTTTTAAACGGCCAGGTGTCGCAACCACAATGTCTTGTGTTGTTGCAAGGATGTCGGCGTGCTCTTGGTACTGAACACCACCAGTGATGGTGAAAATGTTGAGTTTGGTATTTTTTGCCAAAGCACGTGCTTGATCGGCAATTTGCATCGCCAGTTCACGAGTAGGCGTTAGGATCAAAATACGCGCAGGCCCAGGCTTACGACGAGGGAAGTCTTGCAAGTATTGCAATGCTGGCAGGACGAAGGCGGCCGTTTTACCAGTTCCTGTTGGCGCTGACGCTAGAATGTCACGACCGTCCAACGCTTGTGGAATCGCTTCTGCCTGAATTTTTGTTGGGCGTTCGTAACCCATCTCTTCAATGGCTTCAAGTAGGTTTTGGTCTAGATCAAGTTCAGCAAAGGTTCTGATCACAATGAGTTCTCCACAAGCAAAGCTTGGTTAATGGTTCGCCACAACAGCATAGAATACAAAAAGGTCGCACATTATAAAGTGATTGGTGATAAGGATCACATGTTATTTCACATCTTAAGATAAAACTCGCGAGTTAACTGGATGAAATCATCACTATAGCCGTCATTTGAACGGATAATTAAATGTGACGTTTGCGAATCGCAAGGTCGTTTTGACAGTTCAAATAACAGTCGGTGTACTGGTTTCTTTTCTGATGGTTGCACACGACAGATCCGCGATAGATACCAACCTTGGTTTAATGCTAGCTCAATGAACTGCTCGCCTTCGGTGATTGGCAAAACAAAACTAGCTCTCCCTTCGTCATCAAGCAAATGATAGCAACGCTGTAGCAATGCGTTATGGCCTAGCGTATCAGTGTGCCTCGCGGTTGCACGTTGACTGTGTTTCGATTGCTCGCCGCTGTTGAAGTAGGGCGGGTTACAAATGATGCGTTGGAATGGATGTGTCGGCGTAAAGTGCAGTATGTCGGTGTGATGCACACTTACACGATCTGACCAAGGAGACTGGGCCATATTTTTTTGCGCGGCAGCAACGGCTGTTAATTCGATATCGACCGCGGTTATTTGAGCTTCCGTAAAGCGTTGAGCACACATCAGGGCAAGCAGGCCAGTGCCAGTGCCAATATCGAGAATTTTAGCGTCGTTAGGGCTTTGAATCCAAGCACCAAGCATTACCCCATCTGTGCTGACTGGCATACCACTCTCGCCACCCTCAATACAAAATTGCTTAAAATTGAAGCCTTTAGTTTTCAGTTTTTTGTTCTTCATGATTGTTTTATATTTGCTCAATAATTAAGTGGATTGCTCTATTGTTTATTAATTGTATAGATTGTTGTTTTGTTGGTTATTAAATTGTATTGTTAATTGATCGAGATAAAGAACTGGTCTGTTATTTGGATCTGGTTATATCCACTGCTTTTAAGTTTGAAAACTAAATTAATATGGTGTTTTTTTCTTAAAGGTTGCCAAATGATGAGTCTTTCGTCATTATGCGGCGAAAATTTTATAGATTGAACCACGTGTACTTATTGACTTTAGGTATACAAAAAGTGGTCTAAGCATACACAACATTCATTAATTAAAAGACAAGGGTTATCTGTGAAGCAGACGTTAAAACTAACAGATATTATCGCAGTAGGCTTTATGCTATTTGCGTTCTTTTTAGGTGCGGGCAATATTATCTTTCCACCTCTAGCGGGTCAGTTAGCGGGTGAAAACTTAATGCCAGCTATGTTTGGTTTCTTGCTAACAGCGGTAGGTCTACCTCTTATTACTATCGTTGCTATTGCTGTTGCTGGTGGTTCTTGGGATCACTTGACGCAAGATCTTCCGAAAAAAGCGGCAGTTCTTATGGCTGCACTGATTTTCATCATCATTGGTCCTGCGTTTGCAGCGCCTCGTACTGGCCTAGTGGCTTACGAGATGGCGGTGAAACCTTTCTTCCTTGAGGCGTCACAAACGCATCTGACAGCGTTCTCAGTGATCTTTTTTATCGCAGCGATGATGTTCTCATGGTTCCAAGGCCGCTTGATCGATCTTATCGGTAAAGTACTGACACCAGCATTGTTCGTTGGTTTGATCATTCTTGCTGTCGCTGTCTTCCTTGATCCTCAGGGCGATATGATTGGCGCGCACGGTGAATACCTAACGCAGCCTCTGACCAAAGGCTTCTTAGAAGGCTACAACACAATGGATACGTTCGCGTCATTGATGTTTGGTATGCTGATGGTTGATGCACTGCGCGGTAAAGGCATTACTGAGCGCTCTGCAACTACTAAATATCTGATCTATGCAGGTTGTATTGCTGCTGCTGGTCTTGCGTTTGTTTACATCTCACTATTTTACTTAGGTGCGACGAGTGCAACGGTTGCTGCTGGTGCTGATAATGGTGGCCTAGTGCTTAGCCAATACGTTCAAGCGTTGTTTGGTCCATACGGTCAAATCGTTCTGTCTGTCATCGTATTGCTAGCGTGTCTGACAACCGCGATTGGCTTGATTTCTGCGTGTTCAGATTTCTTCAGCTCGAAAACACCACTGTCATACAAGCAATGGGTACTGATTAATGGTTCTGTTTGTGCATTGGTTGCAAACGTTGGTCTTGCGCAGCTGATTTCGCTGTCAGTGCCAGTATTGTTTGCGCTGTACCCTGTGGCGATTGCGTTGGTTGCACTAACATTTGTGCGTAGTAAACTGCCGAATCCACGCTTTGCTTACCGTGCAGTACTGCTTGTATCTCTGCTGTTTGCGTTGGTTGATGCGGCAAAAGTATCGGGTATTGATGTTTCTGCGTTTAACATGTTGCCACTATTCGAAGTCGGCATGGGTTGGGTGCTTCCAACATTTGCGGCTATCGTGTGCATGTTCTTCATCGCGAAACCTCGCCCAGAGCTAGCACAAGAAACCGCGTAATCAAGATAATAAAAAGCCCGATGAATTACTTCATCGGGCTTTTTACTTTTTAATGATGACGTGTTTGCGCTATTAAAGCGTGTCGTGGAATTCCACAAGAACTTGTTCACACCATTTTTCGATGCGTTCATCACTCAGTTCGTACTGTGAGTCTTCATCTAACGCAAGTCCAACAAACTTGCTGCCATCTTCGATCAATGCTTTCGATGCTTCAAATTCGTAGCCTTCATTTGGCCAGTAACCGATAAAGGTTGCGCCTGTGGCTTGCAATTCATCGTGAAGTAAGCCCATCGCATCTAAATACCACTCTCCGTAACCTTCTTGGTCACCCAGACCAAACAGCGCTACAACTTTGCCTTTCAGTGGTGTGGTCGCGATGTCTTGCCAAATCGCGTTCCAATCTTCTTGAATTTCACCAAAATCCCAAGTTGAGATGCCAAGGAGTAATAAGTCGTAGTCCGCCATTAGTGATAACGGTGTCTCTTTCACATTGTGAATGTCGACAAGGTCTTCACCAATAAGGGTACGAATTTTCTCTGCTGCCATTTCGGTGTAGCAGGTCGTTGAGCCGTAAAAGAGTCCGATTTTCATTATATTCGTCGTTATTTGTGTTGCTGTTGTGGAAGATTCTAACCATAAATTGAGGAAGATTGCAGCGAATATCCTATGTGGGATGATTTTTTATGGTATTGGATTGGCAGGTGCTTTAATCTAAATACTGTAAATATAAACAGATAAGGAAGCATTCATGACGGCACAACAGCCTGTCAATCAACAAGATTTTTCGCTTGTTGAGCAATTCTTAGATGCGATGTGGATGGAGCGTGGCCTATCAGAGAACACGTTGGCTTCCTACCGAAACGATTTAATGAAGCTGCTCGTGTGGATGGAAAAACATCGATACCGTCTTGATTTTATCAGTTTGTCTGGCTTGCAAGAATATCAAAGCCACCTTGTAGACTTAGATTACAAACAGACGTCCCGTGCGCGTATGTTGTCGGCTATTCGTCGTTTATTTCAATACCTGCATCGTGAGAAGGTGCGTGCTGATGACCCGAGTGCGCTCTTGGTTAGCCCTAAACTGCCACAACGTTTACCCAAAGATATTAGTGAAGAGCAAGTGGACGCGTTGCTCGAAGCGCCAGACCCGAATGACCCTATAGAATTGCGCGATAAAGCGATGCTAGAGCTACTCTACGCGACAGGGTTGCGTGTGACAGAGCTCGTCAGTTTGACCATGGAAAATGTTAGCTTGCGCCAAGGGGTGGTGCGCGTGACTGGTAAAGGTGGTAAAGAACGCCTGGTTCCTATGGGGGAAAACGCGGTCGATTGGATCGAGACGTTCATTCAACAAGGGCGCCCTGCGTTACTTGGTGATACATCATCTGATATTGTTTTTCCTAGTAAACGCGCAAGACAAATGACTCGTCAGACGTTTTGGCACCGTATTAAGTACTATGCTTTGATAGCAGGGATTGACACGGATCAGCTGTCGCCGCACGTACTGCGTCATGCCTTTGCCACGCATTTATTGAACTATGGCGCAGATCTCAGGGTCGTACAGATGCTTTTAGGACATAGTGACTTATCGACCACGCAAATTTATACTCACGTGGCGACTGAACGATTGAAGCAGATCCACAGTCAACACCACCCAAGAGCATAACAATGGTTAGATTCATCCATGTCTTCTTGGAAAAACGATTTTACATTAAGGTGAATTTCATGAGCGTATTACGCCGACTAACTCTGCTGACTTTACCATTTTTTGTTACCGCTTGTGGTGCAGAAGAAAGTCAGGCTCAAACGGAGACTCCTGCGCAACAAGTGGCGCCAGCTGCACAAAGCGGCTTTGATGAAGCAGCATTAAAAACTAAGTTCTCAAAGCTTGGTTTATCTATCGTTGATATTCAACCATCAGACGTCGCTGGCTTATTGGAAATTCAAACCAATGGCGGGATCCTGTTTGCTTCAAATGATGGTAGCCATTTTATCGCCGGTACGCTTTATGCCATTAATGATGATGGCAGTTACAAAGATGTCATAGCAGAGCGTCAAGCGCCGCTTAACGCCGAGAAAATTGCGCAGTTCTCCGATAGCATGATCGAATACAAAGCCGACGATGAAAAGTACGTTGTGACCGTATTCACTGATATCACCTGTGGTTACTGTGTGCGTCTGCATAGCCAAATGCAAGGCTATAATGATCTAGGTATCACAGTGCGTTACATGGCTTACCCTCGCCAAGGTGCAACTGGCCCTGTGGCAGAGCAAATGGCAACGATTTGGTGTGCTGAAGATCCGGCGTCGGCAATGCACAACGCGAAAGTGAATCGTACATTTGATAACCCTGCGAAAGACTTAAAACAGTGTAAAGAAACCATCCAGGCGCATTACAATCTAGGTCGCCAATTGGGTATTTCTGGTACGCCAGCAATCTTCTTACCGAATGGCGAAATGGTTGGTGGCTACCTACCACCTGCAGAGCTATTGAAACGTTTAAAGCAACTATAATCCATTAGGAGCAGAGCCGGCAAAGTTGTCGGCTCTTTTAAGCATGATAGAAATTCAACGACGTCCTGAACCTGATCTTTCCCTTCTTCCTGATTCCATTCCTCCGATTCTTAAACGTATCTACATCAACCGTGGGATAACGGATCTTTCACAATTAGAAACGTCTGCCCGTGGGTTGCATTCATATCAAAAACTCGGGGGGATTGAGCAAGCTGTCGATCTTTTGTTTCAGGCGATAAAAGAACAAAAACGCATCATCGTTGTCGGTGATTTTGACGCTGATGGCGCGACAAGCTCAGCATTATCAGTGCTCGCGCTGCGTATGCTTGGTAGTCACAATGTGGATTACCTAGTGCCAAATCGTTTTGAAGACGGTTATGGGTTAAGCCCAGAAGTCGTTGACCAAGCCTTAGAGCTTGGCGCTGAGATGATCATGACGGTGGATAACGGCGTCTCATCAATCGAAGGCGTGCGTTACGCAAAAGAAAATGGCATTACCGTGCTCGTTACCGATCACCACTTACCAGGACAAGTGTTGCCTGATGTGGATGCAATGGTGAACCCAAACCTTGAGAGCTGTAGCTTTCCATCTAAAGCGCTTGCGGGTGTAGGGGTCGCGTTTTATCTCATGATGGCACTATGCGTTCATATGCGAAAACACAATTGGTTTGCAGAACAGGGGATGCAAGAGCCCAAGTTGATGGAACTGATTGACCTTGTTGCACTGGGTACCGTCGCCGACGTCGTTCCATTGGATGAAAACAACCGCATTCTTGTACACCAAGGCTTGCAACGTATTCGTGCGGGCAAAGCGCGTCCCGGCATCCAAGCATTAATTGAGGTCGCGAAGCGCGATGCGCGTCGTTTAGTTGCGTCTGACTTTGGCTTTGCTTTAGGTCCACGTATTAACGCAGCAGGCCGTCTTGATGACATGTCTTTCGGTGTTGAACTATTGATGTGTAACAACATCCACGCCGCTCGTCGCATGGCAAGTGAATTGGATGGCTTGAACCAAACTCGTAAAGAGATTGAAGAAGGCATGAAGCAAGAGGCGATGGCTTTCTGTGAGCGCCTTCAGTTTGGTGAAGGCAATGAGCTTCCTTATGGCCTAGCCTTGTTCCAACGTGATTGGCATCAAGGTGTGATTGGTATTTTGGCTTCGCGTATTAAAGAGAAGTTTCACCGTCCAGTCATTGCATTTGCTGATGGCGGAGAAGGGACGATTAAAGGCTCGTGTCGTTCTATTCCGGGGCTACACATGCGCGATGCGTTGGATTTCATCGACACGCAAAACCCGGGTTTGATCATCAAGTTTGGTGGACACGCCATGGCAGCAGGCTTAACGATTAAAGAGCAGGATTTTGAGCGTTTCAGTCGTTTGTTTGATGAAGTGGTAAAAAAGGAACTCGATGAAGCGGCGCTAAAAGGCGTGATCATGTCAGATGGTGAACTTAAGCCGGAAGAGTTCTCTATGCATGTTGCTGAACAGCTGCGATCGGGTGGCCCTTTTGGACAAGCTTTCCCAGAGCCAATCTTTGATGGTGAGTTTAAAGTACTGCATCAAAAGCTGGTGGGTGAGAAGCATCTTAAATTGATGTTAGAGCCGCTTTATAAAGGTCACCCTACCAATGTGATGATCGACGGCATTGCATTCAATGTTGATCTACGCCGATGGCCAGATGCATCGGTTAAAACAGTGCGTCTCGCGTATAAGCTGGATGTGAATGAATTTCGTGGTAATCAATCATTGCAATTGATGATCGACCATATCGAAGCTAAGTAATACCTAGATTAACCTTTCTTATAGAGTACGGTTGCCCCTAAGTGGGCGTAAAATTTTATGACCGTGCTCTCTCTCACCGCAATCTGATTTCTCATCCGAAATTTTCCTGTATCTCGGTCACATTTTTCAGTAGAATTTCTCGGTTAAATTCTATTCTAAAATGTTGAGTAAACATGTTTGAAATCAATCCAATTAAAAACCGTCTGCAGGACGTGTCTCAGCGCACAAATGTCCTGAGGGGGTATCTTTGACTATGACGCGAAGAAAGAGCGTCTAGAAGAAGTCAACGCAGAACTTGAACAACCAGATGTATGGAACGAACCTGAGCGTGCGCAAGCACTGGGTAAAGAGCGTGCATCACTAGAAGCGGTTGTTGAAACCATTGATCAACTAGAGCAAGGTGTGGAAGATGTAGAAGGTCTTCTTGAGCTGGCTGTAGAAGAAGAAGATCAAGAAACATTTGACGAAATTGAACCAGAACTTGCTGAGTTGGAAGAGAAGCTAGAAAAGCTTGAATTCCGTCGTATGTTCTCTGGCGACCACGATAGCTCTGATTGTTACATCGATTTGCAAGCTGGCTCTGGTGGTACAGAAGCACAAGACTGGACTAACATGCTGCTGCGTATGTACCTACGTTGGGCAGAAGCGAAGGGCTTCAAAGCTGAAGTGATTGAAGTCTCTGAAGGTGAGGTTGCGGGTCTTAAGTCGGCAACAGTTCGCATCTCTGGTGAGTATGCGTACGGTTGGTTACGCACTGAAACGGGCGTTCATCGTCTTGTTCGTAAATCTCCGTTCGATTCAGGCGGTCGTCGCCATACGTCATTTGCTTCTGCGTTCATCTATCCAGAGATTGATGAAAACATCGACATCGACATTAATCCTTCCGACCTACGTATTGACGTTTACCGTGCGTCAGGCGCAGGTGGTCAGCACGTAAACACCACAGAATCTGCGGTACGTATTACGCACGTACCTACGAACACAGTGGTTCAGTGTCAGAATGACCGTTCTCAACATAAGAACAAAGATCAGGCAATGAAACAGCTTCGAGCGAAGCTATTTGAGCTTGAATTGCAAAAGCAAAATGCGGAAAAACAAGCTAATGAAGACGCTAAGTCTGACATTGGCTGGGGTAGCCAGATCCGTTCTTACGTATTGGATGACTCACGTATTAAGGACCTCCGTACGGGCATTGAAAACCGTAATACTCAAGCGGTTCTTGATGGCGATCTGGACAAATTTATTGAAGCTAGCCTGAAATCAGGTCTATAAAGCTTTTCACCGACAAAAACAGGATACATCGAAAATGACTGATGCTGTTCAAAACGAAACTGTACTAGAAGAAAATAAGCTGATTGCTGAACGCCGCGCTAAACTGGATGCAATCCGAAAGAGCTGCAAAGCGAACGGCCATCCAAACGACTTCCGTCGTGACGCACTAGCGGGCGACCTTCAGAAAGAGTTCGGTGAAAAGACGAAGGAAGAGCTAGAAGAGCTTAACCACGTAGTAGCAATCGCTGGCCGTATCATGGCTAAACGTGGTCCATTCTTGGTAATTCAAGAAACTTCTGGCCGTATCCAAGCTTACGCTGACAAAGCGGTTCAAAAAGTACTTAAAGAAAAATACCAAGGTCTAGATATCGGTGACATCATCGGTGTTAAAGGTGCACTTCATAAGTCTGGTAAGGGTGACCTATACGTGAACATGGAAGAGTACGAGTTGCTAACCAAAGCACTACGTCCACTTCCAGAAAAGTTCCACGGTCTAACTGACCAAGAGATGCGTTACCGCCAACGTTACGTTGACCTGATCGTTAACGAAGACTCTCGTCAAGCGTTCGTAGTACGTTCTAAAGTAATGTCTGCAATCCGTAACTTCATGATCTCTAAGCAGTTCATGGAAGTTGAAACGCCAATGATGCACGTTATCCCTGGCGGTGCGAGTGCGCGTCCATTCATCACGCACCACAACGCACTAGACATGCCAATGTACCTACGTATCGCGCCAGAGCTATACCTGAAGCGTCTAGTTGTTGGTGGTTTTGATCGCGTATTCGAAATCAACCGTAACTTCCGTAACGAAGGCCTTTCTCCACGCCACAACCCAGAATTCACAATGATGGAATTCTACATGGCGTACGCAGACTACAAAGATCTGATGGACCTAACTGAAGAACTACTAAGCTCAGTGGCGCAAGAAGTTCTAGGTTCAACGTCAATGCCTTACGGTGATGAAACGGTTGAGTTTGGTGGTACTTACACTCGTATGAGCATGTTCGAAGCAATCAAGCACTACAACCCAGACCACGCGCAAATCCAAGCACTAACAGAAGAAGACCTACAAAACCGTGATCTAATGGTTTCTATCGCGAAATCTGTTCACGTTGAAGTAGAACCTTTCTGGACATGTGGTCAGCTTCTTGAAGAGATCTTTGGTGAAACAGCAGAACCTAAGCTAATGCAGCCTACGTTCATCACTGGCTACCCAGCAGATATCTCTCCACTAGCTCGTCGTAGCGATGACAACCCGTTCTTTACAGACCGCTTTGAATTCTTTATCGGTGGCCGTGAAGTAGCGAACGGTTTCTCAGAGCTTAACGATGCGGAAGACCAAGATGCACGCTTTAAAGCTCAGGTTGAAGCGAAAGAGTCTGGTGACGACGAAGCAATGTTCTACGATGCAGACTACATCACTGCTCTAGAGCACGGCCTACCGCCAACAGCAGGCCAAGGTATCGGTATCGACCGTTTGGTTATGCTACTGACTAACACGCACACTATCCGTGACGTGATCCTATTCCCTGCAATGCGCCCGCAAGCGTAATTCGATAGGATGAGTAAAAAACCACCTTCGGGTGGTTTTTTTTGCCTTTTAGTTAAGTTAATTCAAGTTGTTGCATTTGCTTTTTAATGGGATATGCAAATAAACATTCGCCAAATCTCAATCTATTGCATAGTCTTAATACTGAGACAGACGTGAGGGGGCGGAGTCTCGATAATGTTACCCGCTCGCAAAGATAAGTTTGTGGCACAAAATTTCTATTAACAATGAAAAAGGGTTAGAGAATGGCTGGGCAGTTTAAGATGGATTCCATCCCGGGATCGCTTGTGGTAGTTGGCGGTACTTATGAGCCTTGGTTATCGGTACTGGAGCAAGTGGGCTGGAAGTGTCACCAAGTAGGTGACTTACGCAAAGCTAATACGCTGTTAGAAGATATTGGTCCATGTATCGGTATTGTTGATCTCAGCCATGACGAGTTCAGCTTGAATGGTTTGGCGAACTTAGTCAGCTCTCACAAACACGTACGTTGGTTAGCGTTTATTCGTGAATCTCAGCTTGGCACTGACACCATATGCCAGTTCATTGTTAACTTTTGTATCGATTTTTTCACAGCGCCGATCCCAGATGCACAGTTATTAAGCACAATAGGTCACCAGCTTGGCATGCTTAAGTTGGAGAAAAAAGTTTGGCCTAGTTTTGGTAGCAGTTTAGATATGGGTTTGATCGGTGAATCTATCCCGATGAAACGTTTACGCGATCAAGTGAAGCGCATTGGTCCAACGGACGTCAGTATTCTGATTTCTGGGGAAAGTGGGACTGGTAAAGAGGCGGTTGCTAGGGCCATCCATAAAGTCTCTTCACGCTCTCATAAACCGTTTATGGCAATTAACTGTCGCGCACTCAATGAACAACGTTTCCAAGCTGAAGTATTTGGTATTAACGCCGATGAAGATATGGAAGCATGCCTGCTTGAACAAGCAGATGGCGGCACCGTGTTGTTTAACGACATTCTTACCATTTCAAAAGAGCAGCAAATGAATCTGCTGAGATTCTTGCAAGAAGGCACCATTGATACCAAAGATGGCGTAAAAGCGGTTAACGTGCGTATTCTTGCTGCTAACTCGTCAGATGTTGAAAAAGCTTTGATTGACGGTGACTTCAATGAAGAACTTTACCATTACATCAACGTTCTTCGCATCAATGTCCCTAGCTTGAAAGAACGTGCGAGTGACATCGCATTGCTGGCTCGTTTCTACTTACAAGAGTTCTCAAAAGAGTACAACTCGCAAGCAAAAAGCTTTTCTGAGGATGCATTCAAGGCACTGACACGTTATTTCTGGCCTGGAAATGTGCGTGAGCTGATGAACCAAGTGAAGCGAGCGGTATTAATGTCCGACAGCGTAATGATTGAAGAGCATCACTTAGATTTACCTCAACGTAATGACTCAAAGCGCAGCTTGAAATCAATCCGTGAGAAGAGTGAACGTGATGCGTTGCTGGTTGTTTTGGAATCTCATTCTGGTCAAGTTTCAAATGCGGCGAAAGAGCTCGGAGTTTCGCGTGCAACCATGTATCGACTACTTAATAAACATAACTTGATTTCCGAACAAGCCATGTAGTTGGCCTTTCCCTGTGTTAAATAGGCGAATAAATACAATAAAAGAGAGTGGCCACAGAGCCGCTCTTTTTATTTTTTGTTTGGTTTGATTTATAAAATCCGCAAATTTATATATTCCTCAGGTGAATATGTTATACATAAAAGTATATGAAACTAAATTGCGGTGTATTGATTTGTTTTTAATCAAAAAGGCAAAAAATGTTTGATATATATTCATCAAAGCTTACAATTTAACCGTAACTCAATGAGTTATACCTTTCATAAACGGATTAATTTTTAGCTAGGAGGCGCAAGATGAAACATTACGTTGTTAACACCACTGCTTGCGCTGATCGTATGCCTATCGCTCCGATAACCCTTAAATCGGATGATACCAATACCACTGGCTCACAAGATAAAAATTAATCCGTAACCTATCATATTTATTACTAGGCTGCGGAAAAGTAGCGGCTTAGTGTCAACAGAATATTTCTGTTCATTTTACGCACTATTTTTCCCAGTCGAATACATCGATAATCGGAGAAAATATTATGCGTCACTCTATTTACCTACAATTGGCCACTTTGCTATTGAAAGCAGACCTTAAACGCGAAGAAAAGCAATGGCAGCGAACCATACGCCGAACTGCTCATGATATTCCATGGACGAATGTCCATCTATTGAGGGATATTGGTTTAGATAGCGATGGTCGTTCTACACGTGCCAATGTTCCGGATGCAGTTAAAGTTGAACGTCGAGTTCGTCACCTTCGTCGAGTTTTAACGTCGCGAATAATGACGTAATCGTTAGCGTGTTGGACTGACTGAGTTGCTAACGAGTCATTCAACACGCTTAACTTTTTATATGAAGTATGACTTCATTGGATAAACAGCTGATCTTGAAGATCAGCTGTTTTCGTTTGAAGGGAGCTTTACTGTTAAGGGCAAGGATTCGAGTAAGTTGTACCTATTGCTTGAATTTCAGTAAGTAGTTCGTCGCTAAGTTGCAAATCAATACTGTCGATATTGGCTTTTAATTGGTCTAGGTTTGTTGCTCCGATAATGTTAGAAGCAACAAATGGACGCTGATTGACAAACGCGAGCGCCATTTGTGCAGGGTTTAGACCATGCTCTTGAGCTAAATTGACGTAAGCTTCGGTCGCTTTAACACCTTGCGTAGTGAAGTAGCGCGCAAAACGCTCCCACTTAGTGCATCGAGCACCTTCAGGTTTTGCCCCGTTTAGGTATTTACCACTCAGGCAGCCAAATGCCAAAGGAGAGTAGGCAAGTAACTGAACGCCTTCGTAATGGCTGATTTCAGACAAGCCAACTTCGAAGCTGCGGTTCAATAAGTTATATGGGTTTTGAATGGAGACAATTCTTGGCAAATCGTGTTTTTCTGCCAAACGCAGTAGCGACATCACACCCCACGGCGTCTCGTTGGATACGCCGATATAGCGCACTTTACCTGCATTCACTAATTCAGTAAGCGCTTCCAACGTTTCAATTAACGTGACTTCTTCTTGTTTGTCAGGGTATGGGTAGTTGAGTTGACCAAAGCAGTTGGTTTGACGCTGCGGCCAATGTAGTTGGTACAAATCGACATAATCGGTTTGTAGACGATTAAGGCTGTCATCAATCGCTGTATGGATGTGGCGACGATTAAGGCTCATGTTGTCTCTAATGTGAGGAACATTGCGAGGGCCTGCCACTTTTGTTGCCAGTACTACTTTTTCTCTTTTGCCGCTTTTTGCTAACCAATTACCGATGTATTGCTCGGTAAGCCCTTGTGTTTCCGGTCTTGGCGGTACAGGGTACATCTCTGCGGTATCGATGAAGTTCACCCCATGATCTAGGGCAAAGTCGAGCTGTTCAAAGGCGTCCTTTTCTGTGTTTTGCTCGCCAAACGTCATAGTGCCGAGGCAGATTTTACTGATCTCAAGTGATGAGTGCGGTAGTTTTGTGTATTGCATATCACGTCCTTGAAGAGTTACCGACTAAATAAGTGATTCCAATATAGGGGATTTTTAGCCGCAATCGCAAATGATTTACGTATAAAGGGAGAGCAAACTCGAAAGCTACAGTTAGCCTAACTACACTTAAATAATCGTGTGAAGGAGGTATGTTATGCAGAAGCATCAATTGGACATGTGGCTACATGGTCCACATAAAGATACTTATAAAACTCCCAAAGTATTTGTGATTGGGTGTTCTGATGTCTCTGACTATCTTTTAGCTGTGGAGTACAAGCATCAACTTGAGCCGATTAAAGACGGTGAAGACCCGATACATTTTGGCTCTCTAGACTTAGTAAAAGAAGAACTATTGAGGCTAGGGGTCGATAAAGCGTATTTAAGGCTGCGCAATGCGTATGACGAATGTGGCACTGAAGAGGCAGCCTCGTACTGCGATATTGAGTTATCGCTCGTGACGCACTAAATAGCTGATATGGTTTTATTCTGGTTGAGTGTTAATGTAGTGCTTGAGTAAGATCTGTTCAGTAAACTGTGTTCTAAGGTAAAAGCCTCGGGGCAGAGTTTTCATCGGCTTACCATTTGAGTTGTATGCTTCGGTGAGCGCTTTTGCATTTGCGGCTTTAGGGCGAAGATGCAGCGCTTCCCCGTGTCTGGCGGAAATTTGATCAAATCTTCCCAAGACGATCATCTCCATTAACTCTTCCCAGTCATTTCGCAAAATCCGCTCTTCTTCTTCATCTGGTGACCAAATGAGTGGACTGCCCACACGTCTTTCAGCGAGTGGGATTTCTCGTTCTCCTTCTACGGGTACCCAAAGCACACGAGATAGCTTGTTTCGAACATGACTTGTTTCCCATGTAAGACCATGAACACCAGTGAGGGGAGCCACAGAAACAAAGGTTGTTTCTAAAGGTTTGCCAGAATAACTGATCGGAATACTCTTCAACTCGATCCCTAGTTTTGCGAAATCTTGTTGAGGTTTACTGCCAGCTGGAGCGCCCAAGTGCCATTCGAGTAATTGACCCACCCAACCTTTATCACGTTTTAAGTTTTCAGGAACAATCATATTCGCCTCGGCGGCCAACTCAGCAAAACTGAGTCCTGCCATATCATGCGCTCGTTCCAATAGCTCTGCTTCTGTTTGTGGTTCTGGTTTCATAGTTACAAGGTGGTATTACAAAAAATATAGTTTATCAAACTCCGACCAAATCTACTGTTTAAGATTTCACCGAGGCGGTGTAAGAACGATCAATTCATAACTTATCCACAGGTGGAGGAGGTATTGATAAGATCCTGACGGGGTCTGTATGAATAAACAGGGGTTAAAATGCATTTTTGGGGTTGATTTTGTTGTAATCATCTAAACGAATAGCAGGTAAGTGTGGATAAATAGCCTGTTGGTGGATCTTTGACCGATCTGAGTTTGGTGAAAAGATCATCAAGAAATTGAAGATCGAATTATCGTTATTTTTAAAAATAAATACTTTTTTATCAATGTTTTATGTTTGTTTTTTTGTTTATTCATTTGTTTTTCATTTGATGGGATTGAACTGAATTACTCATTTGAATTGAATTCTTCACAAAGTTATTCACAGAAAAGGTGAATAAATGTGGGCAATGTCTCACTCTTGTGTTGATAAGGTATGGTTTGATTAAAAGATATCCAAAAATGCTGAAAAGGTAATAAATCTTGCTCATATCACATCAGTAAGTTTGCTAGTAATGGGGATATGTGGAAAAATCACGGTAATAAAAAATTTATTCATAGAGGTTAGCCAGTGATAGATGGCGATGGTTACCGACTTAATGTTGGTATTGTGATATGTAATAACCATGGTCAGGTCTTCTGGGCTAAACGATACGGGCAACACTCATGGCAATTTCCACAAGGTGGGATTGACGAAGGTGAAACCCCTGAACAAGCCATGTTCAGGGAGTTATACGAAGAAGTCGGTTTAACGAAAAAAGACGTTAAGATCATTGCAACAAGTCGTCATTGGTTAAGATATAAGCTACCAAAGCGATTGGTGCGTTGGGACTCCAAGCCTGTTTGTATCGGCCAAAAACAGAAATGGTTTCTGCTGAGATTAGAATGCGATGAGTCTCGCATTAATATGCAACGCGGAAAATCCCCTGAATTTGATGGTTGGCGCTGGGTAAGTTACTGGTATCCAGTTAGGCAAGTTGTTTCTTTCAAGCGAGATGTTTATCGACGAGCGATGAAAGAATTTGCATCCTTAGCCATGCCTTTTCGAGAGAGAAAAGCGAAAGGGAAAAGAAAAAAGCAACGTAGAGGATAATCATGCTCAGTCAGCTAAGGGAAATAGTTGAGAAAGTCTCCAGGGTCGATGATGTGCATCTGGCACTCGATATATTGGTGAAAGAGACTTGTGCTGCCCTTAGTACTGAGTGCTGTACTATCTATCTTGCTAATGAAGAAATGCAGCGCCTTGAGTTAATGGCAACTCAAGGCCTTATTTTTGAAGGTGATAGTATTCATATCAACTTCAATGAAGGCTTGGTTGGGTTGGTAAAACGAAGCGCTGAACCCCTTAACCTTGCCGAAGCCTCAAAACACCCCGAGTTCAAATTCTTTCCTCAACTCGGCGAACAGATTTACCACTCTTTTTTAGCTACTCCAATCATTCATCGTAAACAAGTTTTAGGTGTGTTGGTGATCCAACAAAAAACGCCGCGCTTGTTTAGTGAAATGGAAGAATCGTTTCTTGTTACTTTATCCGCTCAGTTAGCGGTGCTCATTGCACATGCGCAGAATCTTGGGCATTGGCAGTTAGCATCTAAACCCACGGTATTAAAAGGTTTGCCTGCGTCTACTGGTGTCGCGATTGGAGAGTTTTGGTTCGACAATACCCAGCCGAGTTTATCGGATGTTTTCCCTTCGTCCACGTTAGATAAGGAACGCGAGCACGAGACACTACTGGTGGCCATAGAGCGAGCGTTAAATGACTTTCGCCGTATGCGGAAAAAGCTGGACAGTGAAATCAACAAAGATGCGCTGGCGATCTTCGATCTGTTTACTCACTTACTGAATGATCCGATGCTTCGCGGTGATTTGAAGAAGCAGATTGAAAAAGGAGATAGGGCAGACTGGGCGTTACGCCAAGTTGTAGAGTCATACTCGAATCGATTTGCCAGAATGTCGGATGTATACATGCGTGAAAGAGCGCAAGATATCCGAGAGTTAGGGCAAAGGCTGCTCTATTTTCTGCACAACAGCGAGCAAGAAAATTCTGCAATTGATCGTCCCATTATTTTGGTGGCGAATGAACTCACTGCCACCTTGCTCGCTTCTGTACCTAAAGAGTTTTTGTTAGCTGTCGTATCATTAGAGGGAGGCGCAAACTCTCACGCTGCCATTTTATCTCGAGCTCTTGGGGTCCCTGCAGTCATGGGCGCCAACATTAATCCGGATGTGGTGAATGGCAAACTCGGGATAGTCGACGGCTATACGGGTGAGATCTTCTTAGAGCCAAACCGCCAGTTGTTGCGAGAGTATCGCAGCTTAGTAAGCGAAGAGTCTGAACTGTTTGCCATGGTAAACAAGGACCTCGCACTCCCTGCGGTTACGCAAGATAATCACCATATCGAAATTATGCTGAATGCGGGACTCAGTGCAGACAGTAATATTGCCATCAACACAGGTGTTGATGGTGTTGGGTTGTACCGAACTGAGATTGCATTTTTACTTCAGCATCACTTTCCTTCGGAAGATGAGCAGTATCATCAATACCAAGCAATACTTAACAGCTATCCGAATCAACGAGTAGTGATGCGTACTTTGGATATTGGTGGTGACAAACCTTTGCCGTATTTGCCCATTGAAGAAGATAATCCGTTTCTAGGCTGGCGTGGCATTCGTTTTACATTGGATCATCCAGACATTTTCTTGATCCAGCTGCGTGCAATGTTAAGAGCGAGTGCAGAAAGCGGAAACTTAAGTATCTTATTGCCAATGGTGTCAGGGGTAAAAGAGCTAGACGATGCCATTAGCTTGATTAATCAAGCTCACAGCGAAGCCGTTTTGCTTGATGATAGAATTCAATTCCCACAAATTGGGGTCATGATTGAAGTACCATCGATGGTGTATCTGTTGCCAACGATTGCTCACCGTGTTGATTTTGTTTCTGTCGGGACCAACGATTTAACTCAGTATTTATTAGCGGTAGATAGGAACAATTCGCGCGTAGCGGATGTCTATGAATCTATGCATCCTGCGGTACTGTTAGCGCTTAAGCAAATCCATGAGGTGTGTGATAAATATCAGGTGCCCGTGTGTATTTGTGGTGAGCTAGCGGGTGATCCATTTGGCGCTCTTCTCTTACTTGGGTTAGGGTATACCAGTTTGAGTATGAACACCTCCAACGTGGCTAAGGTGAAATATTTGATTCGTCATAGTCAACAAGAAGAATTAGAAAAATTAGCGGAGCAAGCAATGACAAAGTCCTATGGGGAGGACATTCATCAAATGATGCATGACTTCTTCATTCAACAGGGCTTTGCGGGCTTTATCCGTGCAGGTAAAAAGTAGGAAATCGTGACCGTCTCTTTATTTTTGTTATTGTTGGCGCTAGGCGCTTTTGTGGGTGTGATGGCGGGGTTACTCGGTATCGGTGGTGGTTTGATTGTTGTTCCTGCCTTGTTGTATTTGCTTCCTCTTGCTGGGATCTCTCCAGAAATGAGTATGCACATGGCCTTAGCCACTTCGTTAGCGAGTATTATTGTCACGTCTGGCTCATCGGCGATGAATCACCTTAAGCTCGGCAATGTCGATATGTTTGTCGTAAAATGGTTGATGCCTGGTGTGGTCATTGGTGGCTTTGTTGGTGCCAATATTGCTGAGTGGATCCCTACACACTATTTGCCGAAAGTGTTTGGTGTCATTGTTCTTTGCCTGTCAGTACAAATGTTTCGTTCCATTAAAGTTACGAGCAGTAAACCTATGCCGAGCAGCCCTGTGACTGTAGTTTACGGCACGGGAATTGGTGTCGTATCAAGCCTTGCTGGTATTGGTGGTGGCTCACTGTCGGTACCATTTCTAAATAAACACGGGATAGAGATGCGTAAAGCGGTGGGTTCATCCTCCGTTTGTGGTTGCGTGATTGCTATTTCTGGTATGATCGGCTTCATCTTACATGGCTATAAAGTCGAAGGCTTACCTTCATACAGTATTGGTTATGTTTATCTTCCCGCTTTATTAGCGATTGCTATGGCCTCGATGCTCACAACAAAAGTGGGTGCGAAGCTGGCAACTAACCTTCCAACTGCGGTATTAAAAAAGATATTCGCGGTGTTCTTAATGTTTGTTGCAGCGACCATGCTGCTCTAAGTTTGTACCCAAGTCATTCTCGCTGAACCAAGCATCTAGAGGTTACTTGGGTATATTTATTTTGTTGTGATAAGAAGAGAATGATTTATGTCTCAGGGATATATTGAATTTCCCAATATTGATCCGGTTTTAATCTCTATTGGTCCTGTTTCGGTTCGTTGGTACGGTTTGATGTACCTTGTGGGCTTTATGTTTGCTCTATGGTTAGCGAACCGACGTGCAGATAAGCCTGGAAGTGGTTGGACACGAGAGCAGGTTTCTGATTTGTTGTTCGCAGGCTTCCTTGGCGTGGTGATTGGTGGCCGTGTAGGCTACGTGCTTTTCTACAATTTTGAGCTCTTCCTGGCTGACCCTTTGTATCTATTTAAAGTGTGGACCGGTGGTATGTCTTTCCACGGGGGCTTACTGGGTGTGATTACTGCGATGTTCTGGTATGCACACAAAAACGGGCGAACTTTCTTCGGTGTTGCTGACTTTATCGCGCCGCTTGTGCCATTTGGTTTGGGTATGGGGCGTTTAGGTAACTTCATGAACAGCGAGTTGTGGGGCCGAGTAACGGATGTGCCTTGGGCGATCGTTTTCCCAAATGGCGGTCCACTGCCACGTCATCCATCGCAGCTTTATGAAATGGCGCTTGAAGGTATCGTCCTTTTCTTCATTTTGAATTGGTTCATCAAGAAACCTCGTCCTCTAGGTTCTGTTTCAGGACTCTTTCTTGCGGGTTACGGAACCTTCCGTTTCCTAGTAGAATACGTGCGCGAACCAGACGCTCATTTGGGTTTATTCGGTGGCTTTATTTCCATGGGACAGATTTTATCCCTGCCAATGGTGGTTATCGGTGTCCTCATGATGGTTTGGGCATACAAACGTGGTCATTACAAAGACGAATTACCACAAAAGACGAAGTAAGGTATTGGTGTGAAACAGTATTTAGATTTGTGTCAACGCATCGTTGACCAAGGTGTTTGGGTTGAAAATGAGCGTACAGGCAAGCGCTGCCTGACCGTAATCAACGCGGATTTAACCTACGATGTTGCGAACAATCAATTTCCGTTGGTCACCACACGTAAAAGTTTTTGGAAAGCAGCCGTTGCAGAGCTACTAGGGTACATTCGTGGTTACGATAATGCGGAAGATTTTCGTAAGCTGGGCACGAAAACCTGGGATGCCAATGCCAACCTAAATGATGCCTGGTTGAATAACCCATACCGTAAAGGCGAAGACGACATGGGCCGTGTCTATGGAGTTCAAGGGCGCGCCTGGGCGAAACCTGATGGTGGTCATGTTGACCAGCTACGTAAGATAGTGGATGACTTAACGCGTGGTGTTGATGATCGCGGTGAAATCTTGAACTTCTACAACCCGGGTGAGTTCCACATGGGGTGCTTGCGTCCTTGTATGTACAGTCACCATTTTTCATTGCTGGATGATACGCTTTACCTGAATAGTACTCAGCGTTCGTGTGATGTACCGCTTGGCTTAAACTTCAATATGGTTCAAGTTTACGTATTCTTGGCGATTATGGCGCAAATTACGGGCAAGAAACCTGGTCAGGCATTTCATAAGATTGTGAATGCTCACATTTATGAAGACCAGCTTGAACTGATGCGCGATGTTCAGTTGAAGCGTGAGCCATTAAAAGCGCCGACGTTCCATATCAACCCAGAGGTTAAATCTCTAGAAGATTTGGAAACATGGGTCACACTGGATGACTTTTGGGTTGAAGGGTACGAGCATCACGATCCTATTCGTTACCCATTCTCAGTGTAACGAGTATCGTTCTTCAAGATATAGAAAAAGCTCCGAATGGAGCTTTTTTCTTTTTTGTACTTAGAAGGTATTATTTTAGTGCACTGACAATATAACGGTGAATTGGGCTGGTCTGCATCGGTGTGGATAGTGCCGGGCTAATAAACTTAGGTTGAGTGAATATTTCTTTACTCACTAATGAACGGATAAGCTCAAAGTACTTCAGCTCAGTTTTCCCGCACAACAATAGTGAAAAGTCATCGCCCAATTTATCATAGGCATTGAGCACCTCTCGGAATCCTCTAAGATACAAGTAATCCTTCGTTAAACCTCCACCTCGATAGACTCGGGCAGTCGTTGTAAATGCTTGAAGATCAGAAGCTTTATACTGTTCTTTTAATAGCATGAACGTATGGCGGAAATCGCGATCCTTGATCATCGACTCTACTGCCAGAACTCGTAAGGCTAAGGTTCTTAGGCGTTTGATACTGAAATGTCCTGACAGATACTCACATAATATAGCCAGCCCTTCTTGAGTGTTGGTATTGGCAGGACAACCTAAGCTCAGGACTTTTAGCGGTTGTTGACGACCGTTAAGCGTAGTCAGGAGATGTACTCCCATTTCATGATGTGCAAGAGCCTCCAGCTCATCAGTGGTGATGTACGCCGCGTGGTTAATTTTGACTCGAGACCCTGAAACTAGTGCGTTTGCTAACATCCCGTCCAACACCTGTATTTCACATTCATACCCATTGCGTTGAGCAAAATTTTGCATGAAACGTGCTATTGCACGGCTATCGTGCTGAGGTTCTTTTTCTTCTTCTGTAGGAAGGTGCAATATGAAATGGGCGTTGGCAATATCTTTGGCGCTCGGTTCCCCATAATAGCGTAAGGAGTTATAAAGAAACTCTTGCGTACCTATGGTATTCACTTGATCCAGTTTATCTGCATAAGACTGAATTACATCCGCGTACAGCCTCTGCAGTTGGGTGTCTTGAATGTTTTCTAGAGGTAGCTCATATAGACGTCGCTTTGCGCTGTGGGTATCTACGTTAGTAATTGAATATTGAAAATTAGGCTCTTGAGAATATTTGTTTTTAATGAAACGTTCTCTTTCTTGAGCATAATTAAGAGGATTCACGCTACTGAGGATATCAATATCAGCAACCAGTTGGGTTAGGTTTTCGTCTATTGCGAGTAGCTGATCAGAAATAGCGTCATTAAGCTGCGTCATGTTGTCGACTCCAAATGAGATAGCTCAGCATAAGCATGCTGATGTGGCTCAAATTATCACCGGACAATCGATTTGAACAGTTTAATTATCATAAAAAAGGCTCCACGATGTGGAGCCTAAACAATAAGCGATGGTATGTCGTTGTTGTTACGTTGTTAGGGCTAGAATTGCACCTGGTAGAATAACGAATACTGACATTAGGTAACCACCAACAACTGCTTTATTCTTAATAGCCATTTCAGAAATCATCTCAGCGCCTTTAACCGGAATCTCACGTAGGAATGGAATTCCAAAGATAAACAGCGTCGCCATGATGTTAAATACTAAGTGGACTAGAGCGATTTGTAGTGCGAATACTGCGAACTCTCCAGATACCGCTGTCGCTGCTAGTAGTGCCGTAATACAAGTACCAATGTTAGCACCCAGAGTGAAAGGGTAGATATCTCGTACTTTCAACACGCCAGTACCAACCAACGGAACCATTAAACTTGTCGTGGTTGAGGAAGATTGTACTAGAACGGTCACGATTGAGCCTGATACGATGCCGTGAATAGGACCACGACCGATGGCGTTTTTCAAAATTTCACGTGCACGACCAACCATTAGGCTCTTCATTAATTTACCCATCACTGTGATTGCAACGAAGATAGTCGCAATACCCAAAGCAATAAGCATGACGCCGCCAACAGTATCACCGAAGGTAGAAAGTGGCTCTTTAATTGCGCCTACGACTGGCTTTGTAATTGGTTTAATAAAGTTGAAGCCTTTAATGCTCATATCACCAGTAGCAAGCAGTGGAGAAACAAGCCAGTGAGAAACTTTCTCTAAAATGCCGAACATCATTTCCAACGGAAGGAAAATAGCGACAGCAAGCAAGTTGAAGAAGTCGTGAATGGTTGCACTTGCAAATGCACGTTTGAACTCTTCTTTACAGCGCACGTGGCCAAGAGACACAAGCGTATTGGTCACTGTGGTACCAATGTTAGCACCCATCACCATAGGGATAGCGGTTTCTACAGGTAAGCCACCTGCAACCAAGCCTACAATAATAGACGTTACAGTACTTGAAGACTGAATTAAGGCTGTTGCCACCAAGCCGATCATTAGACCTGCAACTGGGTGTGCGGCAAATTCAAATAGCACCTTAGCTTGATCGCCAGTTGCCCATTTAAAGCCACTACCAACCATAGATACTGCTAGAAGAAGCAGATATAACATGAATGCCAAGTTAGCCCAGCGTAACCAACGAGCTGTGCTCGAAATTGGTGCCACTGTTGAAGTAGCTTGGTTCATCATAATTTTCTCCGTTGACCTTTCAGTTCATTTTTCGGTCTGTAGTTGAATCTGCGGGCGATGTTAGAGAATAAATATTTCAGTAATATTACAGATTTCTTGCTGTGAGAGATTTTTATTGTTCTTTTTGATAATGGCGTAAAAGAGGAAGAAAATTAAATTTTAACTTGTTGATTTTAATGGTTAAATTTTGATTTCGTTTTGTTTGGTTTTTGCGTTTTTTTTGTAGAGAAAATGCGCCTCAGTTCAACTTTTATGACAGTGTTGACTTTATACTTTCGGTAAAACTTATGCTTTTGTAAGGTATTGTATGGTTTTGTCGAGTTTATTGTTTGTCTCTGTCACATTTGGTATAAAAAGTATCACTTTCTTTTCGGGACTCGATCATGTCACATCTAAACTACAACCATCTCTATTATTTCTGGATGGTGTGCAAACAGGGCTCTGTAACTAAGGCGGCTGACGCGCTCTTCCTGACACCGCAAACCGTGACAGGACAGATTAAAGCGCTTGAAGAGCGCATGAAAGGAAAGTTAACCAAGCGCAATGGTCGTACAGTTGAGCCCACTGAGTTAGGTCAGCTTGTGTTTAAGTACGCCGACCGGATGTTCGGTTTGAGCTATGAGATGTTAGATATCGTCAATTACAGCCAGCACTCGAACATTCTATTTGAAGTTGGTGTAGCCGATGCATTATCTAAACGCTTGGTCAGTAAAGTACTGATGACGACCGTCCCGGAAGATAACAGTATTCATTTACGCTGTTATGAATCAACCCACGAACTGCTACTTGAACGCCTTTCTCAGCACAAGCTAGATATGATCCTTTCAGATTGTCCCGTTGATTCTACTCAAAGTCCTGGCCTTTATAGCAAAAAGTTAGGTGAAAGTAGCATGAGCTTTTTTGCTTCTTCTGAAATTGAAAATGTGCGATTTCCTGAGATCTTGGAACAAAAAAAACTTCTGATTCCCGCGAGCCGAACGGCTATGGGGCGTAAAGTTATTCAATGGTTTGATCGTCAAGGCCTTCAAGCCAATGTGCTGGGGGAGTTTGATGATGTTGCGTTGATGAAAGCTTTTGCTCGGTACCACGACGATGTGATTTTCTTGGCACCGACCGTATACATGTCGGAGATTGAAGACGACCGAAATTTACAGCTAATTGGCCATGTCGATGGGCTAAAAGAAGAGTACTACGTGATTTTTGCGGAACGAATGATCCAACACCCCGCGGTAAAAAATGTTTGTGATGCTGATTTCAGTCAAATGTTTGAGTAAACCCGTATCGTTGCGTAAATAAATAGATTACTATCAATAAAAATATAATTCTAAATAATATCTAAGTAAGCAAGATACTTGTTTTAGTGAGCAAAACTATTAATTATTGATGGCGCACCAATTAAAATCCTTGGTGGATAATATTGGTGTATCACTAACAACTAAATTAGAGGTTCTAATAATGAAGACTCTGGGAGTGTATCTTGATTTTCTTAGATATATAAATCAGTGCAACACAACAAGCTGGCCAGGGTTGGAATAAGTAAGTTGTAGCTAGAGGTCCAACACATGAATCTACAAGAAATGGAGCAGAACTCCGCAAAAGCCGTCGTGTTGCTCAAAGCGATGGCAAACGAGAGACGCCTACAAATCCTTTGTATGCTGCATAACCAAGAGCTGTCCGTGGGAGAGCTGTGTGCAAAGTTAGAGCTAAGCCAGTCGGCATTATCTCAGCATCTTGCTTGGCTTCGCCGTGATGAGTTAGTCACGACAAGGAAAGAAGCACAAACGGTGTACTACACATTAAAGAGTGATGAAGTGAAAGCGTTAATAAAAACACTGCATAGTCTTTATTGTGCTGAGAGTGCTCAACATTAATTAAATAGTCCTAATATACTGCTCATCTTAGAGTGTGAATCTAACTTGTTGGAATATTTGAGAGTGGCGTTAAACTTTTGATGATAGGGTACTACTCATCGACCAATTTGCTTTGTTCTCAAGTGTTTTAATAGTGCTTTCTAGTTTGAGCGTTATATGGGTAATGAATAAGCTGATGTCTTTAAATGGGACATTCAGAAAAAGAAAAGCTGGCATTGCCAGCTTTTTTTATTAAGAAAATTTTGTAGATATAAAAAAACCGACACAAGGTCGGTTTTTTCTTCGCTGTAAAATCAGGACTCTATTAAAGAGCTTTGATTTGTGCAGCGAAACGAGACTTATGGCGAGCTGCTTTATTCTTGTGAATAAGGCCTTTAGTTGCCATGCGGTCTAGGATAGGTGTAACTACAGCGAATGCAGCAGTTGCAGCTTCTTTGTCGCCTGCTTCGATAGCAGCAACAGTTTTCTTCATGTAAGTACGCATCATTGAGCGACGGCTAGCATTGTGCTGACGACGTTTCTCAGCTTGGATAGCGCGCTTCTTAGCAGATTTACTATTTGCCAAGGGTCTAACTCCCAAAAACTTAGTTCTGTGACAATTTAAGGGCGAGGAATATCCCTCATTTGCGCTTAAATGTCAAATGATTTGTGCAAAAACCGATCTAAGCCAAAACAAATTTTGGTAAGAGAGGTTATCGCGGTTAAGATGGCGGGGATTCTAACAGCATTTTTATACCAATGCTAATAATTATCCGCGAAAGGCACACTTATTCCTTACAACCCGCGGATAGATTTTTGACGTCTATTTACAGCACCTGTCAGAGAAACAGTATAGGGTTAGCTGTCTTATGGTGATATTCCGAGGTTACAGTGAGTAAACGACTACTCAAGTCTGGCATGATCGTCAGTGCTATGACATTTATTTCCCGCGTTCTTGGCCTAGTTCGTGATGTTGTAGTGGCAAATTTAATGGGGGCAGGAGCAAGCGCAGACGTATTTTTCTTCGCCAATAAAATTCCTAATTTTTTACGACGTTTGTTTGCTGAAGGTGCTTTTTCCCAAGCGTTTGTACCTGTTTTAACGGAAAGCCATGCTCAAGGCGACATGGATAAAACTCGGGAGCTCATTGCTCGTGCGGCGGGTACATTAGGGGTGATAGTCTCAATTGTTACCATCTTAGGTGTTCTAGGTTCCGGAGTGGTGACTGCACTGTTTGGTTTTGGTTGGTTCCTAGACTGGATGCATGGTGGTCCCGCGGCTGAGAAGTTCGAACTTGCTAGCGTGATGCTCAAGATTACCTTTCCTTATTTATGGTTCATCACTTTTGTTGCCCTATCGGGAGCCATTCTCAATACACTAGGTAAGTTTGCGGTTTCTTCGTTTACTCCTGTCTTCCTCAATGTGATGATCATTTTGGCAGCATGGTTTATCTCGCCGCAGATGCCACAGCCAGAGATTGGTCTTGCCATCGGTGTTTTCCTTGGTGGTTTGGTTCAGTTCTTATTTCAAATCCCTTTCCTTATTAAAGCGGGGGTTATGGTTAAGCCGAAATGCGGCTGGCGCGATCCGGGCGTGGTGAAGATCCGAACCTTAATGATTCCTGCTTTGTTCGGTGTGTCGGTAAGCCAAATCAACTTGTTGTTTGATACTTTTATTGCCAGCTTTCTGCAAACCGGTTCGATCAGTTGGTTGTACTATTCAGATCGCTTGTTGGAATTCCCGTTAGGTCTGTTTGGTATTGCTATTGCAACGGTGATTTTACCAGCATTATCACGCAAACATGTTGACGCACAAAATGAAGGATTCGCACAAACCATGGACTGGGGGGTGCGCATGGTGATCTTACTTGGCCTTCCTGCAATGCTTGGTTTGATGGTACTGGCAAAACCTATGTTGATGGTGTTATTCATGCGAGGTGAGTTTTCGCCACAAGACGTACATCAAGCATCATTGTCACTCTTTGCTTACGCTTCAGGCTTGTTGAACTTTATGCTGATTAAAGTGCTCGCTCCGGGTTATTACTCGCGTCAAGACACTAAAACGCCAGTGAAATACGGCATCATTGCGATGGTGACCAACATGGTATTTAATGCAATTTTTGCGTACTTCTATGGCTACGTTGGCTTGGCTATCGCGACAGCACTATCGGCATTTGTGAATATGGCACTGCTGTATCGTGGCCTGCACATCGCAGAGGTATACCAAATCACTAAGCGAACCGTCTTCTTTATTATACGTTTATCTATTGCTGGCGCGGCGATGGTGGCGGCAATCTTATGGCAACTGGAAGATATGTCAGTATGGCTGGGCTGGAGCTTTGCTCACCGAAGCGCGGTGCTAGGGATGTTGATCGGTTTAGGAGCCGTAGTTTACCTAGTGGTTCTATTTTTAACTGGTGCGCGTTTAAAAGACCTAAAAGCTGGGACAGACTGAGGGTGATTAGTATATAATCCGTCAGTTTCACACAGTGTAAAGTAAAACAGAGGCAGAAAGCAGTATCCAATGGAACTGATTAGAGGCATTCACAATATCAACCCGCGACATCATGGTTGTGTGCTGACTATTGGCAATTTCGATGGTGTCCATAAAGGCCATCAACAAGTATTGCAGCAAGTGTCTGAGCAAGCGGACAGGCTATCCTTGCCTTCTGTTGTGATGACCTTTGAACCTCAGCCGATGGAGCTGTTTGCCAAAGACAAGGCACCTGCAAGGTTGACGCGATTACGCGATAAGTTCGTGCAATTGAGTAAGCTCGATATTGACCGCTTACTGTGTGTCAATTTCAATCGCCATTTTGCAAGTTTAACCGCGGAAGAGTTTATCCGTGACTTGTTGGTCGAGCGTTTGGGTGTTAAGTTTCTTGTCGTTGGTGATGATTTCTGCTTTGGCAAAGGCCGTACAGGTAACTTTGCAATGCTGCAGGAAGCAGGGGAAAAATACGGCTTTGATGTCGTAAGTACCCAGAGCTTTTGTTTACAACAATTACGTGTCAGCAGTACGGCTATCCGTCAAGCGCTGGCGCGTGACGATTTGCATTCCGCGCAACAGATGCTGGGAAGAAACTACAGCATCAGCGGTCGTGTTTCTCACGGAAGAAAGCTAGGTCGAACCATTGGGTTCCCTACAGCAAATATTCCTTTGAAACGCTGTGTTTCTCCGGTTTCCGGAGTCTATGTTGTTCAAGCGCTTGGCTTAGGAAATAAGCCAGTTGGTGGTGTTGCTAATATTGGTCAAAGACCAACCGTCAATGGTGTTCGCCAACAGTTAGAAGTGCACTTATTCGACTTTCATGCCAATTTATATGGCAAGCAACTAGAAGTGGAACTTTTGCATAAACTTCGAGATGAGCAAAAGTTTGAGTCGTTTGAAGCACTTAAACAACAAATCGAATTGGATGCTGAAGCAGCAAGGGTGTGGCTGCGTCAGCTTAAGCGTTGAGCGGTTTATTCCACCGTTCAACATAATGTCTAATTTTCGCCCAATATAACGGAATTAAGAATCGATGAGTGAGTATAAAGATACCCTGAACTTACCTGAAACAGGGTTTCCAATGCGCGGCAACCTGGCCAATCGTGAGCCAGAAATGCTTAAGCGTTGGTACAAAGAAGATCTTTACGGTGAAATCCGTAAAGCTAAGAAAGGCAAAAAGTCATTCGTATTGCACGATGGCCCTCCTTACGCAAATGGTGACATTCATATTGGTCACGCACTAAACAAGATTCTTAAAGACATTATTATTAAATCCAAAACACTTTCAGGTTTTGACGCACCTTACATCCCAGGCTGGGACTGCCACGGTCTACCAATCGAATTAATGGTAGAGAAGAAAGTAGGTAAGCCAGGCCAAAAAGTGACAGCCGCGGAATTCCGCGAGAAATGTCGTGAATACGCAGCAGGTCAGGTTGAAGGTCAGAAAGAGAGCTTCAAACGCCTTGGTATCATGGGTGAGTGGGACAAGCCATACCGCACTATGGATTTCGCAACTGAAGCGAACATTATTCGTGCTCTTGGTAAGATTGCAAGCAATGGTCACCTTCTAAAAGGTTTCAAACCTGTTCACTGGTGTACAGACTGTGGTTCTGCTCTTGCTGAAGCGGAAGTAGAATACAAAGATAAAGTATCGCCATCTATCGACGTTCGTTTTAAAGCGGCTGACGAAGCGGCACTGTTGTCTAAATTTGAGCTGACTGAAGGTCATGAAGGTCACGGTGACGTATCTATCGTTATCTGGACAACAACACCTTGGACACTGCCAGCAAACCGCGCGGTATGTCTACGTGATGATCTAGAGTACGTGCTTATCCAAACAGAAGGCGACAACGCTGAGCGTATCATCGTTGCTGCTGAGCTAGCGAAAGACGTAATGGACCGTGCGGGTATCGAGCACTTCCACAACCTTGGCTTTGCTAAAGGTGCGGATCTAGAGCTCTCTCAATTCCAACACCCATTCTACGATTTCACTGTACCGGCGATCCTTGGTGATCACGTTACGACTGATTCAGGTACTGGTGTTGTTCACACTGCTCCTGGTCACGGTCAAGAAGACTTCGCGGTTGGTAACAAGTACAACCTAGAAGTAGCAAACCCAGTTGGCTCAAACGGTGTTTACCTACCAGATACAGAGCTATTTGCTGGTCAGCACGTATTTAAAGCGAACGATGCAGTAGTAGAAGTACTAAAAGAAAAAGGTGCACTACTACACCACCACGCTTACGAGCACAGCTACCCACACTGTTGGCGTCATAAGACTCCAATCATCTTCCGTGCTACACCTCAATGGTTCGTTTCTATGGACCAAGCTGGCCTACGTGCTAAAGCATTAGAGTCAATCAAGAATGTAGAGTGGATGCCTGAGTGGGGTCAAAGCCGCATCGAAGGTATGATCGAAGGTCGCCCTGAGTGGTGTATCTCTCGTCAACGTACTTGGGGTGTGCCAATTGCTCTGTTTGTTCATAAAGAAACAGCAGAACTTCATCCAAACACGCTAGAGCTGATCGAGAAAGTAGCGAAGCTGGTTGAAGAGAAAGGCATTCAAGCATGGTGGGATGTCGATGCCGCTGAACTACTAGGTGCTGACGCTGACCAATACGAAAAAGTGCTAGATACGCTAGACGTATGGTTCGATTCAGGCGTCACTCACTTCTCTGTTGTTGATGCTCGTGAAGAGTACAACGGCAACAGTGCAGACCTATACCTAGAAGGTTCTGACCAACACCGTGGTTGGTTCCAGTCTTCTCTAATTTCATCTATCGCGATGAAAGACGAAGCGCCTTACAAACAAGTACTGACACACGGTTTCGTGGTTGATGGTCAGGGGCGTAAGATGTCTAAATCTATCGGTAACGTGGTTGCGCCAAAAGACGTAACTAACAAGCTAGGTGCTGACATTCTTCGTCTATGGGTTGCTTCAACAGACTACACTGGTGAAGTTGCAGTTTCTGATGAAATCCTAAAACGTAGCGCAGATGCGTACCGTCGTATCCGTAACACAGCGCGTTTCTTCCTAGCTAACCTGAGCGGCTTCAACCCTGAAACAGACATCGTTCCTGTTGAAGAGATGGTTGCGCTAGATCGCTGGGCAGTTGGTCGTGCACTAGCAGCACAAGAAGAGATTGTTAAAGCATACGAAGAGTACAACACACACGGTGTAACTCAGCGTCTAATGCAATTCTGTTCAATCGAAATGGGCTCTTTCTACTTAGACGTAATTAAAGACCGTCAGTACACAGCAAAACGTGGCGGCAACGCTCAACGTAGCTGTCAGACTGCACTTTACTACATCGTAGAAGCGCTAGTTCGTTGGATGGCGCCAATCATGTCGTTCACTGCAGATGAAATCTGGAACGAAATGCCAGGTCAACGCGACAAGTTCGTATTCACTGGTGAGTGGTTCGACGGTCTATTCGGTCTTGCTGAAGGTGAAGAGCTGAACAACGAATTCTGGTCTGAGATCCAAGCGGTTCGTGGTGCGGTTAACAAACTTCTAGAAGATGCGCGTAAAGAGAAAACCATTGGTGGTGCACTACAAGCTGAAGTGACTCTATTTGCTGATGACGCACTAGCGGCGAAGATCAACAAACTTGAAGATGAATTGCGCTTTGTTCTACTAACATCTGCTGCGAAAGTTAAGCCTCTAGGTGAGAAGACGGATGCAGCACAAGCGACGGATATCGAAGGCTTGTTTGTAGAAGTAGCAGCAGCTGAAGGCGAGAAGTGTGACCGTTGTTGGCACCACACGCCAGACGTAGGCACAATTGAAGGTCACGAGAAGATCTGTGGTCGTTGTGTGTCTAACGTAGACGGCGAAGGTGAAGTACGTAAATTCGCGTAATTGCCTAGAACGACTGAACTTTTTTTAAAATTAACAGCCCCAGTATTTACTGGGGCTGTTTGTAGGTAAAGTAATGAGTGAAAAAGCACTGACGTTAAAGCAATCTGGAGTTCGCTGGCTGTGGTTAGCAATTCTGGTATTTATTGCAGATATTGGCATCAAATTGGTGGTGATGGACAACATGGGCTACGGATGGGCAAACCGAATTGAGGTGTTGCCATTCTTCAACCTACTTTACGTTCATAACTACGGTGCCGCTTTCAGCTTCTTGAGCGATCAAGCTGGTTGGCAGCGCTGGTTATTTACAGGTATCGCGTTTGTTGTTACGGGTCTTTTGACCTACTGGATGAGTAAGCTTCCAGCAAAAGAAAAATGGAACAACATTGCTTATGCACTGATTATTGGTGGTGCAGTGGGCAACGTGTTTGACCGCGTCGTTCATGGCTTTGTTGTTGATTACCTAGACTTCTTCTGGGGTAACTACCACTGGCCAGCATTCAACCTTGCTGACATGGCGATCTGTATTGGTGCGGCAATGATTATTCTGGATGGCTTCCGTAAAAAAGACGCTGACAAGTAATCTTTTGCGGTATATCGAATAACCCTAAGCGTCGTCCGTTGATTCGAGCGACGCTTTTTATTATGTTGGAGCGCCAATCAGCATATCAATGTATAAAAAGACCAAGCTGACAGCGTAATAACCCAAGAACAAGGAAGCATTAACGTGACAACAATAACCAATGAATCGGTAGTAACCCTTCACTTTACGATTAAAATGAAAGACGGATCGGTTGCAGATAGTACTCATAACATGGGTAAACCAGCGAAGTTTGTTATGGGTGATGGCAGCTTGAGTGAAAACTTTGAGCAGTGCTTGATAGGCCTCGAAACAGGCGCACAAAAAGCGATTGAGCTAAAGGCAGAAGACGCGTTTGGTATGCCAAACCCTGATCATATTCACTATATGGATCGCACTAAATTTGTAGGTGATGCAGAAGTGGAAGTTGGTACAATCATGGCCTTCAGTGGCCCTGATGGCATGGAAATCCCGGGCATTATTACAGAGATTGCAGGCGATTCAGTCACTGTGGACTTCAACCATCCTCTAGCGGGACAAGACGTGACTTTCGAAGTTGAAATTTTGTCAGTAGAATAGCGAACCCAATAAAGATAATTTCCATGAGCAATGAAATGAAAATCCTATTAGCTAACCCACGCGGCTTTTGTGCTGGTGTAGACCGTGCGATTAGCATCGTAGAGCGTGCGCTAGAGATGTATCAGCCACCGATTTATGTGCGTCATGAAGTGGTGCATAACCGTTTTGTGGTTGAAGGGCTAAAACAACGTGGTGCTATCTTCGTTGAAGAGCTGCATGAAGTGCCAGACAACAACATTGTGATTTTTTCTGCTCATGGTGTGTCGCAGGCGGTTCGTCAGGAAGCCAAGCTGCGTGATTTGACCGTATTTGACGCAACGTGTCCTTTAGTAACCAAAGTGCATATGGAAGTGGCGCGTGCGAGCCGTCGTAATATGGAAGTGGTTCTGATTGGTCACGCAGGTCACCCTGAAGTCGAAGGTACGATGGGGCAATACGCCAGTGAAACCGGTGGTATGTACTTGGTTGAAACTCCAGCCGATGTTGAGAAACTGAAGGCGATTGTGAAAGATCCATCCGATCTTCATTACGTAAGCCAAACGACGCTTTCTGTCGATGAAACTGCCGATGTTATCGAAGAGCTACGCCGCGTGTTCCCAGATATCCAAGGTCCACGTAAAGACGATATCTGTTACGCGACACAAAACCGCCAAGATGCCGTACGTGAATTAGCTGGTGACGTAGATGTTATGGTTGTGGTGGGTTCTAAAAACTCATCAAACTCTACACGTCTTAAAGAGCTAGCAGAAAAGCTAGGGACACCTGGCTACTTAACCGACTGTCCGGAAGATATCAAACCTGAGTGGTTCGAAGGCAAAACAAAGGTCGGCGTGACTGCGGGAGCATCTGCTCCGGAAGAGCTCGTTAATCAGATTCTAGAGCGAATCAAAGAACTCGTCGGTGCCGAAGCGGTTGATGAAGTACTTGGCCGTGAAGAGAATATGTTCTTTGAAGTACCTAAAGAACTGCAAATCAAGCAAGTGGATTAGTCTCCATTTATCGAATATTCAAAAGGCGATCTGTGGGTCGCCTTTTTTACATCTCTCTTAACTCATTTAGGTAATCACGAATTTGGTCTTTTCCTAAACCATCGATAATCATATCAGACATCTTCGTGATTCTTCGCTCAAGCGATTGAGCAACCTTTTCGCAATGTGCGTACATGTCTTCATCAGAACCATCGGTCGGAAAAGCATCAACTTGCCAGTTTACTCGAACACCACCTGCAAGCCACTGAGGAGCGGTTTCTTGATGGAAAGAATCACAGAGAATAATAACGATGTCGGGAAGAAACTGAGTTCGCTCCTCCCATGAATGCGTGTGGATATGCGGAATGGGGAGTTGGTGGTCATCTAAATATTTTTGCACCACTGGGTGCACCTTGCCTGTGGGATGTGAGCCTCCACTGGTGACACTAAAATCTGCTGGCAGGATATTGGTTGCGATTGACTCCGCGAGGACGCTTCGTCCAGCGTTGTGCTTACATATGAATAAAACTTTATACATCATCGCCTCGTCTTTTCAGAGCGTCCTATTTATACGCTAGCGGAAACTCAGCGATGATGTGTGAAGTTTTTGTGTTAGTGGCTAATGCCGAGCATCTCTTTGAGCACCTTTAAGTAGCGGCGGCTTACTGGTATCTCAAAGCCTGTTTTGGTAATGATTTCCGCTAACCCATTTTCCAGTAACTTGATTTCGCTAATCGCTTTAATACTGACTAAGTATTGACGATGGCAGCGGACTAGAGTGGTTTTCTCTTCCAACGTTTTTAATGTCAGTTGGGTGCTCGCGGTTTGGCTGGTGGAGCGTACATGCACGCCGCTGATATCACTGTAAGCACATTCCACCGTGTCGGTGGCCATGATAACGATGCGGTTGTGTCCGATGCACGGTATCTGATCCAACGTGTCAGGTGTAATAGCAGACAGTTGTTGCGTTAGGGCGGATTGGCTAATGACTTTGTTTAGTCGTTTGACCGTTTTAGTTAACCGGCATGGGTCGACAGGTTTGAGCAAGTAATCAAAGGCATTGTCTTCAAATGCTTGAATCGCATACTGATCATAAGCCGTGACAAAAACCACATAAGGCATGGTTTCTGGATCAAGCATCCCTAGTAATTCAATCCCCGTGACTTGAGGCATTTGGATATCGAGAAACACCACATCAGGCTTGAGTTCATTGATTTTTTTTAGGCCGAGGATTGCGTTTGAGGCATCGCCCACGACCTCAACTTGGCCTGTTTCATCCAGTAACTCTGCTAGCTCTTCACGAGCAAACTGTTCATCATCAATGACGAGTGCGGTTAACATCCAACATTACCTTTATTGCTTCAGCGTGCTTTTATGATTTTGGGGGAATGATAAAGCTCATTTTAGTAAATTGATGTGGCTCGCACGTAATTTTTAGCGCTGCATCACGTCCAAATTGATTAGTGAGACGTTTGTCGACAATTTCTAAACCTAGCCCTGAGTGGTTTTCTTTTGGCGGTTCAAAACTGCCTGCGTTGTCTTCGACGGTAATCAAGTGACCTTGTGGGTGTGCTTCGCTGTAGATATGAACTTTACCACCTTCAAGCATGTTTGAAATGCCATGCTTAATGGCATTCTCAACCAAAGGCTGGAGTGTAAAGCTTGGTAATTTGATGTCCAGCAATTCAGGTTGAATATCGATTTCAACCTCTAAGCGGTCCGTAAAACGCGCTTTTTCGATGCTCAAGTACGAGTTTACATGTGCAAGCTCTTCCTTTAGCGTCACGGTATTAATGTTCTGCTTTAAATTGCTGCGGAAGAAGTGCGATAAATTTTGGATTAGCTCGCGCGCTTTGTCAGGGTCGCGACGAGTAATCGCACTAATAGTATTGAGTGCATTAAACAAAAAGTGTGGATTCACCTGAGCGTGAAGCAATTTTATTTCTGCTTGGGCGAGTAAGGCTTGTTGTTGTTGGTAATCGCCATAAAGGATTTGGCTAGATAGAAGCTGGGCTATTCCTTCCGCCATCGACATGTTGGCCGTCGAGAACAATTTACGCTTCGGTTCATACAGCTTTATGGTACCAATGACCTCTTTCCCTGCACGCAGTGGGATGATCAGCGCAGATCCGAGCTTGCAATCTTTTGCAATGGAGCATTGGTATGGACGCTCCGCGCCATCAAGATAAATGATGTCGTTTTTCTCCATGGAGTCTAATGTGCTTTGCGATGAAATCGGCGTGTTCGGTTTATGGTGATCATCGCCAATGCCCACAAACGCCAAGATCTTTTCTTGGTCAGTAATCGCGACAGCGCCCACTTTGGTTTCTTCGTAAATAATACGTGCGATTTTCTCTGCGTTTTCGGTGTTGAAGCCGTTGCTTAGAATTCCCACTGAGCGATCAGCAATGGTGAGCGCTCGACGCGAAAACGTCGCAGAAAACTTTTCAAAGATTGCTTTTCTGTCTTGCAGGATACTCATGAACAACGCCGCACCAAATGAGTTCGCGATGATCATAGGCGCTGCAATAGCGGACACCAGTTCATAGGCTTGATCAAAAGGTTTCGCGACGGCGAGCAGCAAAATCATTTGCACCACTTCTGCAACAAACGTGACGCTGAATACGACGCTTGGATTAAACAGCAATGCGCCTTTATTTCGCTTGATAAGGTAAACGTGGAGCAAGCCACCAATTACGCCCTCGGCGGTGGTTGAAATTGCGCAGGCTAGGTCAGTAAAGCCACCAAGAGAGTATCGATGGATGCCACCAGTAAATCCGACGGCGAAACCTACAACAGGTCCACCAAACAGCCCGCCCATAACTGCGCCGATCGCACGAGTATTGGCAATAGCATCGTTGATGTGCAGACCGAAATAGGTGCCGAGAATACAAAAGCCAGAGAAGAGTACGTAACAAATTAGGCGGTGGCTTAAGCGCGAAGAAATACTCAGCAAAGGTAAGATGATTGGCGTTTTACTTAGCATGTAAGCCAAAACTAAGTACACGCACATCTGTTGTAAAAGGGAGATGACCAGTTCCATAGTGAACCTAACCTAGAATCAATGTTGTTATTGTATACCTAAGTAACCTCAAGATGCTTGGCTCAGATAGATAAGAACAGCTAAGTAAATGATGCTGCGCTGTGCTTTCTGAGTCTTAAAGTGACTTGGGTATAAAACAAAAAGAGCCTGCAATTGGCAGGCTCCTATCTTAGTCACTCAGATGTGACGAGTATTACGCTGTTTCTGATACGGCTTGTGGTTTCTCTTCGTCAGCCAGTTCAGTTTCACCTTTACCCTTAGAGGTTTTGATAACGTAACCTGTCACAGCTAGGGCAAACACAATACCTACGATAGTTGATAGTTGCATTGGCAGACCAAAACCTAGCGAGCTGTTGTTTAAGATGAACGTGACACATACCGTGGTCATGAAGATAGCTGGGATAGTGGTAATCCAGTGCAGCTTGTTGTGACGCAGTAGGTAAGCGGACGCAGTCCAAAGCATCATTACCGCTGTTGTTTGGTTTGCAAAACCGAAGTAGCGCCAGATAATGCCGAAGTCTACTTGAGTTAAGATACCGCCGATAACGAACAGTGGAAGTGCCATCAGTAGACGGTTACGTAGCGTTTTTTGTTCCATGTTGAAGTATTCAGCAAGGATCAAGCGGCTTGAACGGAACGCTGTATCGCCAGACGTAATTGGTAGGATAACCACCCCCAGGAACGCAAGGATACCACCGAACACACCTAGCAGACCAAATGATGCGCTGTATACCACGTTACCAGGGCCACCGTTTTTCACAGCTTCTGATAGAGCGTCTAGAGAGCCGAAGAAAGACAGAGCGATAGCACACCAAATTAGCGCGATAACACCTTCACCAATCATTGCACCGTAGAATACGAAGCGACCGTTTTTCTCATTTTCCATACAACGCGCCATCAGTGGAGACTGAGTTGCGTGGAAGCCAGAGATAGCGCCACATGCGATAGTGATGAACAATGCAGGCCATAACGGCATGTCATTTGGGTTGAGGTTAGAGAACATATCCGAAACTTGGAAGTCACCCATCACTGTGTGTTCGCTAGAGAAAGCAACGGCTGTCATTAGGCCAACAGACATAAAGATAAGTAGGGCGCCAAACAGTGGGTAGAAACGACCAATGATTTTATCGACAGGAACAATCGTCGCAATGATGTAGTAAGCAAAGATAGCAATAACCATTGTCGTCATGCTTACGCTCAAGCTTGTTTGATCATTGATGAGGTTAGTAATCATGCCAGCAGGGGCTGAAACGAACACTACGCCAACTAGAAGCAATAGGACAATGGCAAAAATATTCATAAAGTGTTTTGCGCCATTACCTAGGTAGCGACCTGTAATGGTAGGTACAGATGCACCGCCGTTACGCACTGAAAGCATGCCTGAGAAGTAATCGTGTACTGCACCAGCAAAAATACAACCGACTACAATCCAAAGCATCGCCGCAGGACCGTATAGTGCCCCCATGATCGGGCCAAAAATTGGACCAACACCTGCGATGTTAAGTAGTTGAACTAGGTAAACTTTCTTTGTTGACATTGGAACGAAGTCAACACCGTCCGATTTGGTGTGAGCTGGCGTTTGGCGTTTTTCATTGATGCCGAAAATCTTCTCGACGAAAGCGCCGTAGATGAAGTATCCGCCGATTAGGGCTGCGACACAGGTTAGAAACCACATCATAGCAATTGTCCTTGGTCTTAGTTGGGTAGGGTAATTTTTTAATCTCAGGATGCATGTTATGCGTCACTTGTGTTAAATGCATTCGGTTAGTAGATGAGTGGTCGAATAGAGCACTGAGTGGTCGATATGCTGCTTGAGCGGTTTTTAAAAATGGCGAAAGGCTGATGACAGTCTTGAGCGGCTGATTTGAGTCATCAGTGGTTAAATCTGCAAGCTCAGCGGCAAGCGCCAATAATTAGTGGTAAGCTTATTTTTGAAAACAATTACTTAAGGAAGAACCATGAAAAAGGTAACGGTAGGTCTGGCACTGGCTTTACTTGCAGGATGCACAGCAACGACAGCAGATCTTGCCAAGTCGGGAGATTGGCATCAAATCGGATATCAAGATGGCATAACCGGACACACATCGCGCACGATGAGCGAGCTTCGTGAGTTGGGTAGTGTTAAGCAAAGTGACTACGATCAAGGTTATTTAGAAGGTTTACGTGAGTACTGTAATCCTGCTTTTGCGTATCAAATGGGGTTATCTGGTCAGTATTACGAAGGGGTTTGTGAAGGTACTGAGCAAGCGCAAAAATTCCGCATGGAATGGCAACGTGGCTGGAATGAATACTCAAATTAATAGTCAATAAAGCCGTTGTTACACTGTCTGCATCACATAAATGTGGCAAAATCTTCCTTATTAAACTATGTTCATACTGCTTGATAGTGAGCACAGAAAAAAGGAATCACATTATGTCAACGCAAATGGCTGGTGGCTGGAGTCCATTTCATGAACTCACAGCAGATAATAAAGAAGTATTTGCTAAAGGTATCGAGGGGTTTGTCGGTGTCAAATACTCCCCTTTGGTTGTGGCTACTCAAGTCGTAGCCGGACAAAACTATGCGTTTTTCTGTAATGCAGAAGTTGTCTACCCTGGAGCACAACCATACCCAGCAATGGTTCATATGTTCAGTGACCTTGAAGGTAAAGTCGGTATTACTCACATTGAACGATTGAACTACTAAATTAAGCCATAAAAGGCGCCTGACTTTTAAATAAGTGAGGCGCTTTATTGATTAAGATTGATTAGCTTGCTCGATCACGACTTTTCTTAAATATCCTTGCTTGGCGTTCAGTTGCTCAGTTGCGCTTTCTTTATCCAGCCCGGTTAAAATCATCAAAATCGCTAACTTGGCGTCGTAGTCCGTTTCTTTGAGCGCCGTTTTAGCCTCTTGGTTAGTACAATCTGTTGCTTGCATAACAATACGAGCCGCTCTTGCAACTAGCTTTGCATTCGTCGCTTTCACATCTACCATTAAGTTCTGATAACTTTTGCCCAGGCGAATCATGCTTGCGGTAGTGAGCATGTTCAGTACGAGTTTTTGTGCTGTCCCTGATTTTAAGCGAGTGGATCCCGTTAACGCTTCAGGTCCAACAACGGGGCTAATCGCAATATCAGCAATATCTGCAATCGGAGAGTCAGGGTTACAAGATAGTACTACAGTGGTGGCACCAAGCTCGTTCGCATACTCTAAGCCACCAATCACGTAAGGTGTTCGTCCACTTGCCGCAATACCAACGACGACATCGCGTTGTGTTAGCGTATTCTCTTTAAGATCTTGCTCGCCCAATGCTGGGTCGTCCTCCGCCCCTTCTTTTGCACGGAACATTGCCTCTTTTCCACCAGCAATAATACCAACGACCATCTCTGGATCTGTGCCAAAAGTTGGTGGGCATTCTGAAGCGTCCAAAACGCCAAGTCGACCACTGGTACCCGCACCGATGTAAAACAACCGACCTCCGACCTTAAATGCTTCCGTGATCTTATCAACGGCTTCAGCGATCTCAGGCAATACTTTTTCAACGGCAAGAGGAACGAGTTTGTCCTGTTGGTTGATGCGTTGAACAATATCGAGAGAAGGCAGCAAGTCGATGTCCATGGTGTCTGGATTTCGCCCTTCAGATACCAGATGGGATAAAGCTGCGATAAGTGCATCGTTCGTCATAATGAATTAAGCCTTTTTGTTTAGGATCTATTGCCCTTAATTTTTTGAATAGAGTACACCCAGTGAAGCGAGACGACTTGCCCCCGTAACTTCCGGTAAGTTGCTAGGGAGGCCGTGAATATGGCGCTGCGCAAGCCAAGCAAACGCCATTGCTTCCATGTAGTCGCCATCAACGCCTTTTTCTGCCGTTGTCGCAACGCTCCATTGTGGCAATAACTTAGCTAGTCGCTGCATCAAAAGTGGGTTTCTTGCTCCACCGCCACAGACCAATAGTTGAGGTGTGATGCCATGAGAAAACTTGTCGACTTCGTTGGCAATGGTAATTGCAGAATACTCGCAAAGTGTACGTTGTACGTCTTCGATTGGTAACTTGTGATGGACCATTTGTTGATGCAGCCAGTCAATATTGAACAGTTCTCGTCCGGTACTTTTAGGGGCTGGCATGGCGAGGTAAGCTTCTTTGAGTAATTGAGTCAACAAAGTAGCGTTTACCGTTCCTTTAAGTGCAAATTGTGCATCTTCGTCGAAGCTTTGCCCAGTATGCAGAGCACACCATGCGTCCATCAACATATTGCCCGGGCCTGTGTCATAGCCAATGACTGGTTGTTCTGGATGCAGTACCGAGATATTGGCAATGCCTCCAATGTTAAGTACCACAGTTGTGGAATCCTGCATCGCAAAAATGCTTTTATGGAAAGCAGGGACGAGTGGGGCACCTTGTCCACCTAGCGCCATGTCTTTACGACGAAAATCCGCTACCGTATCAATGCCTGTCTTGACCGCGATAATGTTGGCATCGCCCAATTGAGTGGTAAACGGCAAGTTTCCGGTAGGCTGATGGAACACTGTTTGACCGTGATTACCAATCGCACGAATTTGCTCTGCGACGTAACCAGACTTATTGAGCAGCTGTAACACGGCATCTGCAAATAGGTGGCCGAGCTGGTGGTCAAGTTCACCTATGGCTTTTAAATTTGTTGCTTGACCGGTACAAACAGATAACAGCATGTCTTTTAGTGCTGCGGGCATTGGGTAGTCGTCGTGCGCAATCAGGCGAACGTGCTCATCGCTTATTTCAACTAGAGCGGTATCAACACCATCCATACTCGTTCCAGACATCACACCAATGTACAGTTCGTTAAATTTCATAGCCGATCTCGTCAATTCTTCATTCACTTATTGTAAAGCAAACCTGAAGCGAATAACCTCATCGAATACGAGATATTCAGCCGATTTTGAGGAGAAAACATGGGACCGTTATGGGTTGACGTTGCGGGGTATGAACTGACCGCTGAAGACAAAGAAATCTTGGAGCATCCTACGGTTGGTGGCTTAATTCTATTTGCTCGCAACTATCATGATAGCAAACAGCTTCAAGCACTTACTCAATCCATCCGAAAGGCGGCTAAGCGCCCGTTTTTGATCGGTGTGGATCAAGAAGGCGGCCGAGTGCAGCGCTTTCGTGAAGGTTTCTCATTAATTCCTGCTGCTGATGAGTACGCTAAACATCAAAATGGTGAAGAGCTTGCTCGTATGGGCGGTTGGTTAATGGCAGCAGAGCTGATTGCCCATGATATTGATTTAAGCTTTGCCCCGGTACTTGACCAAGGCCATCAATGTAAAGCGATCGGTAACCGCGCATTCGGTGAAGATGCCGATACCATTCTTCGCTATAGCACTGCTTATATGCAAGGAATGAAGAGTGTTGGCATGGCAACGACAGGCAAACACTTCCCTGGACATGGTGGCGTGATTGCAGACTCACATCTAGAAACACCATACGACGAGCGCAGTGATATTTTTGAACAAGATATGGCGATCTTCAAAGCGCAAATTGATGCCGGTATTTTAGATGCCATGATGCCTGCTCACGTGATTTTCCCACATTATGATGCTCAACCAGCCAGCGGTTCTGAATACTGGTTAAAACAGGTCCTGCGTCAGCAATTGGGTTTTAAAGGTTTGGTTTTTTCGGATGACTTGACCATGGAAGGCGCTGCGATCATGGGCAGCCCTGCCGAGCGAGGTGCTCAAGCATTGAGAGCTGGCTGCGATATGTTGTTAATGTGTAATAAACGAGAAGCGCACGTTGAGGTATTAGACAACTTACCGGTTTCAACCGTGCCACTCGCGGATGGATTACTGAAAAAACAGTCATTTTCTCCAAGCGAACTTAAGCTATCTCAAGAGTGGAAAGCGGCGAGTGAAGCGATGAAACGCTTGACTAGCTAAACCTCTTGTAAAAGATTCAAAACAGCGATGAGAAGCCAAAGTTAATTATACTTTGGCTTTTTATTTGACTGTAAACATAGATTTACACTAAATGTTTTTTATTATGTACGCTTGTTTTTCTTTTTTAGCCTGTTATCTTGTCGTTAAAGCTTAGTTGTCTCACCAAAGGTTTGGTTGGGTGTAAAAATAAATATACAGGTTAGGGTTATGCAGAAAAGTGAGTTGAGCAATATTAATATTATCGAAGAACAGGTTCTTATTACTCCGGAGGAACTAAAAACCAAGCTTCCTTTGAGTGAAAAAGCACGTCGCTTTATTCAAGAGTCTCGTCAAACTATCGCTAATATTATTCACAAGAAGGATCACCGCCTGCTTGTTGTATGCGGTCCATGTTCTATCCACGACGTGGAAGCGGCGAAGGATTACGCAAAGCGACTTAAAGCACTCTCTGAACAACTAAGTGACCAACTGTATATTGTTATGCGTGTTTACTTTGAGAAGCCGCGCACCACGGTCGGCTGGAAAGGACTGATCAATGACCCACACCTAGACGGCAGTTTCGATATTGAGCACGGTCTGCATGTTGGACGCGAACTTCTGGTGGAGCTGGCAGAGATGGAAATCCCGCTCGCGACTGAGGCTCTAGACCCAATTAGCCCACAATACTTGGCGGATACTTTTAGCTGGGCAGCCATCGGTGCTCGTACGACGGAGTCACAAACTCACCGTGAAATGGCAAGCGGCCTGTCTATGCCAATCGGTTTTAAGAATGGCACGGATGGCAGTTTGGCAACCGCAATTAACGCGATGCAAGCTGCGTCCTCTAGCCACCGTTTTATGGGAATTAACCGTGAGGGACAAGTCGCACTGTTAACCACCCAGGGCAATGCTAATGGACATGTGATCTTACGTGGCGGCAAGCAAACTAACTACGATTCGGTATCAGTCACTGAGTGTGAGCAAGAGATGGCGAAATCTAGTCTTGATGCTTCATTAATGGTGGATTGCAGTCACGCCAACTCACGTAAAGATTACCGTCGCCAGCCACTAGTCGCGGAGGATGTGATTCATCAAATCCGTGAAGGCAATAAATCTATTATCGGTCTTATGATTGAAAGCCATATCAATGAAGGAAATCAATCTTCTGACTTAGCTCTTGAAGAGATGAAATACGGTGTATCTATCACTGACGCATGTATCAATTGGGATTCAACTGAGGCACTATTACGTCATGCATATGAAGAGCTAGTGCCTTTCTTAGAAAATCGTCTAAAGGCTAATTAATACAGGATTTAAGGAACATCAATGGCAGTTGAACTTAACGCATTACGCGATCAGATTGATGCAGTCGATAAGCAAATGTTGGAGCTATTGGCTCAGCGTTTAGCGCTCGTAGAGAAAGTTGGGGAAGTAAAAAGCGAACATGGTTTGCCAATTTATGCTCCAGACCGCGAAGCGGCGATGTTAGCTTCTCGTCGCGCTGAAGCTGAAAAAATGGGAATTCCTCCACAGCTTATTGAAGATATTCTGCGTCGAACAATGCGTGAGTCTTATGCCAGCGAGAAAGATTCCGGTTTTAAGTGTTTGAACCCTGATTTACGCTCAGTTGTTATTATTGGTGGTAATGGTCAATTGGGTGGCCTGTTTGGGCGTATGTTCAAATTGTCGGGCTACCAGGTCAAAGTTCTCGGTAGTAAAGACTGGGATCATGCGGATGAGATTCTAGACAACGCGGGTTTAGTCGTGGTCACGGTGCCGATCCATCTAACGGAAGGGGTGATCGAAAAACTGGGGAACTTGCCGCAAGACTGCATTCTGTGTGACCTGACTTCTATCAAGTCGAAGCCTCTGCAAGCAATGTTGAATGTGCACCAAGGTCCTGTGGTTGGTTTGCACCCAATGTTTGGCCCAGATGTTCCGAGCCTTGCCAAGCAGGTTATTGTGTACTGTGATGGCCGTGGTCACGAGCATTACCAATGGCTATTGCAACAGTTTGGGATTTGGGGCGCAAGCTTGTGCCAAATCGATGCACAAGAGCACGATCATGGCATGACGTTGATTCAGGCGCTGCGCCACTTCACGTCGTTTGCTTACGGTATGCACCTTAGCAAAGAGAATCCGAACATCGATCAGTTGTTGAAGTTAAGCTCGCCAATCTACCGCCTTGAATTGGCGATGGTGGGACGACTGTTTGGTCAGGATCCGAACTTGTACGGTGATATCATTTTCTCTTCTCAAGAGAATATCGATATGATCAAGCGATTCCATCAGCGTTTAGGTGATGCGGTAGCGATTCTGGATAGCGGAGACAAAGCGCGATTCATCGAAAGCTTTAAGCAGGTGAGTGATTGGTTTGGTACTTATTCTCAACAATTTATGAATGAGAGCCAAAACTTACTCAAACAGGCGAATGATAATATTCATCGCGGTTAATCACGGGTTATTTAGTCGTGCGAGTCCGAAACAAAAAGAGCAGCGTAAGCTGCTCTTTTTCGTGTTGATGGACAAATCAGTTCGTCGCAGTATTACTCGTATCTTCACTTGATACTGTGTTGATACTGGTATCGCGATAGGGTGAATTGGTTAAATTGACTTGTAGACGTACAACGTTATCAATCAATTGAACCAAAGGTCCCCATTTCACTTTTTTCTCTTTTTCAAAGACGTCATTGAAGTTTTCTGGCGTCCACTCCATTAAGTATTGAGGGTTGAGTGCTCGTCCGAGGAAGCGTACTTCATAGTGCAAGTGTGGCCCTGTGGAGTTGCCAGAGTTACCGCATTGAGCAATGATGTCGCCTTTACTAACAAACTGACCGCTTTTCACTTTGAAGCGTTGTAGATGAGCAAAGGAGCTCATAAAGCCAAATGAGTGACGAATGGTGACATAGTTACCATAACCACGATTGCTCGGGCGAACGGTTTCCACCACACCGTCAGCCGGTGCCAGGATCTCTTCTCCTCTTTTACAAGTCAGATCGATACCAGTATGAACATGCCTCTTACCTGAAATCGGATTAATACGACTGCCGTAAGAAGAAGAAATACGTTGGTATGTGACTGGACTGTCATTTGGTATCAAACGGAACATCGTCGCGCGAACAGCAGAGTCGATAGCGGCTGCGTCAATTCGCTCCTCTAACCCCATGCTGTTCTCATCGATCATCAACTCTTCGTCTGCGAGACCTAAAACCGATTCAACGTCGAATACCCGTTTGCCCAATAGCTGAATTTGATTGTTTTTGTCCGTCAAAGACTGGGAAAGTGAATGATTGGTATCAAGCTGCTCTTCGTAAAGAGCCGTCACTTCGGCCTTTTCACTTTCCAGTTTGGCGATGATTTGTGTTAGTTCGTCTTTATTGTGCATCTGCTGCTGATTAAGGTACCACGCGCCACCAACGACGGCGGGTAATGCTAATACTGAAGCAAATACTGCTAGGACCGAACTGCGGCCCAAATAGAACTGCTGATCGCCGTCTTTCGTCGGGATCTGCATGATGATTTTTTTAGACATAGTTATTGTTACTTAAATAGGCGTTCATTTATTTTTCTCCTAAAAACCAGAGAGGTGCTCTAACTCTCGATTCAGAAGGTCGTTATTGCCTACATTCAATTCTATAAATCGTTTTAGTTGGCTAATGCTTTCGATGTCTATCTTAGCGATCTTCAACCTAATCTCACACTTAGAGACATCCACAACTTGCGCTTTTAACGTAATCAATTGTTCGGATTGATCAAATGAAAAAGTCACATGGACCGGAAGGGTTGGATCCAAAGCCTCAGTCTCTTCCACTTTCATGAGTAAACCATGCAAGGAAAGATCTTGAATCCTAGCTTCAATTGCCAAGTCACGTTGTTCTATCTTAGCTGGAGCTTGATGGAGAACACGTGAAAAGCGTCGTCTCTCTGTCATATGAATATTCTCGTCAGGTCGTCAAACAGAATTGAATAGTATATCAATACGAACAAAAAATGTTCGATTGTTGTTTGAAAAGTGTCGAGGTCGGTACAGAGTGACGTAAGTGCAATGTCATGTTCTTAACGAACGAGACGGGCTAATGAGCTCTTTTTATAACAAAGAAAACAAAGGCCGCTATGATAGCGGCCTTTGTACAAATTACAATCAAACTTTGTGGGTTGCGATTATTTCGCAATACGCTTGTATTTGATACGGTGTGGTTCTGCGGCTTCAGGACCCAATGTTTTCTTCAACCAATCCATGTACTCTGTGTAGTTACCTTCGTAGAAGTTAACTTGGCCTTCGTCACGGTAGTCAATGATGTGGGTCGCGATACGGTCAAGGAACCAACGGTCGTGCGAGATAACCATTGCACAACCAGGGAACTCTAGTAATGCTTCTTCTAGAGCACGCAGTGTTTCAACGTCAAGGTCGTTGGTTGGTTCGTCGAGTAGCAACACGTTACCGCCCGCTTTAAGCAGCTTCGCAAGGTGGACACGGTTACGCTCACCACCCGATAGTTCACCAATAATCTTTTGTTGGTCACTGCCTTTAAAGTTAAAGCGTGAACAGTATGCGCGAGCTGGGATTTCGAAGTTGTTGATCTTAATGATATCAGCACCTTCAGAGATCTCTTGGAATACGGTTTTAGAATCGTCCATGCTGTCACGGAACTGATCGACCGATGCCAGTTTTACTGTATCGCCCATCTCAATTGTGCCCGAGTCTGGTTGTTCAGTACCACTTAACATCTTGAATAGCGTCGATTTACCTGCGCCGTTAGCACCGATGATACCAACAATTGCACCTTTAGGGATGCTGAATGACAGGTCATCAATCAGAACACGACCGTCAAATGACTTGGTCAGGTTCTTCACTTCAATAACCTTATCACCTAGACGCTCACCAGGTGGGATAAACAGTTCATTGGTTTCATTACGTTTTTGGTGATCAGAGCTTTGCAGTTCTTCAAAGCGAGCCATACGTGCTTTTGACTTCGCTTGACGACCTTTAGGGTTTTTACGTACCCACTCAAGCTCTTTCTCGATAGTCTTTTGGCGAGCACTCTCTTGGGAGGCTTCTTGTTGTAGACGAGCGTCTTTTTGCTCCAGCCATGAGGTGTAGTTGCCTTCCCATGGGATACCTTCACCACGGTCCAGTTCTAAGATCCAGCCCGCAGCGTTATCCAGGAAGTAACGGTCGTGGGTGATGGCTACTACGGTACCTGTGTAATCCACTAAGAAGCGCTCTAGCCAAGCCACTGATTCTGCATCTAGGTGGTTGGTAGGTTCATCAAGCAGTAGCATGTCTGGCTTAGAAAGTAGCAAGCGACAAATAGCCACACGGCGGCGTTCACCACCTGATAGGTGCGCAATTTTTTGGTCCCATTCAGGTAAACGTAGTGCGTTTGCTGCACGCTCAAGCGCATTTTCTAGGTTGTGGCCATCTTTCGCTTGGATAAGGGCTTCTAGCTCGCCTTGCTCTTTTGCAAGTGCGTCGAAGTCTGCATCTGGTTCAGCGTATGCTGCGTAGACTGCGTCCAAACGTTTCAGAGCGTCAGCAACGTCAGCAACCGCTTCTTCAACAACTTCACGAACGGTTTTTGATTCGTCTAATACTGGTTCCTGAGGTAGGTAACCTACGTTTAGACCAGGTTGTGGACGCGCTTCACCGTCGATATCCGTGTCGATACCTGCCATGATACGTAGCAGTGTGGATTTACCTGCACCGTTCAGACCTAAAACACCGATTTTCGCACCAGGGAAGAAGCTCAGAGAGATGTCTTTAAGAATTTGACGCTTAGGTGGCACAATTTTGCTCACCCGCGACATGGTATATACGTATTCAGCCATTGCCGATCGTTCCTAAATTAACTGTCATTCAAACCCATCATTTTATACCAAGTGCTTTGTTTTTGTTACCGCATTGCAAGAATTTCCCTAACGAATGGATTTCTTATTTTGAGCTGACCGGAAACTTACACGGTTAGGGTATACACTTTTGTTATTCGTTAAGAATGACGAAGTGTTTTCTATGCGAGTTAGAAACGCTTTGTCTCCATCGTCTTAAAGTTTGACGAGTACAATTTTTAATACACTAAGTTGCTTTACATGGACATCTGCATTCTGTGTAAATAGATGCATGTGTGAAAATTGCCTTAACATCACATGAACTCTAACAAAACTAGGCTTTAGGGCAGTATATGTCTGGGGAAAATGACACAAATGAGATTCAACGTATCTGAATTGGCTAAAAACGTATGCTGCGCCGCCGCGTTGTGTGCTATGAGTTTGAGTGCTAATGCCGCGCTGAGTTTGGAAAAGCAGCGCGAAGTATATGAGCAAGCTCAAGATTTATTAGATAAAAATGACATCGATGGATACCTTTCGATTCGTCCTAAAATTTCTAACTATCCACTAACGCCTTATGTGGATTACCGCACTTTTATTAGACAGTTACCGGAAAAGTCACCACAACAGGTAAACGAGTTTATTTCTGAGCACGAGTCTTTTCCATTTTCTCGTCGAGTTCGCGCTCCATACCTCAATCATCTTTATAAGCAAAAAGATTGGAAAACTATTACTGAGTTTCAAAAAGTCATTCCTAGTGGTGAGCGTTACCAATGTATTTTCTACGTTGCTCAGTTAAAGCAAGGCAAGAAAGTCGCGGCGTTTAAAGGGGCTGAACATATGTGGTTACGTGGCATCAGCATTGCTGATGAGTGTGACCCATTATTTGCGGCATGGGACAAGGCGGGTGAGCGTACCGATGAACTGATTTTACAGCGTATGTTACTGGCGTTTGATGCTCGTAATGGCGGTTTGATGAGTTACTTGCTCAAACTGCCTAAATCTGCGCAGGCAAAGCAACAAGCCAAAGAAATGAAAGCGTTGTTTGATAATCCTGCAAGTGTTGCGGAATTCGCGAAGAAAAAACCTGCGAATGATTTTAATCGAGCGCAAAGTGAATATGCGTTAGAAAAGTTGGCTCGTATGAACACTAGCCAAGCACAAGGTGCGTACGATGCCGTCATTAAAGGACAGAAGTTTTCTCCAGAAAAAGCGCAAGAACTTGCCGACTATATTGCATTTCGATTGACTCGTACGGAGTCTGAGTCATTAGCTAAATGGCGCGATGATAAAACGAAAACCAGTCAGTACTTACCGTTGATTGAAACGCGCATCCGCTTAGCGATTCAAAATGCAGATTGGAAAGGCGTACAAGAGTGGATTGCTGTTCTAAATAAAGAAGAACAAGCCACGCTACGCTGGCAATATTGGCTTGGAAGAAGTGAAATAGCGTTAGGTGATGACATCGCGGGGAAACAGCGTTTAGCAACTCTGCTTGGGCAACGAAACTTCTACAGTGTGGCTGCCGCCAATGCAATCGGACAATCAATCAAATACCCAACGCATACGGTTAAGTTGGATAAGAAAGTTGTTCAACCCTATCAAGACTCGTTAGCTCGTATCGAAGAGTTGATCGCGACGGATAAAATCGCAGCAGCGAAGAGTGAATGGGCACACTTACTGCGCCGCGTAGGAAAAGATGAAAAGGCGATGTTGGCGGCTTATGCATCATTTAAACGTTGGCATAACCTAACGGTTACCGCGAGTATTCAAGCGCAGATGTGGGATAATATCGAACTTAGGTTCCCAATAGCACACCGCTGGTGGTTTAACTTTTATGCGAAAAAGCACAACATTGATCCCGTCACGATGATGTCTCTCGCTCGACAGGAAAGTGCGTTAGATGTTGAAGCCCGCTCTCCAGTTGGCGCTCGTGGTCTTATGCAGATTATGCCTGCGACGGCGAAGTACACGGCACGTAAATATAAGTTGAGTTATCAAGGTACGCAGGATCTCTACAATGTAGGAAAAAATATCGAAATTGGTAGCCATTATTTGCAAGGTTTATTAGAGGATTACGATAATAATCGTATTTTTGCTCTTGCTGCTTATAATGCAGGTCCTAACAGAGTAAAAACGTGGCGAGAGCGTACCCAAGGAAAAGTGGATGCTTATGCCTTTATTGAGGCAATTCCATTTAAAGAGACGCGCGGTTATGTACAAAACATCTTGATGTTTGAAACATACTATCGTGATCTTTTGGGTATCGATGGCGCGTTCTTGAATCAACATGAGATCAATACCAAGTATTGAGTGAGGTAACTTGATGTCGCACGAACCCGAGTACAAAGACTGGCAACAGATTATTGAGCTAATTCGAACAAGTATGGGCACCCAGCAAGATGACATGCTGTTAACTATGCTGATGTCACGTGATGAGAGAGAGTCATTAATATCACGCGTTAATATAATTAACGAACTTCTTAAAGGAGAATTATCTCAACGTCAGATCAGTCAGATGCTTGGTGTGGGCATTGCCACCATTACTCGTGGCTCTAACGAACTAAAGTCGAAATCTGATGAAGAAAAAGACAAGTTGAAAGTCTTGTTAGAACAAGTTGCGGTATCTAAGTAGACAGTATATCCAATTTGCTTTTAGGCCTTGGTGTTACAATTGACTAAGATAACGTATTACAAAGGGCGGAAATATCCGCCCTTTTGCGTATCTAGAGAATAGGCTGAGTGTTATAAATTTGAAGGAAAGTGCTCAGGGTTTGTGAATGGAATTAAAGCCAGAATCAAGGCTTGGTGATAGACCGAGCTTCGAGTTAGCTGGTTTTGGGTTAGCAGGCTAATAGCGCCACCTTTCTGTTTGATGTTATCAGTACCAAACACTTCGTCCATTACATCTCCCAACTCATTCGCATCCTTGAGTTTTTCCAAGACTTTTGGCGGCAACATTAAGCTTGCAGAACGAGATTCACCGCGGTGAGTCTCTGATTCAACCACCATCCAAGCAAACGTCACGTTTGCTTCAATTCCCGCTTCGAGACCGACATAGTAATCCGCGTTTGGCATCTCTACTTTTGCGTTTTTAACGCGGTTTAGCGCACCACGATGAGTTTCTTCATTCGTCATGGGCTGATCTGCGACCTCACTCGGTACACTGATGCCAACGAAGTTGAATTCTTGATGCGGAAATGCATTACGAAATGCACTTTGAACTGCATTAATTTTGGCTGGGTTTAGCGATGCGATTACGACTTTTTGGGTTGCCATGATCTTTTTACTCACTGGTGTCTATTAACTCAATTTTACTTGCGTAGGCTTTACGTTCTCACTCGGGTAACAGCCTAATACTTTCAAGTGCTTAGTGATTTTTGTTAGCTCTTCAAGTGCCTGTTGCATTTCTGTCGAAGCAAGATGTGATGTCAAGTCTACGTAGAACATCTCCTCCCACGGGTTCCCCATAATTGGGCGTGATTCTAGCTTGGTCATATTGATGCCGTAACGTTGCAGCACTAATAGTGTTTCAACCAATGAGCCTGCCTCTTGGGAGGTCGACATGATCAATGTGGTTTTTGCTGGAATCTGAGTAGAAACTTCAACCGGTTTACGAGCAACCACGATAAAGCGAGTATGATTTTCGGTTTGGTTTGCGATGTTGCCTTGAATTGCTTGCAAGCCATATAGCTTACCGCTTGATGCATTACCAATTGCAGCCACATCATCACGATCCATCTCTTGGACTTTCTGCATTGCATCTGCTGTGCTCGCGCAGGACTCCAGCTTTACCCCTTTCATACGGCTTAAAAACTCACTGCACTGTTGGTGTGGCTGAGGGTGAGAATACAGCGTTTTAATATCTTCCAGACGAATGTCTTTTTTCGCAACCAAGCAGTGTTCGATTGGTTGAGTTAGCTCTCCAACGATGTAAAGCGTCGTGTGTTGTAGTAAGTCATACACTTCATTAATAGAGCCTGAGCTGGTGTTTTCGATTGGCAGAACGCCATAATCAGCATGGCCAGATTCAACCGTTTGAGTCACTTCTTTAAAGTGCTCGCAGTTGAGCTCGATAAGCTCTGTATTTTTACGACTGAAGTATTCGCGACTTGCCAAGTGCGAATAAGAGCCTTTGGCTCCTAAAAAAGCGACGCGAGCAAGTGGCTTACGGCTTTGCTGTGGGTTAACGAGATTTTGCAGATAACTTTGTTGAAGCAGAACTGAGTCTTCAATGATGGTATGGAAAAGTTTGGTGATGTACTGCGCGTCAAGTTCGTATTTATCTTGGCCATTAGAAATCAGCTTGACCAATAATTGCTGTTCACGGACGGCGTCGCGAACAGGCTTTGAGGTTTGTACTTTGCTTTTGGCTACTTCAATGCTGAGTTTACGGCGCTCAGACAATAAGCTGAGAAGTTGGTCATCCAACTCATTCAAGCGTAAACGAATTTCTTCGAGGGAAATAGGTTGGTCAGTCATCAATTCTTTCCTTATAAAAAAGCCTCCCGATTTGGGAGGCTTTCTGTTTGTTTTTGACTTTTCTTTCACAAACGAGTTCGCCCCTCCAACTATGGGAGGAAAAAGAAGTCAAAAATAAACAGTGAGGTTAAATGCATAAATAGTGCTTAATTTATGAGTGTTTAAACACAATAAGCAAGGCTGGGGAGAGCGTCAAGCAAAAAAATAGCGCCTTTCGGCGCTATTTCCTCAATATGTTCAGTTTACTCTTCTTCTTCCACTAGCTCAGGCTTACTTGCACGTCGAGCTTCAGGTTTGTGGGTCAGCTTGTTCAATTGTCGTTCTAGTTTTTGCTCCACTTCGTTGATAGCTGCGTAAAGATCTTCGTGAGTTGCTGAGGCAATGAGCTGGCCTTTAGGAACTTTGATAACCGCTTCGAATTTCTTCTGTTTGTTTGGTTCCTCACTGAAAGTTGCTTGGCAACCAATTAGGTCTACTTGCCATTTCTCCAGTTTTTTAAATTTGCTCTCAATATGAGCTCGGATTGCAGAGGTGATTTCGATGTTTTTGCCAGTGATATTCATTGTCATAAGTGTTTTTCCTCTGTTGCATCCCTCATGGGTTGAGTTCAGATTACCGCTTTAAGCATAAAAAAATGTGATTCAGATCATTATTTTGCTCGGGTTTTTTATGATGAAAAATGAATGTGATCTCACTCAAGAACTTCTGAGATTTATCGTGAAATTGCTTGTTATCGGTTAGTAAATCCGTAGATTGGATAGAGTACTCAGCTGAAAACGGCCTCGTTTTTAGGGAAGTTTTACGGCCTAATATTTGAGGTGGTTAAAATTTAACTACACGTAAGGTGTGATGACGATCACTGAGTCTCTCCAATGAATCCATTTAAAAAGCCGCTTGCTGTACAAGCGGCTTTTTACTGTCTGGCATTTGGCTGACTTTTCGTAGCGGTATCATGAAAATGGGGTCTTTTGGGGCTAGTGAAACCCCTTCTAAACTTTTGACTTGGTCCAAACTTTCTAGTTGTTTGTATATTATGTAGTAGCGATTAATGCTTGCGACGTACCCAACCGTTGAGCTTAAACTTTTCCGCATAACGACTTCCACGTTATTAAACCAAACATTAGGATCGTAACCTTGTTGGGCTGCACGCTTACGAATACGCTCTACATTGCCGGGGCCCGCATTGTAAGCCGCCAATGTAAAGTAGAGTTTATTTTGTGCAGTAATATCAGGATCACTGAAGTACTGCTTATGCAAAAAAGCTAAGTATTTCACTCCAGCATGAATGTTGTTTTCTAATTGTCGAACATTTTTGATATTGATATTCGGATCTTGAGCGGTGCTGGGTAGGACTTGCATTATGCCAACGGCACCTCGACTTCCAACTAGGTCGTTATTAAATCCTGATTCCTTGTAAGCGATTGCTGCGATCAGTAAATAGTCGATATCGTATTTCTCACCATAGCGTGAAAATAGCGCCGCGAGTTTTTCTAGTTGAGCAATTTTCTTAGGGTTAAGAGCTCTGTTCAACCATCCCGTGTTATCGATGTATTTACCGTAAATAACGTTACCGAGTAGTGTCCCAGAGCGAGACTTCTGAATGAACTTATTCACGACGGCTTTTAATTTGGGACTATTTTCTCGCATTGCCCAAGCAATTTTGCCATTTTTGCGGATAGGGATTTTTTTGTGAACCCGAATATCATCCATCACTTTCAGCCAAAGCTTGGCTTTATGGCTATCGAGAACAATGGCTTTGACGTAACCATTGTTGAGCATTCCGACCAGCTCATAATCTTGAAGTGTTTCTTCAATAAAGTGCACGATAACAGGCGGTAAGCCTTTTTTGTTTAGTTTCTTATTTAGTGTCTGAATGCTTTCAAAGTAGCTAGAACTGGCGCGCACCCAAATCTCTTTGCCGCTCAATTGTTCGATTTTCGTCATCGTTGGTGTGCTTTTGTTTGTCACTACCCACTCTTGAATACCAGTGAGGATGGGTGAACTGAACTCCACTTTCTGTTTGCGCGTGTCGGTAATAGTCAGGTTGGCGACAACTAAGTCACCTGAACCGTTTTCTAAGGCTGGCAGTAGCTGGTCGCGGGCAACAGGAATAATTTGTACGTTAAGCTTTGGTTTGAGTTTACGAAGGTCTTTTTCGAAATGCGCCAGCAATTCCGCGCCTATGCCTTTTGGTGTGCCGCCCTCAATGTAGTAAAAGCCTAAATCAGCAGAAACTAAGACGCGCAGTACATTCTTCTCCTTGATGACATCGAGGTCCCCAGTATAAGGAGGCTGTTTGAGCGGCGAGATTTGCAGTGCGCAAACGGAAGCAGACAATAGGAGCAGCATAACTGCGCAAAGCTTAGATATCGTCACGTTCACATCCTTTTTATAAAGGGGGGAGGAGAACTTTAAGCATATGTGGAGCTAGGAAGATCATCAAGAAAGGGCTGAATACACTATTGAGAGTAATAAAAAACCGCCACGGTAAAAACGGTGGCGGTTCAGTTTAAAGCAAGTTCAATTACTTCACAGGGTTGAGCTCGATAAGCTTTTCAGTTCTTGCTACGGCGTCTTCCAAACCAAGTTGCTTGTAGGCCTCTAGCTGGATAGTCAGTGACTTACGTGCAGCTTCTGTGTCTGGATAAGCTTTTTGTAGCTCTTGGCTGCGATTAATAGCAGCGACCCAAGCTTCACGGCGAAGGTAGAAGTCAGCAGTCGCTAAATCATAGTTCGCTAGACGGTTTTTCAGCGCGACCATACGTTTTTGTGAATCTTCTGCATATGGGCTATTCGGGTAACGTTGAAGTAGTTTTTTGAAGTCATCAAACGCTTTTTTTACCGGTTCAGGATCGCGATCGCTTCGATCTACGCTGAATAAATCATGCATAAAGTTACGATCTTGCGCCATGTGGCTTAGACCTCGCATGTACAGCACCCAATCCATCTTTTCATGGGTTGGGTTTAAACGCATAAAGCGAGAAATGGTTGCCAAGCCCAAAGCAAGGTCGTCGTTTTTGTAGTACGCATAGATTAGGTCAAGCTGCACCTGTTCTGAGTAGGCACCGAATGGGTAACGTGAGTCTAATGCTTCCAGTTTCTCAATTGCAGAAAGCCAATTACCACTTTGAAGAGAAATCTGTGCGTCTGCATACAGTTCCGAAGGCGGCACATCAGGAACGATTTCTTCTTTGCTTGCACATCCAAACAGAAGGGATACCGCTAAAAGGCCTGTTAAAGTCTGACGTTTCATATCAGGAGTCTGTTCCTTGAATCTAAATATTTCTTAAGCTGCCGTTACTTTCTTTCCAGTAACAGATACAATGACGTAATAGTCTATTTTTTCACAGTCGTGAGCATTAGTCTCACAGTTTTTAAAAAAGTTCGATATGGCTCAGCAGATTGTATTAACAAATACCGTAAAAGATAGCCAGTTAGGTCAACGTTTAGACCAAGCTATCGCCGAATTATTCGCGGACTTCTCTCGCTCGCGCCTAAAAGAGTGGCTGCTTGATGGGAAAGTTCAAGTTGATGGTGAAGTTGTCACTAAACCTCGTACCAAAGTAATGGGTGGCGAGGAAATTACATTGCAAGCCGAGTTAGAAGATGAAGAACGCTGGGAAGCGCAAGATATCCCGCTAGATATCGTCTATGAAGATGAAGATATTATCGTTATCAACAAACCTCGTGACTTTGTGGTTCATCCGGGCGCTGGTACGCCTGATGGCACTGTGCTTAATGCGTTGTTGCATCATTACCCTGATATTGCAGAAGTACCTCGTGCAGGTATCGTGCACCGTTTGGATAAAGACACAACGGGTTTGATGGTGGTGGCGAAAACCGTTCCTGCACAAACTCGTCTGGTTCGCGCACTGCAAAAACGTAATATTACTCGTGAGTACGAAGCGATCGCTATTGGTCGTATGACTGCGGGCGGTAAAGTGGATCAACCTATTGGTCGTCACTCTACTAAGCGCACGCTTATGGCGGTGGCACCAATGGGCAAACCAGCAGTAACGCACTACCGTGTTGCTGAACGCTTCCGCGAACACACGCGTATTCGTTTGCGTCTAGAAACGGGTCGTACGCACCAGATTCGTGTGCACATGTCTTATCTTCAGCATCCGCTGCTCGGTGATATTGCATATGGTGGACGTGCTCGCATCCCGACAGGTGCGTCTGAAGAGCTAACGGCAATGATCCGGGGCTTCGATCGCCAAGCATTGCACGCAGTAATGCTGCGCTTTGAGCACCCAATTACGGGCGAAGTTCTTGAGTTTCATGCTCCAGTGCCTGATGACATGGTTGTGATGACTGAAGCGCTTCGTCAAGATACAGAAGAGCACGGCTTACCGGAAGAATTCTAATATGAAGACGATCATTCCGAATTGGCCAGCGCCTAAAAATGTCAAAGCTTTCGCCTCAACACGCATAGGCGGCTTTTCGACAGGCCCTTACCAAGGGCTGAATTTAGGTACTCACGTTGGGGATGATTTGTCTTTAGTAGAGAAGAACCGAGCTTGGTTGGCGCAACAGGCAAACATGCCAAATACGCCAATCTGGTTAAACCAAACGCATTCAACCATTGTGGCTCAAGCAAATGAACCAACAACACAGGTGCTTGATGCAGATGGTGTATTTACTTCTTCAAGCCATGTTGTTTGTTCAGCGATGACCGCCGACTGTTTACCTGTATTATTGACTAATACACAAGGTACGCAAGTAGCCGCTGTTCACGCAGGTTGGCGCGGCTTAGCAAATGGCATTGTCGAAAATGCGTTAGCGTTGTTTTCTGGTGAAGTGATAGCGTGGCTTGGCCCCGCCATTGGCCCTCAAGCCTTCGAAGTGGGTGAAGATGTTCTGCAAGCTTTTGTTGATTTTGATTCACAGGCGAATCAAGCATTTGCTCCACGCGATATCGACGGTAAATGGTTTGCTGACATGTCGGTGCTGGCAACGCAACGTTTAAACCGAGCTGGTGTGACACAAGTGTTTGATTCTGGACTTTGTACTTACCAAGATAAAGCCTCTTTTTACTCGTATCGCCGTGATTGTAAGACAGGTCGACAAGCAACCTTTATTTGGATCGAAGACTAGCTATAAGCACCAAAGTGCTAAGATGCATACTACTATTTTTGCAAAGCTATCTTTATTCATTCACTCCCTTGAAATTCCCCTCCTGAGTATCCATCTTTCTAACTGTCAAAAGAATTTCCTTTAGTTGAGGTTAGGAAGGTAGATATGCGTCTTGATCGATTCACAAGTAAGTTTCAAATCGCTATCTCTGATGCTCAATCACTAGCGTTAGGGCGCGATCATCAATATATCGAGCCAGTTCACCTCATGGTGGCTTTGCTTGATCAAAATGGCAGTCCAATTCGTCCATTGCTTACTATGCTGGATGTGGACGTAACGCATTTACGCTCTAAATTGAGTGAAATGTTAGATCGATTACCAAAAGTCAGTGGCATCGGTGGGGATGTTCAGCTCTCTAGCTCGATGGGCACATTGTTTAACCTGTGTGACAAAGTGGCGCAAAAGCGTCAAGACTCCTATATCTCGTCTGAAGTCTTCCTGCTTGCCGCTTTAGAAGATCGCGGACCATTGGGGCAATTGCTCAAAGAGATCGGCTTAACAGAGCAAAAAGTCAGCCAGGCAATCGAAAAGATCAGAGGTGGTCAAAAGGTCAATGATCCGAATGCAGAAGAGCTTCGTCAAGCATTGGAAAAGTTCACCATAGACCTTACCGAACGTGCAGAGCAAGGTAAATTGGATCCGGTTATCGGCCGTGATGATGAAATCCGTCGTACTATCCAGGTATTGCAGCGTCGTACTAAAAACAACCCTGTGATTATCGGTGAACCAGGCGTAGGTAAGACAGCAATTGTTGAAGGCTTAGCGCAGCGCATAGTTAACAATGAAGTACCTGAAGGTCTGCGTGGTCGCCGTGTGCTATCACTGGATATGGGCGCACTGGTTGCTGGCGCGAAATACCGTGGGGAATTTGAAGAGCGTTTAAAATCAGTATTGAATGAACTTGCTAAAGAAGAAGGCAACGTCATCCTCTTCATTGATGAACTACACACTATGGTCGGTGCTGGTAAAGGTGAAGGCTCAATGGATGCGGGCAACATGCTAAAACCGGCATTAGCTCGTGGTGAGCTGCACTGTGTTGGCGCAACAACATTGGATGAATATCGTCAGTACATCGAAAAAGATGCAGCATTAGAACGTCGTTTCCAAAAAGTGCTGGTGGATGAGCCGACCGTTGAGGATACCGTGGCGATTTTACGTGGCTTGAAGGAGCGTTATGAGCTTCATCATCACGTCGAAATTACTGACCCAGCGATTGTTGCTGCGGCGAGCTTGTCACATCGCTATGTCTCCGACCGTCAGTTGCCGGATAAAGCGATCGACTTGATTGACGAAGCGGCTTCAAGCATTCGTTTACAAATTGACTCTAAGCCAGAGTCCTTGGATAAGCTTGAGCGTAAAATTATCCAACTCAAAATTGAGCAACAAGCACTAAGTAACGAGCACGATGAAGCGAGTGAAAAGCGTTTGAAAGCGCTTAATGAAGAACTCAATGAAAAAGAACGTGAGTACGCTGAACTAGAAGAGGTTTGGAATACAGAAAAAGCATCTCTTTCTGGCACTCAACATATTAAGTCTGAGCTTGAACAAGCTCGTATGGACATGGAGTTTGCTCGCCGTGCTGGCGATCTAAACCGTATGTCGGAGCTTCAATATGGTCGTATTCCTGAACTTGAGAAGCAGTTAGATCTTGCAACCCAAGCTGAAATGCAGGAAATGACGCTATTGCGTAATAAAGTAACCGACAACGAGATTGCAGAAGTACTTTCTAAGCAAACCGGCATTCCGGTATCCAAGATGCTAGAAGCGGAAAAAGAGAAACTACTTCGTATGGAAGACGTGCTGCATAATCGTGTGGTAGGGCAAAGCGAAGCGGTCTCTGTTGTATCGAATGCCATTCGTCGTAGTCGAGCTGGGCTTTCTGATCCAAACCGACCAATTGGCTCCTTCTTATTCTTAGGTCCAACTGGTGTGGGTAAAACAGAGCTTTGTAAGACACTTGCGAGCTTTATGTTCGACAGCGAAGATGCGATGGTCCGTATCGACATGTCTGAGTTCATGGAGAAACACTCAGTGGCAAGATTGGTGGGTGCGCCTCCAGGCTATGTCGGATATGAAGAGGGTGGTTACTTAACGGAAGCGGTTCGTCGCAAGCCGTATTCGGTAATTTTGTTAGATGAAGTAGAGAAAGCGCATCCGGATGTATTTAACATTCTGCTGCAAGTTCTCGATGATGGGCGTTTAACGGATGGTCAAGGTCGTACTGTTGACTTCCGTAATACGGTTGTGATTATGACATCTAACTTGGGTTCATCTCGTATCCAAGAGAATTTCGCAACATTAGACTATCAAGGTATCAAGAGTGAAGTGATGGATGTGGTTAGCAAACACTTCCGCCCAGAGTTCTTGAACCGTGTTGACGAAATCGTGGTGTTCCATCCACTTGGTCAAGAGCACATTAAGTCCATTGCTTCTATTCAATTGGAACGTTTGGCGAAACGACTAGAGGAAAAAGGCTATCAACTAGAAGTTTCCGACAAAGCGCTCGATTTGATCGCTCAAGTTGGTTTCGATCCTGTGTATGGTGCGCGTCCTTTAAAACGTGCAATTCAGCAGAATGTCGAGAACCCGTTAGCCAAATCAATTCTTTCTGGTGAAATCGTTCCAGACAAGACAGTGCAGCTAATTGTTACTAATGACCAAATTTGTGCTCATCAATAATTGTATGGATACAGTGAAATTGAGATAAAAATCACACTAAAGGGGTCGTTTGGCCCCTTTTCTATAGTTTTTTAGAGTCTTTTGTCTGTTTTCTATACGAATAAACTAAAAAGGTGAGTTTTTTTAAAAAATGCACTTGTGTTCTTTAATGAACTCCCTATAATGCGCCTCCGTTGTCACGGGAAAGCAAGTAAAGCGGAACCTAAACAACTACGGTTAGTGAGTTAAAATTAACTCGCAGATAAATAACTTAAAAAAGTGTTTGACACGATAAGTTATCTAGCTAAAATAGCCGTCCACTTTGAAGAGAACTTCGAAGTGTGCTCTTTAACAATATAGACCTATCAATCTGTGTGGGCACTCGTTGATGATAATCCAATTAGATACTTCGGTATCAAATTAGGTTTCAATGAAACGAAGTGACCATTGAATCGAAAGATTCAGCACAGTCAATTCAAACATTACTTTATGTAATGTTCAGTATTCATTGAGCCGAACAAAATCTTAAATTGAAGAGTTTGATCATGGCTCAGATTGAACGCTGGCGGCAGGCCTAACACATGC